>JAEZCN010000074.1 GCA_023433515.1 Pseudomonadota bacterium
CCGGTGCAGGCCGCGGTCCCAAGAGCTGCGAATTGATCCAACTAGCGTGTGTCTTGAAGCCTTGACCTGTTTTCAACTTCCCGCGGTACATGCAGGAGACCGCCTCCTGCCGCTGTCCGCTTTCTGAGCGAGATGTCTGGGATGACGACGATCTACGTGGGCAACCTGCCCTTCTCGGCAACCGAGCAAGATATCAAGGTGCTCTTCGAGCGCCATGGCAAAGTCGATTCAGTGAAGCTGATCAACGACCGCGAAACGGGCAAGCCCCGTGGCTTCGGTTTCGTTGAGATGGGTTCGGGCGAGGCGCAAGCCGCGATCCAGGGACTCAACGGCTATCAGATGAACGGGCGTCCGCTGCGCGTCAACGAAGCGCAGGAACGTCCGCCGCGTCCGCGCCAGGGTGGTGGTGGTCCGTTCCGCCGCTGATCCGGGCTAACTAGCCGCAGATGTTCGATGAGAACCCCGCCTCGCGCGGGGTTCTTTTTTTCGCGCGGCCATGACGGCGGAACCATGAAGACCATTCCCGGCCATCCACCGGACCTGCGCGAACTTCTGCGCACGGAGCTGCATCGGCGACGCGCGGTCAACCGGCGTTATTCGCTGCGCGCGTTCGCCGAATGGCTCGGGGTCGACCACTCGACCCTGTCGCAGTTCCTGCGCGGCTTGCGGCCGGCTCCCGACGATGCGCTGCGCGCCTGGGCGGCGCGGCTCGGCATGGGGCGCGAAGAAGCCGAGATGTACGTCGCGTCCTCGTCATGTGATCCCGCGGCGTTCGCGGCGCAGGCGCGCCACGTGCACTGGTTGGGCGAAGCGAGCGCGATCGTATCCAATCCGGCGCACTGGAAACTGCTCGAACTGGTCCGCGAACCGGATTTCCGCCCCGACATGCGCTGGGCCGCGCGGCGCCTCGGCCTGGATGTCGACGATCTCAATGACGCGCTGTCACGCCTGCTGCGGCTCGGCATGCTCGATGTCGGCGCCGACGGCGCCTGGCGCGATACCAGCGGTCTCGCAGAACCTTCCGAAGCCCTCGTCAAGGAATGCGCGCTGGCGCGCGCGCGTCATCAGCTGCCCGCCTGACGGACGACTCCGAACGACATGCCGTGCGGATCGAGCAGTACGGCCATTTCGTCGCCCTCGGGTAGTTTGGTCGCGGGTATGAGGACCTTCGCGCCGAGCCGCGTGGCCTCGGCGACCGACGCCGCGACGTCCGGCACCCTCACGAAGAGCTGCACGAAATTCGGCGCATGCGGCGGGGCCGGCCATATCCCGCCCTGGATTCCCGAGCTCGATCCCGTGTCGATCCGGCGGTAACCCATGGGATTGTTCGCATCGACTTTCCAGCCGAACAGGGTTCCGTAGAACGCGGCCGTTTCGTCGGGTGACTTCGACAGGATCTGGAATTGCGTGACGGGATCGTTCATGCCGGCGATGTTAGCCGCGGTCCGCGGCGATGTCCGCCGCATCCGGGCTCGATCGGATCGAAAGCGGGGCAAACCACTGCCCCGCAGGGGGCAGCCCCCCTACCACATCTGCTTGATGCGCGAGGCGACGTCGATCGTGCCGGATTCGGCGGCGGCTTCCTGGATCTTCACTTCGACGTTCGCGCTCTGGAACACCTGTTCGTCGAAGCACTTCATCACCTTCTCGGTGAGGAAGCGGCTGCGCGCCCCGTAGACGTGTCCGTCCGTGCTGCGCGGGCTCGTGATCTGGAACCGCAGCGGCACCACGCAGGTGAGTTCGTTGCGCGCGCGGGTCATCGCCACGTAGAGCAGGCGCCGCTCTTCCTCGAGCAGTTCGGGCTTGCCCGTCGAGAACTCGTTGGGAAAGCTGCCGTCGACGACGTTGAGGACGTAGACGTGATCCCATTCCATGCCCTTGGCGGAATGGACGGTCGAGATCACGAGGTAGTCCTCGTCCATGAGCGGCTGCCCCGACAGGTCGCCGGAGGCGTGCGGCGGATCGAGCGTGAGTTCGGTGACGAACCGCTCGCGAGTCGGGTACTGCGACGAAAGCAATTCGAGCTGGTCGAGGTCGCCGATGCGCGTGTGCACGTGCTCGTACATGCGCTCCATGTGCGGCTTGTACCACTCGCGGATCATGTTGATCTGGCCGCGCCACTCGCGCGCCGGCTCGCCGAGCGCCTTGAACAGCTCGCAGAACTTGATCCAGGGCACGCGCGTATCGGTCGGTGGCTCGAACTTGTCGAACGAGGCCCACTGGAAATTGTTCGCGACGAAATGGTCCAGCGCTTTCTTCGCGTTCGCGGGGCCCATGCCGGGCATGAACTGCAGTACGCGGAACGCCGCGGGCTGATTGCGCGGATTGTCCGCCCAGCGCAGCACCGCGAGCAGATCCTTGACGTGCGATGCCTCCATGAACTTGAGGCCACCGTATTTCACGAAAGGGATCTTGCGCTTCGCGAGCTCGACCTCGAGCACGTCGCTGTGCGAACCGGTGCGGAACAGCACGGCCTGCCGGCGCAGCGGAATGCCGGCCTCGCGCGACGCGAGCACGCGCGTGCAGATGAACTCCGCCTGCGTGGGCAGATCGTCCACGGTCACGAGCTTGGGACGCGGACCCTGGCCGCGCATCGACAGCAGGTGCTTGCGATGCTGGCGCGGCGCGTCGGCCATGAGCGCGTTCGCCGCGTCGAGCACGCTCTGGCTCGAGCGGTAGTTCTGCGCCAGCGTGACGACCTCGGCCCGGGGACGGAAGCGGTCCGGGAAGCCGAGGATGTTCTCGACCGCGGCGGCGCGGAACGAGTAGATAGCCTGCGCGTCGTCGCCGACGACGGTCACGCCCTGGCCGTCGGGCTTGAGCGCGTGCAGGATGTCGCCCTGCAGCTTGTTGGTGTCCTGGTATTCGTCGACCAGCACGTGGTCGAAATTGGCGGCGACCGACTTCGCGATCTGTTCCTCGCTCATCATCGCGTGCCAGTAGAGCAGCAGGTCGTCGAAATCGAGCACGCTGAACTGCGTCTTGCGTTCGACGTAGGCGCGCAGCAGCTTGTTGATGTCTTCTTCCCAGTGCGCGCACCACGAATACTGGGCCTCGAGAGTGTCCTTGAGCGACTTCTGCGTGTTGACGCGATACGAGTAGACGCCGAGGCAGGTGTCCTTGCGCGGGAAACGCTGGCCCTTGCCGGAATACCCCAGCTCCGTGCGCACGGTGTCGAGCAGATCGGCCGCGTCGGAACGATCGAGGACGCTGAACGAGGGATCGAGGCCGACGTGTTTCGCGTAGTGGCGCAACAGCCGGTTGCCGATCGAGTGGAACGTGCCGGCCCAGGTGAGTCGCTGCGACAGCTGCGAGGCCTTGCCGCCGAGCTTGTCGTCGAGCGCCTCGCGCAGGATTTCGTTCGTGCGACGCTTCATCTCGACTGCCGCACGGCGCGTGAACGTCAGCATGAGGATGCGCGCCGGATCCACGCCGCTCATCGCGAGATGCGCGACGCGGTGTGCGAGCGTGTTGGTCTTGCCCGTGCCCGCGCCCGCGACGATCAGCAGCGGCCCCGCGCGAAAACCCTTCCCACCGGGAACGGGCGCGCCATAGGTGACCGCCCGCTTCTGCGGCGCGTTCAGGGATCCGAGTTTTTCAGCCGTGGACATCAATACAACAATATATGAAATGCACTCGAAAACAGGCCCGGGCGCTCCGCGAGCCGTGACAGCCGTCACGTGCGGATGCACCGGAATGTGACGCTTTTTTGATCCGGATCGGTCCGGGCGAGCAAGACGCCGGTTGCCCTGATTATGGGCGCCGTTCCGAGCGCGCGACAAGTTCGCGCTTTCGTCCGGCGCCGACCTTACTACCAACCGCGGCCGGCAGGGTGCGTGCGGTTACACTCGGCCGATGTTGATCGAACAGAAAATGATTTACGAGGGCCGCGTGATACGCGTGAGCGTCGACACCGTCGACTTGCCGAACGGAGTTCGCCTCCCGCTCGAGATCGTGCGTCATCCCGGCGGCGCCGCGGTGGTCGCGATCGACGAGCGGGAGCGAGTGTGCCTGCTGCGGCAGTACCGGCATGCGGCGGGCGGTTACATCCACGAACTGCCGGCCGGCAAGCTCGAACCCGACGAGCCTCCCGACGTCACCGCGCGCCGCGAGCTCGTGGAGGAAGCCTCGGTGAGCGCGGGCCGCTTCGAGTCGCTCGGCGAGTATTTCAGCTCGCCCGGCGTGTTCACCGAGGTCATCCACCTCTACCTCGCGACCGACCTGACGCCCGCCGCGGGCGCGCCGGAATCGGGCGAAGTGTTCGAGGTCGAGTGGTGGCCGCTCGACCTCGCCGTGGCGCGCGCGCAGAACGGTGAGCTGAAGGACGCGAAGACCATCATCGGGATCCTGCGAGCCGCATCGCGCAAAAAAATTGCGTGAACCGGCTCACAGGCCGCGATCCGGTGTGTCCGATTTGTTCGCTATGTCAAAACACGGTTTTTCCGGCTCGTTCATACTGGGGCCGTGAAAGACGATAAATCCAATGAAAATCGCCCGCCTGCGACGAACCGGCGGCGCGCATCGCAGATCGTTCACGACGATCGGGGCAATGCGCGCGTCGAGTGGATCGACGCGGGCTACGCCGGGGAATTGCTCGAACGCGAACCGCTCAGCATCCAGTCCACGCCCGCGCGCGGGGAAAACGCGAAACTCACCGTCGAACGCTCACGCGCCAACGGCTTCGATCCTTACGCGCGCGCGGGCTACGGCACCACCGCGCCGGAACCGAAGAAGACTCCGGCCAAGCGCGACCTGCGCAAGCTGGGTGAGTGGATCAAGTTGAAGCGCGAGCTGGAAGCGCGTCGTCAGCAGGACGACAGCGACGTCGAGTAGTCGCGGCCGCGGCGCGCGGACGTTTCACGCGAAACGTTCGATGTGCGCGAGCTTGCGCGCGTTTCCGAGGCGATAGAACCGCCGCAGTTCCGCGAGCAGCGAGTTGCTCGCGCCCCTGCGCGAACGCTCGAGGCGCGCGGCCACCTTGCGACAGAAACGCGCCGCGTACGCCGACGCCGTGCGATAGAGCCCGACGCGGCCAGCGGCCGCCTCCGGATCGACGCGCGCGCGATCGAACAACACGCGGTGCAGCTCGCGCGGATATCGTCCGCATTGCTTGCGCAACAGCCACGCGCCCAGCACGTACTTGTCGATCTCCGCCTGCAGCTCGAGCTCGAGCAGAGTCACTGGTTTGTCGTGACCCGCGTTCCAGGCAACGTACACGAAATGACTCACCCCTTCCGCGGCGGTCATGTAGTCGGCGAGATTCTCGTGCGTGAGCGCCGCGAACGGATCGCAGCGCTCGAGCCTCTCGAGAACCGCGGCGTCGATGTACAACGCGAGCGACACCGTGTCGCCGTCCTCGGCGACGAGCAACTGCTCGTCGCTCACGCGATCGCTCATCATGGCGAGGCGCGCGCGATCGGTCAGCAGGTATTCGGCGATGTCGGGCGTCGCCGGCAGATCATAGATGTCGGTGAGTGCGTCCTGGAGTGCGGCGAGCGTACCGGAGCTCATCCGTCGCCCGTCAGTGCGCGAGAGTCGTGCGCGCAGCCGGCACGGGTTCGAGTCCGAGCTTGCGCAGCAGTTTGCGCGAGCGTTCGCTGCCGGTCTTCACCCACATCTCGTAGAGCCGCAACCGGTCCTGCGCCGAATGCTGGTAGGAGCTTTCGCTGATCTCGTTGAGTGCATCGACCATCGGCACGAATTTCTCGGCGAGTTCCGCGAACACCTGACGCATCGTGCGGCCGCGCGTCGCGGGACAGGTCTCGGCGAGTGTGCCGTAGGCGCGGCCGCCCATCGCGATGTGATAGTCGATGTCGACGAGCTTGCGCGCGAAGCCCGCCGCGAAAAATCCCGAGAGGAACAGCGAGACGTCGCCGAGCCGTTGCAGGCCGCGCAGCCGCTGCTCCTGCGTCGGGGCTTCGAGCGCTTCACCGAGCATGATCGCGAGGGGTTTCATTCGCGAGCGCTCGGGTTGTCCCGGTGTTCGTTCGTAGAGCGCGTCGGTATCGGCGAACAGCGTGAGCATGTTCACCACGTAGTGTTCGGTTTCTCCTTCGACCACGACCTGCTGATGGGTGAGCGCGTCGTGCAAGGCGTCGCGGAAGAACTCCTTCAGATTCGCAACCATCTGGATGGTCATTTCGCAAACCTCCGTCAACCCGCGTATCGGCATACGGTCGAGCACAGTTGAACGCGATGCGCGCGCGCGTTCCGTGACGCAGGAGCCGTTATCGTCGACTCGTCGCGAATCCGCTGCTGGCAGCAGCCAGCGGCGATTGCTAACCGCGGACGAGCGGCGTGGCCCCGTTCACACTGTCCCGGCAAACAACGTCACCAGGCCTGTGAGGTCGGTGATGACGGCGTCCGCCGGGGGCAAACCGGCGGGCCACTCCGCACGGGTTCGATTGACCCATACAGTTTGCATGCCAACTTCACGTGGACCTGCCACATCGGCTTGAGGTTCATCGCCAACGAACAGGATTTCCGCGGGTTTCAGCTTCAAGGACTCCGACAGGCGCGCGTAACAGCGCGGATCCGGCTTGGCGCAACCGAGTGCAGCGGCGTTCAAATTGACTTCAAAATGGTGCGAAATTCCGATGGCGACGAGGTCGGCATTGCCGTTGGTCAGCGTCGCGAGACGAAACCGCGCGCGCAACGCTTCGAGCGCCGGAATCACCTCGAGGAACGGCTCGACTTCGTTGCGCGCGGCGTGCCAGGTGGCAAAGGCCTCGTGCGCGACGTCCCGCATGTAGCCCACGTCCTCGGCCGCACGCGCCAGCGCTTCGCGGCGCAGCCAGGTGAGATCGTGCGATCGGCCGGGATTTTCGGCGAGCAGGGCCGCGCGCGCCTCCAGCATGCGCTCCGGCGGAAAACGCTCCGGGATCTTCGGGTACCGCGGCCCCAGCCATTCGTAGAGAATGCGCTCCGCGCGCGCCAGTACCGGCTCGACCGCCCACAGCGTGTTGTCGAGATCGAAACAGATGGCGCGCACCGCACGCGGATTCATGGCTTGCATGTTAACGAGGAGAATCGGGATGAGAACGATCTTGTTGTACACCGCGCTGGTGATCGCGGGCGGACTCGGCCCGCAAGCCGGCGCGCAGGACGCGTCGCGCGCCTTCACACCGACCGACCTCAACATGCTCGCGCGGGTCAGCGATCCGCAGGTCTCGCCCGATGGCCGGCTCGCGGTCTACGTGCTGCGCGAGACGGACAAGGAAGCGAATCGCGGCCGCACCGACCTGTGGCTCGTCGACCTGAACCGCGCGGACGCGAAACCGCGCCGCCTGACGCAACACTCCGCGACCGACAATCATCCGCGCTGGTCGGCCGACGGCACGTCCATCTATTTCCTGTCGTCGCGCGCCGGCTCGATGCAGGTGTGGCGACTGCCGCTCGCCGGCGGCGAAGCCGTGCAGATCACCGACTATCCACTCGACGTAGGCTCGTTCGCCGTATCGCCGGACGGCCAGCGCCTCGCGATCTCCATGGCGGTGTTCCCGGATTGCGTGCAGCTCGCCTGCACGCGCCAGCGCCTCGATGCGACGGCGCCGAACCGCCCGTCGGCGCGCACCTATGATTCGCTGTTCGTGCGGCACTGGGACACGTGGAAGAACGGCACGCGCTCGAACCTGTTCGTCACGAAACTCGAGCTGGACGGCCGTGCGGGCCATCCGATCAACCTCAGCCGCACACTCGATGCCGACGTACCCTCCAAGCCCTTCGGCGGCGCCGAGGAATACACGTTCAGCCCGGACGGGGCGCGCCTCGTGTTCTCGGCGCGCGTCGCGGGCCGCGAAGAACCCTGGTCGACGAACTTCGATCTCTACGAGACGCCGGTCGATGGCCTGAAGGCGCCGCGCAATCTGACCGCCGACAACCCGGCCTGGGACACGCAGCCGAAGTTCTTGCGCAATGGCGCACTTGCCTGGATCGCGATGAGCAAGCCCGGCTTCGAAGCTGACCGTTTCGGCATCCGCATCTCCCACGAAGGCAAGATCCGCGATCTCGCCCCCGACTGGGATCGCTCGGTGCAACATCTCGACGTCGCGCGCGACGGGCGCACGCTGCTGGCGACCGCGAGCGACGTAGGCCAGACGCGGCTCTTCGCCATCGATTCCGCGAGCGGCCGCGTGACGCCGGTCTCGGGCCCGGGCGCGGTGACCGAGTTCTCGCCCGGCCCGAAGGGCAACATCGTGGTGTGGCACGATCTCGCCACACCGCCGGATCTCTACCTGCTCGAAGGCGGCCGCGCGGCACCGCGCCGGATCACGTCGAGCAACGAGTCGATTCTGTCCGCGCGCACGTTGTCGCCGTTCGAGCAGTTCGACTTCAAGGGATGGAACGACGAGACCGTCCACGGGTACGTCGTGAAGCCGTTCGGCTTCTCGGCGGAGCGAAAATTCCCGATCGCGTTCCTCGTGCACGGCGGTCCGCAGGTGAGCCTGCAGAACCAGTGGAACTGGCGCTGGAACGCGCAGGCGTTCGCCGCGCGTGGATTCGCCGTCGTCATCATCGACTTCCACGGGTCGCCGGGATACGGCCAGGCGTTCACGGATTCGATCAGTCAGCACTGGGGCGACCGGCCCTTCGAGGATCTGCGGAAGGGCCTCGCGGCGGCTCAACAGAAGTACCCGTGGCTCGACGGCAAGCGCGCGTGTTCGCTCGGCGCCTCGTACGGCGGCTACATGCAGAACTGGATCGCGGGAAAGTGGCCCGACGGCTTCCGCTGCATCGTCAATCACGCGGGCATCTTCGACACCCGCCTGATGTACTACACGACCGAGGAGCTGTGGTTCACCGAGTGGGAGAACGGCGGGCCGTACTTCAAGACGCCAGAGATCCACGAGCGTTTCAACCCGGCTAACTACGTCAGCGAGTGGCGCACGCCCATGCTCGTGATCCACGGCGAGCTCGATTTCCGCGTGCCCTATTCACAGGGACTCGCGACTTTCACGGCGCTGCAGCGGCGCGGCGTCGAGAGCCGCTTCGTGGTGTTCCCCGACGAGAATCACTGGATCCTGAAGCCGGCCAACAGCATCTTCTGGTACGGCACGGTCCTCGACTGGATGGAGTCGCACACGCGCGAGTAGCGCGGATCGCGAGCGACCCGGATCTGCCGATTCCGATCGGTTGATCCGGGTCAGTTGACCAGTTCGTGCTGGACGCGCTGGTAGTCGGTCGGCGGAGTGCCGCCGCACGAGTACGACACGGAGTTCTTGTCCTCGGCGACCTTGATGTCGCAGGTGCCGGCGGCGCGCACGTCCTTGGGCAGCAACGCGCTGAACAACTCCGGGTTCTCGCGCAGGTTGCGCCACTGGTTCTGCTGCACGAAGACGTACGCGAGCTGGATGATCCCGTTCTTGCCGATCTCGAGCGACACGATGCGGCTCGAGGTTCCCGCGGCGGTGGTGCGTTCCACGTAGATCGTGTCCATGCCGATCATGCGCGAGTAGATCGGGACCATGACGAGTTCTTCGCCCGCATCGTTCCGGTATTCGCCGGTCGACGTCTGCATGAACTTCTGGATTTCGCGCTTGGTTTTTTCCTGCTGGTTGACGCAGGCGCCGAGAGTGAGCACCGCCAGCGCCGGCAGGCAGTATTTCGTCCAGGATCGCATTCGGTTCACCCCTCTGGCGCTCATCCGTAGTAGGCGCGCCACTCTGCCTGATAAGCAGTGCCGAGCGTGAGGAGTTTCTCCAGAAGCTCGGGGTAACTCACACCCGCGGCCTTCGCGGACTGCGCGAAGTCCTCTTCCGCGGCGAGGTTGGGGTTCGGGTTCGCCTCGATCACGTAGATCTGGCCTTCCGCGTTCATGCGGTAATCGATACGCGCGCAGCCCGACAATCCGAGGCTGCGATAAACGCGCCGGGACAATTTGTCGAGCCGCGCCACGATGGCGGGAGAAAGCTCCTTCGCCTCGTACGTGTCGATGCCGTGTTTCTTCTGGTACTTTTTGTCCCACTTCACGCGGCGTGTCGCGATGCCCGCCGAGGTCTCGGCCAGCGAGCCGAATTTCATTTCCCACACGGGCAATCGCGTGAGCCGGTCGTTGCCCATCACACCCACGTACAGCTCGCGGCCCTCGATGTACTCCTCGACCAGCGCGTCGGTCTGCACCTGGTCGTGCACGAACTCGATTCGCTGCCTGAGCTGCTCCTTGTCGGTGACGATGGAGGCCTGCGAGATGCCCAGCGACGCGTCCTCGGTCGTCGATTTCACGAACAGCGGGTACTTGATCTTGCGCGGCAGGCGCAGCTTGATGCCGCGGCGGAAGACGGCGAACTGCGGCGAGGGGATGCGGTGATAGCTCAATAATTGTTTGGACAGCGGCTTGTCGCGCGCGAGCAGCAGGCCGCGCGGATTGCAGCCGGTGTATGGCTGGCGGAGCAGCTCGAGGAACGCGACCACGTGCTGGTCGTAGGTGACGATGCCGTCGAATTCCTCGAGCAGGTTGAAGACGATCTCGGGCTTCCACTCACCGATGACGGCGCGTAGCTCCTCCACGCTGTCGGAAATTCCGAGACAACGCACTTCGTGGCCCGATTTCTTCAACGTCGAAACGACGTCGTACTCGGTGCGCCATTCTTCGATGTCTTTGGCGCTGTGTCCTTCGAGACTATCGGGAGGGACCAGCGTGGAATGCATCACGACCAGCGTGCGCAGTCGCTTCATAAGGAGAGTCGCGGACTTTCACCCTGCGCATACAGGCGCGTGAGGTACACGAGCATCCAGCGAGTGTGTTTGAGCGCGTCGCGACGGCTGCCGCGCACCCACAGGTGCAGCTTCTCGGCACGCTCGAGGATCATGCGCAGGATCTGTTCGACGCTGTAACGCTCGGCGTCGAGCTCGCGCATCGCCGAGCTCACGAGCGCGGTCGAGTGCGCGCGCAGGAACGTGCTCGCGCGGCGGGCGTGCGCGTTGGGCCGCTCGCTCGCGAACATGCGCTCGAGCAGGTGATCCGTGACCGTGCGGCGGTAGATGTTGTAGCGCTTGAGCTTGCGGCGGTAGTGATCGGCGAGCGTGCGCTTGTTGTCGATCAGCGGCTCGACGACGGCACGGTTGCGCACCGGCGCCTTCGAGTTGCGCACCTTCGACAGCAATTCGTCCACGAATTCGAGCTTGTGAAACGCCGGCCATTGCGCGTACGTGCGGCGCCACGAGGAATTCGGCTTGAGCCACACGGCAAAGGTCTCGGCGAAGTCCTCGCAGGGATGCGACTGCGCGTACCACTCGCCGAGGTGCTGCACGTAACGCCGGCTGCCGGGGCGCGCGCGATAGGTATCCGGATAAGGCAACGACGCCGGCCCGAAGACCTGGCGCCAGCTCTTGCGGCGCCGCAGCCGGTACGCGGTGTCGATGGCGTGGCCGGCCTCGTGACGCAGGATACGCATCGCGCTTTCGGCGCTGCCGCCTTCGACGTTGCGCATCATGCGGCGCTCGAGCCGTTCGAGCCGCGGGTGCGCGAGGTAGAACGGCACGGCGATGCCCGGCACACCGTCGGGAGAAAACCACTCCTCCGAGAGCCACACGTGAGGACGGAACCTGATCTGACGCTTGTCGAGTTCGCGGTACAGACGCCGCACACGGCGCGCGAGCGGCGTGCGTTCGATCTTCAGTTTCAGATCGCAGAAACGCATGCCGAGCAATTGTTCGTCGGTCATGCGGGTCCAGGAGCGCGCAGCCCGCCGGACGCGGGGAGTACGCGTTGACGTCATGGCCGCAACTTTAAGCGAGTCGCGCGCCACGCGGAACGGGTCCGCGGCCGCGCGAATTCACGATCCGAGGGTCACGAGGGCATGAGCCAGCAGCCGGTCGGCGCTGTCGATGACCACTTCTTGTCTCATCAGGCTGTTACGCCAGATTCCGGGAATCGCGCTCACCCCGAGGCTCGCCCCGGCGAGTTGCCCATGGATCGCGGCCACCACGTCGCAGTCGCGCCCGAGGTTCGCGGCCAGCAGGGCCCCGTCCCGGAAATTCGCGCCGCGGCTGAACGCCCAGAGCGCGGCCTCGAGCGCGCTCGCCGCGTTTCCGCCCCCCGTAACCTCCTGCTCGCCCCTTCGCTGGTAGGAACCCTCGTAGATGCCCATCACTTCGGGTCGGGTTCCGGTGGTGGCCCACAGCTCGCGAGGCGGCCGCAGGATCGCGGCCTTGTCCTTGCCGGTCAGCGCCTGGTGGAGCATCGCGGCCAGCAGTCGCACGCAATCGAGCACCACCGGCGACTGCGCCGTGATGCGCGCCGCGTCCACCGCGCGGGCGACGGCCTCGGCGGGTTGCGCCAGGTGGTACATCACGACCGGCGCCACGCGCGAGAGCGGGTCCTTGTCGAGCGACTGGGGATCGTGCGACCCGGCGAACGGCTTCCCCTTGTACTGCGCGGCGGCCAGCGCCCGGGCCACGTTGGCCGAGATGCCCACGCACTGTCCGGTCGCGCTGCCATGCCCTTCCCGCTGCCAGCGCGAGAATCGCGCCACCTGGTCGTGTGCGTCGAAGCCGCGCTCGATCAGGCTTTCGGCCGTCAGCAGCGCCAACGCCGTATCGTCGGTCCAGGCACCGCGCGGCAGATCGAAGGGTCCGCCGCCGAGGATGTCGCCCACGGGCGCGAAAGTCCCCGGCTTGCGGAACTGCGTGTTCGCGGCGAGCGCGTCGCCGACCGCCAGCCCGACGAGCGCTCCCTGGAATCGCTCGCGCAGGCTGCGCGCCGCGTCGAGCACGTCGGGCGCCTGGATCGCGTCGTGGCTGTTCGCGGCCCAATCGCGGATGAACTCGATCTGCTCCACCGTCTCCGGCACTTCCGGCCAGGTGTCCGAGCGATCGCTGCCCAGCCACAATGCGTTGAGCTCCGCGATCGCGGCATCGCCGTCGAGACCTCGCGCGACCAGGTGGCACGCGATCACCGTGCCGGTGCGGCCGATGCCGGCGCGGCAATGCACGTAGACACGCCGGCCTTCCGCGAGCGCCGCGTCGAGCTCGGCCATGATCTCGCCCATCTGCGCCGCCTGGCGCGGCACGCCGTGATCGGGGATCGGCTTGCGTGCGTAACGCACGTGCCCGGGTAGATAGAGCTGGTAGGGCGGCAGCTCGCCCGGTTCGGTCAGGTCGATGAACGCGTCGAAGCCGGCGTCGAGCAGCGCGCCGAGTCGGCGCGCGACGTCGTGCGGCCGCTTGCCTCCGGGATAACAGCCGGCGAGCAGCCGGCCCTCGATCACCCAATACGCCTCGTCGACCGGCTTGATGAAGGGTTTATCGTCGTTCGGCATCGAGTCGCGTGAAATCGAAGCTCCGGGGATCGGCCAGGTGCCCGGGTGAAACGTTGCGCAGCGCGGAGAAGATGGATTCGGTGCGGCCCGGGTATTGTTTCTCCCATTCCGCGAGCATCCGCTTGACCTCCTTGCGTTGCGCGTTGTCCTGCGACCCGCACAGCTTGCAGGGAATGATAGGGAACTGCCGCGCGCGCGCATAACGTTCGATCTGCGTTTCCGCGACGTACGCGAGCGGTCGGATGACGATGTGTCTGCCGTCCTCCGACTTGAGCTTCGGAGCCATGGCCTTGAGGCGGCCGCCGAAGAACATGTTGAGGAACAGCGTCTCCACGATGTCGTCCCGGTGGTGTCCGAGAGCGATCTTGGTGATGCCGTTCTCGGCGGCCCAGCGGTACAACGCGCCGCGCCGCAGGCGCGAGCACAGGCCGCACATCGTCTTGCCTTCGGGGATGACGCGTTTGACCACGCTGTACGTGTCCTGCTCGATGACGTGGAACGGCACGCCGATGCCGCGCAGGTAGTTTGGCAGCACCTCTTCGGGAAAATCCGGCTGCTTCTGGTCGAGGTTCACCGCGACGAGTTCGAAGTCGATCGGGGCGCTGCGCCTGAGCGACATCAGTATGTCGAGCAGCGTGTACGAGTCCTTGCCGCCCGACAGGCACACCATGACCCGATCGCCCTCCGCGATCATCCCGTAGTCCTCGATGGCCTTGCCGACCAGCCCGCGCAGGTGCGCGCCCAGCTTCTTCGCGGTCTGCGAAGGCCAGGCGGGATCGAGCGCGGGGATGGAATCGGGGGACGCGTTCATGCGTGCGGGATTCTAAGGAAGCGGGCGGCGCACGTGCAGCTGCCACGCGACCGCGAGCACCGCGAACGACGCCAGGACGTGTTTGATGCTGTGTCCGCTCACCGTCCCGCCCAGCAGGCCGTAAACCTGCGCATCGAAGGCCTCGAAGACCTTCGCGAGGAAGTACCACACCGCCGCCCACGCGAGCAGCCCGCCCTGCGTGTAACGCCTGGCCGGGAAAGCGGATATCAGCAGCACGATCACCGCGATGGACCAGAACTGGAAGGCCGCGTAGGGAATCACGTTCCCCGCCCCCGCCTGCTCGGTCATCGCCCAGTAGACGACGGTCGCGACCCCGATCAGCTGCATCGGCCACAGGATGCGCAGTCCGAGCTTGAGATCGACTCGTTCGGCGACCGCGGCCGCGACCAGCCCGGTGAATCCCAGCGTCATCGGCAGGCGATCCCAGACCAGGCGCGGGTTGTCGGGAGCCAGGTGGTAGTAAGAGGAGCCCAAGCAGGTGATCGCCGCCCCGACGAAAAACACCCTGTACGGCAGCCTCTCGCGCGCATCCTGGAAATGCCCGCCGCCTCGCCAGATCAACACGAGGCCGAGGCCGCCCGCGACCAGGAACGGCAGGTTGGATCCGACGTTGAGGAAGTTCGCGACGCTCCACAGGGTCCGGCCGTCGGCGAAGGAGTGATAAGCCAGCGGCTGCGGCATCGCCGGCGCGACCAGCGCGCCGATCGCGAACACGGCGGTGAGGCCGACGAGCGCGTACCCGCGCCAGTCGCCGAACAGCCCCCTGGCCTCCACGGTCATGCCGCGGCGCTGCCGAGAACCGTTTCGGGCTCCAGGTACTTGGATTCGAGATAACGCAGCGCCGCGGCCGCCGACAACGGCTTGCCCGTGGCCTGCCTGATGAGCTCCTGCGCGCTCACGCTCGCGCCGCGACTATGGACGTGCTCGCGCAGCCAGCCGATCAGGCCCGCGAATTCGCCGCGCGCGATCTGCGCATCGAGCTCCGGCACCGCCGCCCGCATCGCCTCCTGGAACTGCGCCGCGATCACGGCGCCCAGGGCGTAGGACGGGAAGTAGCCGAAGGATCCGACGGCCCAGTGCACGTCCTGCAGCACGCCCTCCAGGTCCGACTGCGGCTTCACTCCGAGGCGCATCTCCATGCTCGAATTCCACGCGTCGCGCAGGTTGCGCACCGCGAGCTGGCCGGACAGCAGCTGGTTCTCGAGCTCGTAACGGAGCTGGATGTGTTGGGTGTAGGTGAGTTCGTCCGCATCGACGCGGATGGGCCCGCGCTTCACGCGCGTGAGGTGTGCATAGAGGTTTTCCTCCGACCACTCGGGGCCGGAGACGCCGAAGTGCTTCTCGAGCAGGGGCTTGAGATAGGTCACGAACGGCCGGCTGCGGCTCACGATCATTTCCATGAGCAGCGACTGGCTCTCTTCGAGCGCCATGCCGCGATCTCGCCCGACCGGTTGGTCCGAGAATTCGGCCGGCAGCCCGACGTCGTACATCGCGTGACCGGTCTCGTGGATCGCGCCGAGCAGGCCCGAAAACGGGTCGGCGGGATCGAAGCGGGTCGTGACCCGCACGTCGCCCGGCACGCCTTCGGTGAACGGGTGTTCGCTCTCGTCGAGGCGGCCGCGATCGAACCGGAAACCGATCGCCTTCATGACCTCGACGGCCAGCGCGCGCTGCTTCGAGGCGCTGAACTTGCCCGTGATCGGCAGCACGGGTCGCGACTCCTGCCGCGCGAGTACCTCGCGGATCATGCCGGGCAAACGCCGTCCGAGCCCTTTGAAGATCGCGTCGATCTCGGCGGCGGTGAGACCCGGGCTGAACTCGTCGACCAGCGCATCATAGGGAGACAGGTTGCGGGCCTGCGCCAGGAGCTGCGCCTTGTCGCGCACCAGGTTCACGACCTCCTCGAGGTGGGGTGCGAAGTCCTCGAACTTGCCGGTCTCGCGCGCCTGCAGCCACTTCGCCTCGGCCTTTGAAGCGGCCCTGGCGAGACGCGAGATCAGCGCCACCGGGGTCGCGATCGCGAAGTCGCGCTGCCGCCGCATCTCGTGCAGGTTCGCGATCTGCCAGTCGCGCAGGCTTGCCGTGTTGGCCTGCGCACGGTCGAGCAGGCGGGTGATCCGTGGCGCGGTCACGAGCCCGTGGTATTCGGTCTCGAGCGTCGCGAGTTGCTCGCCGCGTACATCGGCGCTGCCTCTCGGCATCATCACGGCGGCATCCCAGCGCAGCACGGCCATCGCGCCTCGGAGGGCGTGCAGGCGTTTCCATTCCTGCTCGAGCTGCTTGTAAGGGGTCTGGGCCATAGGGACACGCGTGAACGGGATTCGTCGGAGGGGAAGTTTACCAGCGACCCTCCCGGAGCCCGCCCCGGAGCGAGTTTTACGTCATTTGAATCAAGGAGTTGGCGCGTTCGGGAGCGGTTGACAGCGCGCCTGTCGCTTTGCCGCCTTTATGTCAAAAGGATCGCGGCGCTTGGACCCATCTGCCGGCGAAATGCCGGCAAGTTCGCGTCAATTCGCTTCCTGACCTGCCCGAGCCGCCGTTGGTGTCGCGCCACGGGGCTCGCGTTTGCCCCGCAATCCATCGATGAGACGCGACATGTACTCGGGCGAACGGGTATTGCGGGCGATCAGCAGATACAGCGAGGGCACGACGTACAAGGTCATGCCGAGCGAGACGATGGTGCCGAAAAACACCGTGGCGCCGATCGACTCCCGGCTCTCCGCGCCCGCGCCGTAAGCCAGCATGAGCGGTACGGCGCCGAAGGCCGTGCACAGGCTCGTCATGAGCACGGGACGAAGGCGCGTCGCGGAGGACTGGATGACCGCGTCGACGAACTCGACGCCGCGGTCGCGCAGCTGGTTCGCGAACTCGACGATCAGGATGCCGTTCTTGCAGGCGATGCCGATCAGCATGATGCAGCCGATCTGGCTGAAGATGTTGATGGTCGAGTTGAACAGGAACAGGCCGACGAGCGCGCCCGTGAGCGCGAGCGGCACGGTCACCAGGATGACGATCGGGTGGATGAAGCTCTCGAACTGCGCCGCGAGCACCAGGTAGACGACCAGCAGCGCGAAGCCGAAGGTGATCCACAACTGGTCGCCCGACTTCTTCATCTGATACGTCTCGCCGTTGTAGATGATCTGCGCGGCGGGGGCCTCCTCACGGATCACCTGCTCCATGTACGCGACGGCCTCGCCCAGCGTGTAACCGGGCGCGAGCGAACCGGCGAGCTCGATGGCGCGCATGCGGTCGGTGCGGCGCAGCTCCATGGGTCCGGCCCGTTCCTCGATGCGCACCAGCGCCGAGAGGGGGATCAGGTCCTCGCTCTTGTCCGAGCGCACGTAGAGATTGTCGAGATCGCCTACCGAGGCACGCTGCTCGGTGCGCGCCTGCAACAACACGTCGTACTCCTCGCCCGCCCGCTCGAAGGTGGTGACGATGCGCGAGCCCAGCATGGTTTCGAGCGTGCGACCCACGGTTTGCAGCGAAACACCGAGATCGGCCGCCTTGTTGCGGTCGATCTGCACGATGACGCGCGGCTGGCGCTCGAGGTAGTCGGATTCGAGATTGAGAATGCGCGGATTCTCGACGGCGACGCGCTGCATGATCTTGTCGCGCCACTTCACGATTTCCCCGTAGTCACCGCCGCCCAATGCGATGGCCAGGGGACGCGTGCTGTTGCGCGTGAGGGGCGAGCCGCCCTGGTTGACGTTCACGCGCGCGCCGGAAATGTCCTGCGTACGCTGGCGCAGCCGGTCGACGATGTCGGCGGCGCTCTCCTCGCGCACATCCCAGAGATTCAACGGCATGAACACGATGCCCGTATTCGAGTCCGCGTTGCGGCCGAAGCCGCCGCTGCGCGCGTTCACGCGCCGGGCATTGCCGCGCTCCACCTCTTCCATCGCGACGGCCTCGACCTGGCGCAGCTGCCGGTCGAGGTAATGAATGCTCGAGCCTTCGGGCGCGGTGATGAAGATGCGCACGAACGCGCGGTCTTCGATCGGCGCGAGTTCGCTCGGGATGCGCAGCCCGGAGAACGGCCAGCCGACCACCAGCAGAAGGAGCAGCAGGCCGAACAGGCCCATCGCGCCGCCGACGATGTACAGCGGACCGCGCCCCGCGAGCGCGCGGCGCAACGCGGCGGCGTACTTTCCGTCGAGGTTGTGGAACACACGATCGATGCCGCCCGTCATGCGCGATTTGGGCATGCCGTTCGCGAACAGTTTCGCCGTCATCATCGGCGTGAGACTGAGCGCGACGAACGCCGAAAAACCGATGGCCGCGGCGACGGTCACACCGAACTCGCCGAACAGGCGGCCCGTGTCGCCGGTCATGAAGGACACAGGCACGAACACCGCCATGAGGACCAGCGTGGTCGCGATCACCGCGAAGCCGATTTCGCGCGAGCCGTTGATCGATGCGAGCGCCGCGGGCTCGCCGCCCTCGATACGCCGCACGATGTTCTCGAGCACCACGATCGCGTCGTCCACCACGAGGCCGATCGCGAGCACCGCGCCCAGCATCGTGAGGGTGTTGATCGAGTAGTCGAGCATCAGCATGACGATGCCCGCGGCGACGATCGACACCGGGATCGTGACGGCGGGGATCAGCGTGGCGCGGAAGGTGCCGAGGAACAGGAAGATCACGATCAGCACCAGGATCAGCGTCTCGGACAGCGCGAACACCACGTTCTTGAGCGATGCGGCGATGTACACGCCGTTGTCGATGTTGACCTCGACCGTGATGTCCTCGGGCAGCGAGGGCTGGATCTGCGCGAGCCGCTCTTTCACGAGCCCGGAAGTCAGCAGCACGTTGGCCTTCGACTGCGGAATGATGGCCATCGACAGGCCCACCGCTCCGTTGGAGCGCGCGATGCTGCGGTCGTCGTCCGACGCCAGGCGCACTTCCGCGACTTCGCCGAGCCGCACGAGGTAACCATCGGGTCCACGACCGACCACGAGATTCTGGAAATCCCGCTCTGTCCTGAGATTCGTATCGGTGCGCAGCGAGAACTCGCGCTCCTGCGATTCGAGGCGGCCGGCCGGTAGTTCGACGTTCTCGCGCAGCAGCGCGGACTCGACGTCCGCGACGGTGAGCTGCCGCGCGGCGAGATTCTCGCGCGACAGCCACACGCGCATCGCGTAGCGGCGCGCGCCGTTCATGCGCACGCTGGCCACACCCTCGATCGTCGCGAACTGGTCGACGAGATAACGTTCCATGTAGTCCGTTATCTCGAGCATGTTGCGCTGGGTGCTCGCGACGTTGAGCCAGATGATCGCATCGGCGCCGCTGTCCACCTTGGTGATCTGCGACGGATCGGCCTCGAGCGGCAGGCGCTGCGCGACGCGCGACAGTCGCTCGCGCACGTCGTTGGCCGCACTGTCGAGATCGCGCTCGAGCGTGAACTCGACGTTGATGGTCGAACGTTCGTCGCGGCTCGAGGAATTGAGGCGCTCCACGCCCTCGATGCCGGAGATCTCGTTCTCGATGATCTGGGTGATGCGCGACTCGACCACGTCCGAGGAAGCGCCGCGATAACGCGTCTCGATGTTGACCACCGGCCGATCGACGTCGGGGAACTCGCGCAGCGACAGGCGCGAGACGGCGCCCACGCCGAGGATGAACAGCAGCAGCGACATCACCGTGGCGAACACGGGACGACGCACCGACAGTTCGGAGATCATCATTGCCGGATGCTCGACGGCTGCGTGCTCGCCTCATGCGAGGCGGCATCGACTCGTTCCGACGGACTGTCGCTGGTGCGCTGCGCGACACGCACTGTCGCGCCGTCGCGCACCTTCTGCGTGCCTTCGACGATCACCTGCTCGCCGACATTCAGTCCGCCGATGATCTCGACGCTGCCGGGGCGGCGCGAGCCGATGCGCACTTCGCGGCGCTCGACCTTGTCGTCGTTGACCACGAATACGTACTGACGCTCGGCCTCGGGCGAGAGGGCTTCCTCGGGAATGACCAGCGCGTCGCGCTCGTCGTTGGCGAGCACCACGTTGAGGAACATGCCGGGCCGCAGCGCGCCGTCGTCGTTGGCGAGCAGCGCGCGGACGGTCACCGAGCGCGTGGCCATGTCGACGCGCGAATCGATGCTCGCGACCTTGCCCGTGAACGTGCGGCCCGGGAAGGCGGGCGCGGAGGCGCGCACCGCGAGTCCCTCGCGCAGCGCGGCGACGAAATTCTCGGGCACGGCGAAATCGAGCTTGATCACGCTCGTGTCGTCGAGCGTCGTGATGACCGAGCCCGGGTTGATCAAACTACCGACGCTGACGCGACGCAGGCCGACGCGCCCGGAAAACGGCGCGCGGATCACGGTGTCTTCGAGCCGCGCGTTGGCCGCGGCGAGGCGCGCGCGATCGGCCTTGAGTTTCGCTTCGAGCTGATCGAACTGGGCCTTCGACAAGACCTGCGTGTTGAGCAACTCGCGGCTGCGGTTGTATTGCGCCTGGCTGTCGGTGAGCGCGGCCTCGGCTTCGGCGACATCCGCGCGCACCTGCGCGTCGTCGAGCTGCACCAGCACCTGTCCGCGTTTCACGCGTTCGCCGTCACGGAACATCACGGCGCTGACGATGTTCGAGGTCTTCGAACTGACGTCGACGGATTCGTTGGCGCGCGCGTTGCCGAGCGCCTCGAGCTTCTGCGACACGCGTTCGGAACGCACCGGCGCGGTCGATACGAAAGTGGGCGCGGCGCTACGCGGACCCGCGGTCGGAGCGGACGCAGCGCCCGCCGTCGGCCGATGCTGCGTGGCGTAGATCGCCCATCCGGCGCAAATGACGGCTACGGCAATGCTGATCGGGGTAGCGAGGCTGCGCTTGTCTGACATCGTGTCGGCGGCATCCGGATTCGTTAACGGTGGCGAGTATGGCACCGCTAACAGGCCGACACGTAAGGATAATCAAAACGTTATGACTACCCGACGCGCCTTTCTTCCCAGCGGCGAATCATCTGTTTGCGAGCGGTTCCCCAACGATAACCGCCGAGCTGTCCACCCGCGCGCAGAACGCGATGGCAGGGAATCACCCAAGCAATCGGATTCGCGCCCACCGCGTTTCCCACGGCGCGCGCGCTGTCCGGACAACCGAGCTTCCTCGCCAAGGCGCTGTATGTGACCGTCGAACCGGGATCCAGTTCGAGCAGTGCCCGCCAGACCTGCACCTGGAAGTTGGTCCCGCACACCGCCAGCGGCAGCGCTGCAGGCTTGTTACCCCAGATGGCGGACACCAGCTCTACCGCGCGGCTTTCGTCGCGCACGAATTCCGCCCGCGGCCAGAAGACGCGCAGCTCTTCGAGTTCCGTGTGCTCGCGGCCGTCGATGAACGAAAGGCGCGTGAGACCGCGCGCAGTCTCCGCGATAAACGCCGCTCCGAACGGCGTGTTGGCCACGCCATGGCGGAACACCACTCCTGCGCCGCGCGCGCGGATTTCGCCGGGCGTCATGGCGTCGAGCGTGACTGTCAGATCGTGCAACCGTCCGCCGCCGGAGAGTCCTACGGCATGCGCCGCGTCGAGCACGGAAGCCTCGCTGTTCAACGCGCGGCCGGCCGCGCGGCTTGTCACTTCGGCGAGGTATTGCCTGGGAGTCAGGCCCGTCCAGCGCCGAAAGAGACGATTGAAATGAAAGTCCGACAGACCGACGTGCCGCGAAATCTCGGCGAGCCGTGGCTGGCGCTCGTATTCGCGCTCGATGAATTCGATCGCGCGCGTCATGCGCGCGAACTCCCGGCTGTCGATGAAGGCTTCGGCTGTCGTGTCCATGGGCCGCATTGTGCGCAGGGTGCGAGTTCCTTTCGACCCGATTCTTGCGTCAGCTGTCGGACCCCGAAAGCCCGAAGGCGCGTATCAGGAGCTTGGGCACCTCGGGGGTGCCCAGGCCGCCCTCGCCCGCGATGTCGAGGATGACGAGGTCCTGTTGCGGGGCCACCCACAACGCGCTGCCGTCCGCGTCCGCGGCGCGCAGGAACTGCGCACCGCCGAACTCGATGCGCGTCAGCTGCATGCCGACCCGCGGGTCGACGCGCGACGGCGCCGACATCGTCGCCGCCCAGCCTTCGGGCAGCACCCGAACGTCGCCCACCGTGCCGTCGGTGGCGAGCAGGCTCGCGATGCGCAACATGTCGCGCGGCGCCGCCAGCCAGCAGCAGTGAGCGGCCGGCATGCCCGCGCGCCGGTCGAGTTGCAGCCGCGCCGTGCCCGCTCCCGCGGGACGCCAGACGCGTTCGTCGAGATATTGTTCGTAGGGAATTCCGGTGGCGCGTTCGACGATGACGGCGATGAGCTGCGCGTTGACCGGGGACACGTTGTGGAATCCGCCGGGCTCATGGTCGAGCCTGAACCCGAGCGCGGTGGATTCGAGATCATTGCCCAATATCAGCCGCACGCCGCGGCTGGTCGCGAAGCGCAGCAGGCGCGCGGGATCTTTCCAGGCGGACTCGTCGAGCAATGCGCGCGCATCCTCGCCGCCGGACTCGAGGCCGCTGGTGTCTTCGAGCAACTGGCGCAGCGTGATCCTGCCGCGAGCTTGACCCTCCCACTCGCGCAGGTAGCGCTCGACCGGCGTGTCGAGCGACTCGACGCGGCCTTCTCCGAGCGCCACGCCGGCGGCCATCGCGGCCAGCGGTCGCGCGAAGAGTCCCGCGGGCATCGGCGTGGAGCCGTCGTCGACGCCGAAATACCGCTCGATCTGGATACGACCTCGGTGCATCACGAGCAAGGCGCGCGAACCCGCGTTGCGCGCGAGCTTCACGGCCTCTTCGACGACACTGGTGTCGACCGCGGGATCCAGCACCGCCTGTTCGCCCGCCGCGCGCGCGGCGTCGCCGATTTCGGCCGCGGGTAGGTAGATGCCAGGCTGCGGCGGCCAATCGAAGGCGCGCCGCCAGAACGGCAGGTCGGCGGTGAAGACACCAATACCGAGCGACGCCAGCACGAGCGCGCAGGCCGTCAGGAATGTGAGTAAACGACGCATGGATTTTCGAGACCCGGTGCAATGCTACCAGTCGTGCCCGGCGGCTAGAATGCCGGTCCCGTGAAACTATCGATCTGCGCCATCGCCTCCGAGGTCGTGCCGCTCGCCAAGAGCGGCGGACTGGCCGACGTCGCCTATGCCCTCACGCGGCAGCTGAGCGCACTCGGTCACGATGTGCGCCTTTTCATGCCGTTTTACGCGCAGGTGAGACGCACCGGCCTCGACGTGGCGCGCGTCGAGTCGCTGCAGGGACTGCGGATCGTCACCGGCCGGCACGAATACCGCGTCGACGTCTGGCGCGCGCGGCTGCCCGCCTCCGCCACGCCGGCTTACCTGATCGAGTCCGAGGCGTTGTATGCGCGCCCGACGCTCTACACCAACGATCCGGACGAACATCGCCGCTTCCTGGTGCTCACGCGCGCAGCGCTCGAGTGCTGCCGGCGCATGAATTTCAAGCCGCACATCGTGCATTCGCACGACTGGCACACCGCGTTCGCGCCGCTGTGGCTGCGCTCGAACTACCGGCACGATCCGCTGTTCGCGGGCGCCAGGTCGGTGATGACCATCCACAACATCGGCTACCAGGGCGCATTCCCGGCGACCGACGCCGCCGATCTCGATCTCGGCCAGGACGCCTATCTACTGCACCAGGACGACCTGAAGGCCGGGACGATCAACGCGCTCAAACACGGCATCCTGCACGCCGACGCCGTGACCACGGTGAGCCCCACCTATGCGCGCGAGATCACCACGCCGCAGTACGGCATGGGAATGGAAGCGGCGCTGGCGGCGCGCGGCAGCGCGGTGCACGGCATCCTCAACGGCGTCGACTACGACGAGTGGGATCCGCGCACCGACCGCCACCTGCCGACCCATTTCGGCCCGCGCGAGGTGGCGCGCAAGGCGGAACTCAAACGCAATTTCCTGCTGCGGCAGAACCTGAAGCCCACGAGCGGCCGCGTGCCGCTGTTCGGGATCGTGAGCCGTCTCGCCGTGCAGAAGGGCTTCGACCTGCTGACCGACGCGTTGCCGAAACTGCTGCAGACGCACGACGTGCGCCTCGCGGTGGTCGGCACCGGCGAACCTCGATACGAGAAGTTCTTCGCGGGGCTCGCCGAGCAATACAAGGGCCGGGCCTGGTTCTTCGGCGGCTACGACGACTCGCTCGCGCACTGGATAGAAGGCGCGAGCGACATCTTCCTGATGCCCTCGCAATACGAGCCCTGCGGCCTGAACCAGATGTATTCGCTGCGATACGGCACGATCCCGATCGTGCGGCGTACGGGCGGCCTCGCGGATTCCGTCACGCACTTCGATCCTGCGACCGGCCAGGGCACGGGCATCGTGTTCAACGATTTCGACGCGGGCGCGATGACTTGGGCGCTCGACACGGCCATGAAGTGGTACGCCGACCCGTCGCTGTGGGAAAAGATCGTGCAGAACGCGATGCGCTGCGATTTCTCGTGGGCCACGCAGACCAACGAGTACCTGAAACTCTTCGCCGAACTACTTCAGCTTGACGCTGCCGCGCTCGTCGAAGGGGATGCGGCGCAGAAAGCCGCTCGCTAGCGACACGTCGCCCACCAGGCGGTAATCGAGCGTGTCTTCGCCTTTCTTGCGCGACAGGAACTTCGACAGTACCCCCGCGAGATTCGCCCTCACCTGGACGTCGAACTCCGCCTCGCCCAGCGCCGGTACCGTGAAGGGCGTGTTCGACTCGCCCTGCGCGAGCTGCGCCTGGTCGACCTCGATGCGATAGGTGATGCCCTTGATGGGCAGCGCGCGATCGTTCGGGTTCTGCACCTTCATGCGCACCAGGAGCCGTTGCTCGAACAGGTCGGCGCTCTGCAGCTTCATCGAGACCACCGAAAGATCCGGCGCCTGCAGGTTCGTGACGGACGCACAGCCCGCGGTCAGCGCGAGCACCAACGCCGCGCACGCCAGCCGCCAGTGTCGGTTGCGGTCAGGCATGGATGGCGGCCAGCATGTCCGGCGTCACGAGGACCACGCCCTTGTCGGTCACGAGGAAACGCCTGGCATCCTCCTCGCGGTCGAAGCCGATGCGCGTGCCCGGCGCGAGATCGCAGTTCGAGTCGATGATGGCGTTGCGCACCTGGCAGTCCTGGCCGATGTGCACGTGCGGCAGGATCACGGACCGCTCGACCAGCGAACGCTCCTCGACGCGCACGCCGGAGAACAGCAGCGACTCGCGCACCGTCGCGCCCGAGATGATCACGCCGCCCGAGACCAGCGAGTTGATCGCGATGCCGCGGCGGCCGTCCTCGTCGAGCACGAACTTCGCCGGCGGCGTCTGGGCCTGGTAGGTCCAGATGGGCCAGTCTTCGTCGTAGATATTGAGCTCGGGATTGACCCAGACGAGTTCCAGGTTCGCCTCGTAGAACGCATCGATTGTTCCAACATCGCGCCAATACGACTGCGCACGGGTCTTGACGTCCCGAAAAGGATAGGCAAAGACCTGCAGTTTCTCGATGGCGTCCGGCACGATGTTCTTGCCGAAATCGTGCTTGGAGTTCTCGTTCGCGGCGTCCTCGATGAGCAGCCTCTCGAGCAGATCCGGGTTGAACACGTAGATGCCCATCGACGCGAGTGCGGCGTCGGGGCGGCCCGGCATGTGATCGGGAGTCGCCGACTTCTCGACGAAACGCGTGACGCGATTCCATTCCGTGACCGTGAGCACGCCGAACTCCTTCGCGTCGGCGATCGGTACTTCGACCACGCCCACGGTGATGTCGGCGCCCTTCTCCACGTGGTAGGCGATCATCGGACCGTAGTCCATCTTGTAGATGTGGTCGCCGGCGAGCACGAGCACGTGTTTCGGTCGGTGCGCGTGCAACACGTCGATGTTCTGGTAGACCGCGTCCGCGGTGCCGCGATACCAGTGGCTGCCCGTCTTCTGTTGCGCCGGGATGACCTCGACGAACTCGCCGAATTCGCCGCGCATGTAACCCCAGCCGCGATGGATGTGCTGGATCAGCGACTGCGCCTTGTACTGCGTGAGCACCGTGATCTGGCGGATGCCCGAGTTCACGCAGTTCGACAACACGAAATCGATGATGCGGAACTTGCCGCCGAAAGGCGTCGCCGGTTTCGCGCGATGTTCCGTGAGTCCCTTGAGACGCTCGCCGCGCCCGCCGGCCATGATCACCGCGAGAGTGCCGCTCGTGAGGCGGCTGACATAACGACCGGAGGTTGCGCGAGCTGGACGTTTGGCCATTGGATCCTCGTTTTTTTGAAGTATAGGTCGCGTGCTACCGTAGACGCATGTCTCATCGCGCATGTGTCGCGGCATGCGCCGCACTCCTGCTGGCCGGCATACCCGCGTGGCCGGCGGATCCACCTACATCGAAACCGGGCTGCTTCGCGGCGGGCAATGGCTACCTGCGCGCGCGCCTGCGCGGCGAGCTCAACCTGGACCTGGACTGGAAAGACGCGGACATGGTGTGCGAGGGGGGACCTCGTCCCTCGGGTAATGGCCTGCGCGTAAGCATCGGCGGACCCCTGCGCGGCGACGGCCGACGCATCCGCATGGTGTTCGGCATCGCGGGTCTCCGCGAGGGCGCCAGCGGCGAATCGTTGCGCACCAACGTCACCATCCTGTTCGAAGGCGAAAAGCGGATGTTCGCGACGCAGGGCGACGAAAAGTGCACCGCGGACTCCGTCACCCAGCAGCGTGTCGAGACCCTGGGGCCCGGCCGCGCGGTCTATCGCGTCATCGCCCGCGGGTTCTGCGTGGGGCCCGCCACGAATCTCGACCGCAGCGAGCGCATCGTGCTGCAGCGTTTCGATTTTGCAGGCCGCGTCGAATTCGGAGACGATGACCGCAACGATGCAAGAACCCCGAATGACAAGACCACGGTCAAGACGCAGGTTCCGGCCCGGCTCTGATTTCATGCGCCTCGCCGCGCTGCTGCTCCTGGGGTTGTTCGCCCCCGGGGCCGGTGTCGCGCAGGACACGCCCCTCGAAGATCTCGCGAACTTTCCGAGCGACAAGCTCGAGATCCTGGATGGCAAGAAGGTGCGTCACGTCTTCCAGGTCTGGCTCGCCGACAATCCGCGGCGCCAGGCGCAGGGATTGATGTTCGTGCGCTCGCTGCCGGAGCTGCGCGGCATGTTGTTCGTGTACGGCGAACCGCGTTCGATCGGCATGTGGATGAAGAACACCTACATTCCGCTCGACATGCTGTTCATCGGTCCGGACGGGAAGATCCTGCAGATTTTCGAGCAAACCACTCCGCATTCGCTCGAAACCATCCGCGGCAGGGATCCGGCGGTCGCCGTGCTCGAAATCGCCGGGGGTGAGGCCAGGCGCCTCGGGATTCGCGCCGGACAGGTCGTGAGCCACCCCGCGCTGACTCATCGTTGACCGTATTACCGGGCCCGCGGGGCTCGGCTATGATCGGCGCACTCGCCAGAACAAGAATCACGGAGTGCGCCATGAAAATGATCGGCAGCCTGATGTTGTTGGCCGCGTGTGCAGCCGGGCTCGTGGCCGGGAAATCCTTCGCCGGAGCCGCGGACGACAGCTGGTACATCGCCCCCCAGGTGAATGCACTGTGGCTGGATGACGCGCGTGAGGCGGACGACGACATCGGCGTGACGCTGGCCCTCGGCCGCACGCTCTCCCCGAACTGGGATCTCGAACTGCTGATGTACGGATCAGAACACCAGCGCGCGGGCGACGATTCGCTCACGTTGTGGGGATTCGGCCTGCAGGCCAAACGCGTGTTCTACCGCGAAGGCCGCGTGAATCCCTTCGTGAGCCTGGGCCTGGGCCGCACGACCGCGGACGTGGAGTCCGGCGGCAGCGACCACGACCTGAGCGCGCTGTACGGGGTCGGCGTACTCGTGGATCTCGGCGCGCCTCGGAATGACGGCAGCGCGATGCAGCTGCGCGCCGATCTCGGCGCCCGCCGTGGCCTGTCCAGCAGCTCGGATCCCGTCCAGGATCCGGTCGACTACGTGGCCGGCATCGGCTTCCAGTATTCGTGGGGCGGCACGGTGACGCGCCAGCCGATGGACTCCGATGGCGATGGCGTGACCGACGAACTCGACAAGTGTCCGGGCACGCCGCCCGGCACCGCGGTCGACTCCAGCGGATGTCCGCTGCCGCAGGACGACGATGGTGACGGCGTGCTCAACGAGCAGGACAAGTGCCCCGGCACGCCCGCGGGCGCGAAGGTCGACGCCGTCGGCTGCGAGATCAACAACGACCTCGACGGCGACGGTGTGCTCAACGAGCAGGACAAGTGTCCGGATACGCCCAAGGGCGACCGCGTCGACACGGCGGGTTGCACGCTGAAAGCGGAGATCCGGCTGGAGGGTGTCGTCTTCGAAACCGGCAAGGCGACGCTGCTGGCGGACAGCATCCCGACGCTCGAGAGCGCCGTGGCGACGCTCAAGCGTTACCCCGACCTGCGCATCGAAGTCGCGGGTCACACGGACAGCCGCGGCGCCGACGCCTACAACCAGGACCTGTCGGAGCGCCGCGCGAACGCCGTGGCTACCTACCTGCGCGACGCGGGAGTCACGAACTCCATCAGCGCGCGCGGCTATGGCGAAAGCCAGCCGGTGGCGAGCAACGACACCGACGACGGCCGGCAGCAGAACCGGCGCGTGGTGCTGCGAGTGCTGGACTGAACTGATACCGATCGCCGGCGCGGACAGTGGGCTCCGCGTCGGCCTTTCGGCGCGGGTCTCCCCGGCTCAATCCACTTCGTAACCGAAGCGCGCGGCCCATCGGTCGAGCGCGGGTCGCACCGGCGCGAGCTGCTCGCGATAACGACGCCATGCGCCCACGCCGCCGGCATTCAGTCCACGCGAGAGCTGCGCGCCGCTCGCCGTCGCAACGCCGCGCGTGCGCGCGGATTCAGCGAATTCCCGCATCCGGTCGCTCCAGCCGATCTTGAGGAAATCGCAGATGGCGCCGACCTCGTGCTCGAAGTGTCCGATCAGCCGCTCGAGCCGGACGACGTGCACCGACAACTGCAGTTCCGCGATGAGATCGTGCGTGATCTGCATGACGCAGTCGTAGAGCGCCGCGGCGGAATCGAGCGCCAGGAATTCGTAGTACGGCGCGCTCATCCGGAAACGTCGCCGGAAGCAACTCAGCGCCACGTCGCGCGGATCGCGAATGGCGAGCAGGATGCGCGCCCCCGGAAACAGCCGCGCGATCAGCGGTAGTTTGAGCCCGTTGAGCGGATGCTTGTCGACGAAGAGCCTGCCGTCGACGGTCACGCCGGCCTCCGCGACGCGCTGCCAGTACCGGCGCCGCCAGGGGTCGAGCTGCGATTCGGAAGCCAGGCCGAGCCGTGACAGGTCGCCGGGGCTCCTCATGAACTCGGAGACGGAGTCCCGCAGGTTCTCGCGCTCTTCGAGCGTGACCACCGAGGGATGCGCACCCAGCACCTGTTCGAGCAACGTGGTGCCGGAGCGGGGGAAACCGATCAGGAATACGTGGCGAACCGTGTCCGGGACCTCCGGCGGCAGGACCGGCAAGAGGTCTTTCGCGGGATGTCGACCGAACCACTGCTGCAACGCTCGAGCGTACGCGAGCGTGCCCGGCCCCGCGGCGAAGACCGGCGCATAGTGCGCGCGACGAATCCCGTTGGATTCGCGCCAGGCGGCGAACGCCTCCGCCGGGCGATCCTGGCGGTCGAGCGCGTCGCCGAGCACGCCCAGCGCGAGCGACCGCTCCACCTCCGTCAATCGCGGGTCGCGCGCCAGGGCACGCATGCGCAACTCCGCGTCCGACGCGAAACCGAGCGCGATATCGGCCTCGCCGACCAGCATCGCCGCCGCGGGGTAGTCAGGTTCGGACGCCAGCACACGCAGCGCCCGCTCGCGCGATTGCGCGAACTCTCCGCGTCGTCCGAGCAGCGAGGCCAGCCCCGCCTCCGCCATGAGGTTGGCGCCATCGAGGGCGAGCGCGTGGCGGTAGTTTGCCTCGGCGGCCGGCAGTTCACCCAAGGCTTCGAGCGCCTGGCCCAGCGCCGTGAATCCCGGGGCGAACCCTGGAGCGACGCGCGTCACGTGCTCGAAGTCGTCGCGCGCGCCGGCGAATTTTTCGCGGCGCATCAGGCATAGACCGCGCGCCTGGCGTGCGCCCGGATCATCAGGGAAATGCCTGAGAGCCTCGTCGAGCACTTCGACCGCCTGGTCGATGCCGCCCGACGATTCGAGATACATCGCGATGACGCCGTACGGGAGCGGGTGCCGCAGGCCTTCATCGAGCGCGCGCCGCGCCACCGCGCTCGCCGATGACAGGTCTCCCTGGGTCACCAGACGGCGAAGCCCTCTCAATGTGTCTTCATCCGACATTGCCAAGGCACCTTTTGGAGACAGCGGGGAATGCGCTCCAGGCGTAGTTTGATAGCCGTCGTGGTGAGTAAACGACACCACATGCTGCAGGCGCGCAAAGCCTGATCACGAGGAGACATCCAATGACTCCCGATACTGAACTCTCCCGCGCCGTCCGCCGAGCGATTTTCGCGAGCGCCCTCGCGACGACCGGCGTCGGCACGGCGCTCGCCCAGGAAACTCCGGCGCAACCGTCCGGGGGTGAAACCACGGAACCCGTGGAGACCGTGGTCGTCACGGGCTCGCGCATCGTTTCGCCGAATCTAGCCAGCATCAGTCCGGTCACCGCGCTCACGGCGGAGGAAATCGTACGCACCGGGCGCAGCACGATCGAAGACGTCATCAACGAGCTGCCGCAGATCTTCGCGGCGCAGGGCGCGAACGTGTCGAACGACTCGGACGGCACGGCCACCGTGAACCTGCGCGGTCTCGGTTCGAACCGCACGCTGGTGCTCATCAATGGCCGGCGTCTCGGTCCGGGTGATCCGGGCAGCACGACGTTCGCGTCCGACATCAACATGGTCCCGACCGCGCTGGTCGAGCGCGTCGAACTACTGACGGGCGGCGCGTCCTCGGTCTACGGCGCGGACGCGGTCGGTGGCGTGGTCAACTTCATCATCGACCGCAAGTTCGAGGGAGTGAAGTTCACGGCCGGCTACAGCTTCTTCAATCACAAGAACGACGACGAGATCTCGCGGGCGCTCAACGAAACGGAAGGCTTCGAGGTGCCGACCGGCACATCGAATACCGGTTACGACCTGAATTTCTCCTTCGCGCTGGGCTCGAACTTCGCCGACGACCGTGGCAACGCCACGTTCTACGCGACCTATCGCGACACCGATCCGGTGCTGCAGAGCGCGTACGACTACAGCGCCTGCTCGTTCAACTCCGGTGACGAATTCTCCTGCGGCGGTTCGGGAACCGCCTTCCCCGCGCGTTTCAGGCCGTTCGCACCGGGGGATGCGAGCACCACCGGTAGTTGGACCCTCGATACGGCCGGCGCCTTCGTGGAGGGCGCGCCGGCGGCGTACAACTTCGGTCCGCTCAACTACTTCCAGCGTCCCAACGAACGCTACACCGCGGGCACGTTCCTCAATTTCCAGTTCAACGAGAACGCGGAGGCCTATGCCGAGTTCATGTTCCTGAAAGACAAATCGGTCTCGCAGATCGCGCCGTCCGGCCTGTTCACGCTCGATGCGACGGTGCACTGCTCGAATCCGTTGTGGACTCCGGAGCAGTTCACCGCCTTCTGCGGGCAATTCGGACTCACGCCGGATGACACGACGCGGATCCGCTTCAATCGCCGCAACATCGAGGGCGGTGGTCGCCAGCAGGATCTGAATCACCAGACCTATCGCGGCGGCCTCGGTGTGAAAGGCGCGATCAACGATGCGTGGCAGTACGACACGTCGCTGTTCCAGGGCACCGCGCGCATCTCCGACACCTATCTGAACGACTTTTCGATTGCGCGCTCCGGACGCGCGCTCGACGTCGTGGACGTCGGTGGCGTGCCGACCTGCCAGTCGGTGGTCGACGGAACCGATCCGACTTGCGTGCCGTACAACATCTGGTCCGCGAATTCGGTCACGCCGGAGGCTCTCGCCTACGTGCAGATCCCGCTGGTCGCCGTCGGCGAAGTGACCGAGCGCGTCGTGCAGGCGAACTTCACGGGCGACCTCGGCCAGTACGGATGGAAGATCGGTTCGGCCGAAGAAGGCGTGATGGTCAACATCGGCGCGGAATACCGCGAGGTCGAGAGCGACTTCCAGCCCGACGGCAACTACATCGCCGGCGACGGCGCCGGCCAGGGCGGCGCAACGCTGCCGCTCTCGGGCAGCTACCGCGTGAAGGAGGTTTTCCTCGAATCGCGCATTCCGATCCTGAGCGGCCTGTCGGCCGAGGCGGGTTATCGCTACTCCGACTACTCGGGCGGACTCGACACGAGCACGGACACTTACAAGTTCGGCCTCGAATGGTCCCCCGTCGACGCCGTTCGCCTGCGCGGCAGCTTCCAGCACGCGGTGCGCGTACCGAACATCTATGAGCTGTTCGGCACGCAGCAGGTGGGTCTGAACGGCACGGTGGATCCCTGCGCGGGCGCTGCGCCGATCCTGACGGTCGACCAATGCGCGAACACGGGCCTGTCACCCGCGTTGTTCGGTGCGATCGAAACCAACCCGGCCGCGCAGTACAACGGCTTCATCGGCGGCAACCCGGAGTTGCTGCCGGAAGAGGCGGATACCCTCTCCTTCGGTATCGAATTCCATCCTGACTTCGCGCCCGGGCTGCGCATCAATATCGACTGGTATTCGATCGAGATCGACGACGCGATCCAGAATCCGAACCAGGACTTCACGCTGCTGCAATGCGCGCTCACCGGCGCCGCCGAACTGTGCAGCAAGGTGCAGCGCGATGCCGGCGGTTCGCTGTTCGAGACGCCTAACGGTTTCGTGGTCGATACGCTGCAGAACATCGGCGGCATCAAGACGGCAGGTTACGACCTCGACGCGAGTTACAGCTTCGACGTCGGCGATGCCGGGCGGATGCGTATCGGCCTGATCGGCACATACCTCGACAAGTACGAGGTGACTCCGCAGACCGGGATCACCTACGACTGCGTCGGGCTGTACGGCGGCATCTGCACGTCGGGCACGCCGAACGGCGCGCCCGTGGCCGACTGGCGCCACAAGCTGGATGCGACGTGGAACACGCCCTGGAGCGGTTTCGACATCACGATTGCCTGGCGCTACTACGGCGAGGCAAAGCGCGATCTCGAGGATTCGCAGGAAGCGCTGGCATTCCTGGGTACGGCGACGGGCGCATTCCCGACCGATGCGGTGCTCGGCTCCCGCAGCTGGATCGATCTGTCCGCGGCCATCCAGTTCCTGGACCGGTACACGCTGCGCGTGGGCGCCAACAACCTGCTCGACAAGGATCCGCCGCTCAACGGCTCGAGCACCTGCCCCACCGGTCCGTGCAACGGCAACACCTGGCCGCAGGCCTACGACTCGCTCGGACGTCAGCTCTTCCTGACGGTCAACGCCGAGTTCTGAGCGGGGGAGAAGGTGGACGGCGGGCTGGCCGGGCCCGCCGTCTTCGTCTCCGTTCATTTTCGGGCCGCGAGAAGTTAGCCTCGGCGCATGGCGGACATCGTCCCCTTCTTCGCGACCCCGTTCGCGTTCGCGCGCCTGCCGGACGCGGCCTCGCTGAATCGCGAGCTCGGCGCGCTGTTCATCGCGCGCGCCGCTGGAGGCGCCACGCAAGCCAATCCGCGGCCGATCACGCAGCGCAATGCCGCCACGTTCGAGAGTCGTTTCGACCTGTTCCGCGATCCGACCGAGCCCGCGGTGAGGAAGCTCAAGGAATTCTGCTTCGGGGAGATGCTGCGCGCGGTCTGCGAGCTCAATGGCTACGACACCGCGATGCGCTCGAGACTGCTGGTCTACAACGACGCGTGGTTCCACGTCACGCGGCGGGGCGGCTTCTTCGGATTGCACAACCATCCGAATGCGTCGTGGTCGGGTGTGTATTGCGTGGATCCCGGGCGGTCGGACGCGGATCACAAGGAAAGCGGCGCGCTGTGTTTCGTGAATCCCGTGCTGCAGTCGTCCATGCACCTGGATGCCGGCAACGCGCGGCTCTCGGGCGCGTTCGCGGGTGGCGTGCGCATTCTGCGCCTCGAGGCCGGCCAGCTCGTGTTGTTTCCGTCCTGGGTGCTGCACGACGTGAAGCCGTACGAGGGAGATGGCGAACGCATCACGGTAGCGTTCAATTGCTGGTTCGGGTTCAAGGAGTCCGGGGCCGGAACCGGATCGGCGCCTAACTAATCCGCTTGACCTTGGCCGTTCTGCCGCTCGGCACGCTCATCTGGAACGATCCGAGCGCGGCACGGGTGATCTCGACCTCGTCGCCGATCTTGAGCAGCAGCGTGCCACCGCTCAGCTGGCGCCAGGTCTGGCCGTTGTCGAGCGTGATCAGTTCTCCGCCGCCCGAGGACTTGATCGCGGCAACCTTGCCGCGGATCGATTTGAGTTCCTGCGTGCCGCCGTCCGATCCGGCCGGTGGCGTCCTGGCAACGAGTCCGAAGCTGGACTCCGTCGAAGCGATGGCGCCGTCGGCGCTCAGGATTGCGGCGATGCCGCGGTCGAAGCACGCCAGCCGCTCGGTGTTGCGCTCGATGCTCACGCAAGCACGGAGTTCGGCGGGAATGTTCTCGTGCGGTGGCTCGTCCGACCGAACGACTCCGCAGCAGATCACCCACGAGCACAGCAGCGTTCTCATGATCGGGTCCCTTGATCGGAAGCGCGTGCGTCCGGCACGGACTAGGGAGAAGTCGAAGGTGAATTGTAAGCCCGGGCGGGGCTATTCTCGCCGCATGAGAACCGGACATCGAATGCTTGTTCTCCTGCCCCTGCTCGGCCTCTGCGCGGCGGCATTGGCGCAGAAACCCGACGGCGGTCTCAACGGCTGGACCCGCGATGAAATGCGTCGCGAGAGTCCCATACCGCACATCCAGGTGGTTCCCGCGACGGTCGTGAAACTGGCGGTGCGCACCAACGGCTGGTGGATGGTGACGCTCGACAACGGCCAGGTGTGGTCGCAGGTCGAGAATCGCCCGACCGCGACGGTTGCCGTCGGCGACGACATCACGCTGCGCCACTCGCGCGCCGGCTCCTACATCCTGACGACGACCAAGGGCATCGAGACTCGCGTGAGGCGCGAGCGCTAGTTAGCCCCACGCGCGTTCAGTCGCGGGGAATGCACATGACCGCCCGGACTTGCCGGATCGGTGCCTGGCACACCCACCCGGCAAAAAACGGGCGGCTCCTCGCGGAGCCGCCCCATTCTTCTGCTTCTCTGGTCTTGTTAGCTGACCGTTCCGATTACAGCTCCACGCGGAAGCCGACGCGGTAGTAACGGCCGAGCATGTTCGGACCACCCCAGGCGGGGTTGAAGCCGAACAGGCCGTAGGCAGCCGACGGGTCGAACTCCGGCTCGATGTCGAGGAAGTTCAGCACTTCGGCGAAGACCGTGTACTTGTCGTTGAAGGTGTAACGACCGGTCAGGTCCGCATTCCACTGAGCGGGCTGCTTGCAATTGACCGGCGTGCCATCAACGAACGTCTGCGTCGAGATGTGATTCGCGGCGTTGAACTCGCAATCACCCTTGATGCCGTCGTAGTCGATCGAGGCGGTGTCGTAACCGCTCGTGTAGTACGCCGTCACGGAGACCGCCGCCGGGCCGAACTCGAACGTGTTCTGCCACGTGCCGCGCCACTTCGGCGTGCCCGAGCACGAGGTCACGTCGCAGGGGCTCAGCGTGCCGTCGTAACGGAGCACCGTGCCGTCTTCGGTGATCTGCTCGAACTTCATCATGTACGAAGCGTCGAGCGAGCTGCGCCACGTCACGGCATCGCCGATCGGCAGGCTCAGGTTGGCACCGAAGTCGAGACCGCTGGCCTTCTGGCTCTCCAGGTTCGCGAACGAGGCCTGGATGAAGCCGAGGGCCGGCAGCGCACCCGGGAACGCCGGGTCCGGCGCGCCAGGCAACATCACGATGCCCGGGATGCCCGGATCACCACCGTTGGTGTACCACTGGTTGATGAGCGCGGCGCTCGCGGTGACGCCCTTGATCAGGCCGTCGACCTCGATGTTCCAGTAGTCGATCGTGAAGTTGAGGTTGCTCATCGGCTCGATGATCAAGCCGGCCGTGAACGCGGTCGACTCTTCCGGATCGAGTTCGGGGTTACCGATGCTCGTCAGACCCACGCTGTACTGGCCAGTCGCGTACGCATTGTTGCCGTGCGCGGCGCAGTAGGCCGGAACGTTGGCGCAGTTGACCTGGGCCGTCACGTAGCCGGTGGTCGGCAGACCATAGGCTTCGTTGAAGGACGGAATGCGGAAGCCTTCCGACCAGGTACCACGCAGGGCGATCTGCTCGATCGGGGTGAACTTGAAGCCGACCTTCGGCGAGAAGTTCGACTGGCCCGAGGAGTACTCGTCGTAGCGACCCGAGGCGAGCACCTCGAGCTGATCGATGATCGGAGCGCTGAGTTCGAAGAACGCCGACTTGACGTCGCGTTCACCCGCGGCGCCCACCGCGTTGATCGAGTAGTAGCGGGTGTACGGAGCGGAGTCGTTCGCCGGGTTGCCGCTGGGGTTGTCCAGCGACTCTTCACGGTACGACACGCCCAACGCCGCCTGGAACGGACCGCCGGGCAGTTCGAAGAACGCCTTGCTCACCATCGCCTGCACTTGCCACAGCTGCGAGCTCGAGACCTTGCTGTTGAGCGGCGAGATGTAGTCCAACACCTCCTGCGGCGTCGACAGCGGGTCGGCGAAGTTGTACGTGCCGCGCGCGACGACGTCCATGACCCGCTGCGGGATGTAGTAGTTGCCTTCGGCGCGGGTCAGGTCGTTCTGCGAGGCGGTGAAGTCCGCCGAGTAGCGCCAGCCGTTGTCGCCACCGATCGTGCCTTCGATGCCCACCACGCCGCGAATGACCTTCGAGCTGGTGTCGATCGTGCGGCCAAGGGGCGAACGGAAGAACATCTGCGCCGTCTGGCCGTCTCCCGCGTACGGGTTGTACGGGTTGAGAACGCCGTTGGTGTCGTCGCAACCGGTGTTCAGACCGTCGAGCGTGCCGACGCCCGACGAACAGACGTACACCGGCATGATGACGTTGTAGTTCATCATGCCCGGCGGACGCGGAACGGTCGGCAGACCGTTGAAGCCCAGCGGCGTGAACGACGCGTGGGTGTCGGTCTTGTAGAAGTTGGCCATCGCGTAGACCTGGCCGCCGTCGCCGATGTTCGCCGTGAAGCGCGTCGAGATGCCCTGACGCTTGATCTCCGGCTGCAACATGATGTACTCGCCCTGGAAGTTCACTTCGCAGACGTTGAGCGGCGCAGTGCCGGAAACGTTCTGGCTGACCGTGTTCCACTGGCGGCAGCCCGCGGCCGGGTTCAGGTACTCGAAGCGACCCGAGCCCGTGACCGAGCCGGTGCCGTCGAGTGCGCCCGTGACCGGACGAACCAGCGCAACGCCCGGGATCGAGATGAGGCCGTTGAACGAGCCGTCTTCGCCCGTGAGGCCGTTCCAGTTCAGGTTCGACATACAGCTGCCGGAGTCACCGCAGACGCGGGACCAGTCCGACGTGTTGTACGGATAGCCGCGCTCGCGCGCCCAGAGGTTGTCCTGCTTCTGGTATTCGCCGCTGATGTAGAAGTTGTAGCCCTCGCTCTCGAGGTCGCCATGGCCCCAGGTCAGATCGATGCGGTTTTCATCCGCGCCGCCGGCCTCGGACATGCCGTACGAACCGCCGATGTGCAGGCCCTGGATTTCCTTCTTCGTGATGACGTTGATCACGCCCGCGATCGCGTCCGCACCGTAGGTGGAGGACGCGCCGTCGCGCAGCACTTCGATGCGCTCGACGATGGCGTTCGGGATCGTGTTGAGGTCGACGAAGTTGCGATGGCCGTCGTCCGCGAGCGGATACGGAGCCATGCGCAGGCCGTCGGCGACGG
>JAEZCN010000184.1 GCA_023433515.1 Pseudomonadota bacterium
GAGATGGTGCGCTTCACCGCGCGATTCATCGTGATCAGCTCGGCGAGCGTCTGGGCATTGGACATCGTCATGCGCGGCGTTCCAGTTTCATCATGAGCGGGTGTTTGGTGCGCAGGTTGATCTGCGCCTCGAGTTCGAGCGGACGGTCGGGCACGAAGCGCAACCGGTACCGGCGGGCCACCTTATACAAGTGCATGTACATTTCATACAAGGCGAGGGTCTCGCCGATGCAGTGTCGGGGTCCCGCGGCGAACGGCATGTAGGCGAAACGCGGACGCTCGCTTTCGTGCTCGGAGTCGAAACGTTCCGGGCGGAACGCCTCCGGCTCCTTCCAGTAGCGTGGATGGCGGTGCAGTAGATAGAGGCAGAGCAACACGTCCGTGCCGGGCGGCACCTCGTAGCCCGACAGCGTGTCGGGCCCGATGGTCCGGCGCGACAGCAGCCAGCCGGGCGGGTACATGCGCAGCGCCTCGTCGACCACGTTCTTCGTGTAGCTCAACTGCTCCATCTCGGAAAGACCGGGTGCGGGCTGCTCGGGCACCGCGTCGACCTCGGCGTGCAGCTTCGCCTCGGCCTCGGGATTCTGCGAGAGCAGGTACCAGGTCCAGTTCAGACCGCTGGCCGTCGTCTCGTGGCCGGCCACGATGAGCGTCATGACCTCGTCGATGAGTTCCTTCGCGGACATCGGCGAACCCGATTCCTTGTCGCGCGCCTCGATGAGCATCTGCAGGAAGTCGAAATGCTCGGATTTTTCCTTGACGCGCCGTTTCGCGAGCGCGCCCACGAGCTTCGAGAGCTGCCGGAACCGGTACGCGAATTTCAGGTCGCGCGCCGGCTCCTTCGTGACGATGTCGAAGGGGTTGCCACCCATTTCGAGCGACAGCCGCTCGAGGTCCGTGCCGAAGATCGACAGCAGCACGATCTCGAGCGTGAGCTCGCTCATGTCGTCCGTGACGTTTACGAGCTCGCCGCGCGCGGCCTGCGCTTCCCACTTGGCGATGAAGCGGTCGTTGCAGGCGTCGATGAGCTTCGAGAACTGGGTGATCATCCGGCGATGGAACATCGGCTGCATCATGTAGCGCTGTTTCTTCCACAACTCGCCTTCGCTGGTCATGATGCCGTTGCCGAGCAGGATCCTGACGCGATCCAGCCCCGAACCTTTGGTGTAGTTGCGGTGATTCGAGACCAGGACCCGCTTGACGTCGTCCGGGTGATTGATGACCCACATTTCCGCGCGACGCACCGGGGAATGGAAGCGGTAGATGTCTCCGTGACGGTTGAAAAGCTCCGTCAGCCGATGGATCGCTTCGTCGTCGCCGCCGATGTCGAACTGCATGTCCGAAATCGGCGGCAAGTGGGCGGACTGGTCCTTATCCTGGGGAGTCGCAGACATTCGCGAATTCTACATGTCCCGAGGGGCGTCCTGACGCCCGGGGATGCGTTGCAGGGAGGGTAGGATTCACCGACAATTCGCGCCTCTTTTTGCCGGCGCGCGCTGGATGCCAACAGATCCCCCGGACGCAGGCGGCCTGCGTAATACCCTCTACAAACAGGAGACCCGATCGAAGCGTCGGATGACTCCCGTGCGCCGTCTTGCCTGGCGGATCGTCGCGGCGATCGGCGTCGGGCTCATCAAGGTGTTCTGGAGCACCTGCCGGGTGGTGCGCGTGATCGGCGACGAACACGTCGAGCGGGCCCTGAAGCAGGCGCCGTCGCTGATCCCCGTCTACTGGCACCAGCACCAGCTCTTCTGCGCCAAGTACCTGCTCGAGCAGGCGCCGCGCGGATTGAAGTTAGGGTTCCTGATCAGTCCGTCGGTCGATGGCGAGATCGGCGTCATGATCGTGTCGCGCTTCAGGGGTCACGTGATCCGCGGTTCCTCCTCGCACACCGGCGCACGCGCCCTGCGCGACTATTACGAGGCGCTCACCAAGGGCGGCATCTCGCCCGCGATCACGCCCGACGGACCGAGGGGTCCGCGCTTCGTGTTCAAGCCTGGTGCAATCCTGCTCTCGCAGATGTCGCAGCGGCCGATCCTGCCGATGGCTTACGCGGCCAGCCGCGCCACGCTGTTCCACTGGGACAAGTTCGTGCTGCCGTGGCCGTTTTCGCGCATCGTCATCGCCATCGGTGAACCACGCCAGGTGCCGCGCGCGGTCAAGCCCGAGGCATTGACAGCCCTCCAGGGCGAACTCGCGGCGGACATGAAGAAACTGTACGCCGTCGCGCGCGACGCTCTACACGAGAAGGCTGCATGAGCATTGCGCTGTCCGTCGTCGTTCCGGTCTGCAACGAAGCCGAAAACGTCGATCCGCTGGTGCGCGAGATCGCGGGCGCGTTGGCCGGCCAGGATTACGAAATGATCTTCGTGGACGACGGCAGCACCGACGAAACCCCCGGGATACTCAAGCGCCTCAAGGGCGAGTTCCCCACGCTGCGCGTACTGCGGCATTCGTTTCGCAGTGGGCAGAGCGCGGCGGTGGGGAGCGGCGTGCGCGCGGCGCGCGCGCCCTGGATCGCGACGCTCGACGGTGACGGGCAGAACGATCCGGCCGACATTCCGAAGCTTCTCGCGGCGCGCGACGACCCGGCCAATCGCGGCGTGCACCTGTTCATGGGAAACCGCAAGGCGAGCCGCAAGGACACCGCGTTCCGCAAGCTGCAGTCGAACATCGCCAATGGCGTGCGTTCGAGCCTGCTCGGGGACGGCACGCCGGACACCGGCTGCGGCATCAAGCTCTTCGCGCGCGACGTGTTCATGGACCTGCCGCGCTTCGACCACATGCATCGCTTCCTTCCCGCGCTGTTCATGCGTCATGGCGCGAAGGTGATCTCCGTGCCCGTGAGCCATCGCGCGCGCATGCGCGGCACGTCGAAGTACGGAATGTTGAATCGGCTGTGGGTGGGCATCGTCGACATCGCGGGCGTCATGTGGCTGCGACGCCGCTACAAGCCCGGCCTGCTGGTGCGGGAAGACTGAGTAGTGAGGAACGTTCCATGATGAGCGGCGTGATCGGAGTGTATTTCGGTGTCGTCCTGACGCCCTGGAAACTCGTCGGGTTTCTCGGCGCGCTCATGTTCGCCGGCCGTTGGGTCGTGCAGGCCTGGGCGACGAAGCGCGCCGGGCGGCCCGCGATTCCGCGCAGCTTCTGGATCATCAGCCTGCTGGGCAGCGGCATGGTCACGTCATATTTCATCTGGGGCAAGAACGACTCGGTCGGCATCCTGACGAACCTGCTGCCGGCCAGCGTGGCGTTCTACAACCTCGTCATGGACATCAAGTCCAAGCGCGGCGGATCGGGCGCGGGTTCAAATGCCTGACATCGGACTGCTGGGAGGCGGGTCGCGCAAACCCGTCACGCCACTGACTCGGAACGCCGGCGGGCCGCGCGAGGTAGTTAGTCAGCCGCCCGCGGAGGAGACCGCATCGCCGGAGACCGCATCGCCGGAGGCCGCGCCGAGCGCGTTCGCCGCGAAGGTCGCGGCGTCGGATATCATGGTGGCCCGGCTGTCCGCGCCGATCGAGCGGGAGCCGGAGAGCGAAACCCTTCCCGTCACAGCGGCCCCCGTCGAAACGCCGCCTGCGGCCCCGGCGCGCAACGGAGTCGTGCCGCCGGGCCTCGCCACCGCGCCGCCCCCGATCCACTGGAGCGATCTGTCATGGCTCGCGCTCGCGCTGGTCGTGATCGTCGGCACGGGAATCGGCATCCGCGATCCGTGGCCCGCCGACGAGCCGCGTTTCGCCTCGCTCGCGCGCGACATGGTGTTGTCGGGCGAGTGGATGTTCCCGCGGGTCGGCGGCGATCTCTACCAGGACAAGCCGCCGCTGTTCTTCTGGCTGCTCGCGTTTTTCTATTCGCTCACCGGGTCGGTGCGCTGGTCATTCCTGATCCCGTCGTTCCTCGCCGCGGGCGGCGTGATGTTCCTGGTCTACGACTACGGCCGGCGCACCGTGAGTCGCGCTGCCGGCCTCGCCGCAAGCCTGCTCATCGTGTGCACGCTGCAGTTCGTGCTCGCGACCCGCGGCGCGCAGATCGACGCGACGCTGTGTTTTCTCACGACGCTTTCGCTGTATGCACTGCTCCGCCACTTGCTGCTCGGTGACGGCTGGCGCTGGTATTTCCTCGGCGGCTTCGCCGCCGGGCTCGGCATCTTCACGAAGGGCGTGGGCTTCCTGCCGGTGCTGCTGCTGATCCCGTACTTCCTGTTGCGTGGGCTCGGCTGGCAGGGACTCGCACGCATCGACGCGGGGAAGGGCGGCTGGCGCTGGTGGCTGGCACCACTCGCGATGCTGCTCGCCGTGAGCCTGTGGTTCGTCCCGATGCTGATCGCGGTCGCGAACAGCGCACCCGAGTACGCGGCGTATCGCGACGAGATCCTGTTCGAGCAGACCGTGAACCGCTACGCGGGCGCGTGGCATCACGTCAAAGCCTGGTATTACTTCCTCGTCGAGGTCATCCCTCCGCTGTGGCTGCCGTGGAGCATCCTGCTGTTCTGGCTCGTTCCGCGCTTCAAGGTCGCGTTCCAGGATCGCAACGCGCAGGTCTGGTTGCCGCTCGGCTGGGTACTGCTCGTCGTGACGTTCTTCTCCGCGAGTCCGGGCAAGCGCGGCATCTACATCATGCCGGCGTTGCCGGCGCTCGCATTCGCGGCGATGCCGGTCATCGAGGCTGTGCTCGCGCGCGAGGGCGTGCGGCGCGCAGGGTTCGCACTGGCGGGATTCTTCTGCGTCGCGGCGGCGGCGTTCGCGATCGGTCACGCCCTGGACGCGCGCTTCGCGGTCAAGTCGATGGGCGAGGTCAATCTTTCGAGCCCGGCCGCGTTCTACGTATACCTCGCGCTCGCCGGCGCCGGTCTGCTCTACGCCTGGCATCGCGCGCCGCTGGCCGCATGGCCGGTCGCGCTCGGCGCGTTGACCATCGTCTTTTCGTATTTCTTCGCGCCCGCGATGAACCCCGAACGCTCGGGCAGCGCCTTCGTTCGCAACGTGCTCGCGCAGGTGCAGCCGTCGGAAGAGCTCGCGCTGGTCGCGTACAAGGAGCAGTTCCTGCTCTACCTCGATCGACCGACCGTGAACTTCGGTCACCGCCGTTGGCGCGAAGGTCCGGAGGAGGCCTATGACGCGGCCGCGTGGCTCAATGCCGGCGATCGTCGCGTTCTGCTGGTGCCGGGTGATCAGCTCGCTCCGTGTTTCGCAGGCCCCGCGACGAGCGTTGGCGTGAGCTCACGGTCCGAATGGTTTCTCGTGCGTGGCCGCGCGAGCGAACAATGCGCGGCGCAGGGAGACGCGACACGCGCGATTCAATATCCCGCAAAGCCGTTATAGTTGCGCCAGATTATGTCTGGCCCGCGCGAGGGATTGCGCCCATTCTCCTGATGCAACCTGCACTTAGCTTGTGTTCCTCAAATCTTGTGACAGAATGCTTCGCAACTTTGGGAGGGATCTGGCGCTGGAATCTGTGTGCCGCATCGCCGTGGCACCGGTTTCCTTCGCGTAGCGTGCTGATCCACGCCCCAAGGCAGGGAGAAGAGTGGCTCTAGCACCAGAGAATCCTGAGCTGACTGCATCGGACGTCTTTTCGACAGGCGTCTGGTCCGCGCGCGGCGGCAAGCCGACGCTGGGCGTCGACATCGCCTGCACCAAGATCGCGGTCGACCTGCAGAACATGCGGCGCGGGACGACCGAAGAAATCATCCGCGAGAGCCTGATTTCCCTGCGCGATTCCTCCGGCGTCGACACCGCCTTCGTGTGGCTGCTCTCGGCCGACGGCTCCGCGGTGGAGGAAGTCCACGCGGCCCATGGCGCGCTCGCTCAATGCCGCGTCGAAGTCTGGCGTGGCACCCAGTTCAACGATTACCCCTGGCTGCGCAACCGTCTCGAGCACCTGCGCCTCTCGGAGATCCGCGACAGCGCGGCGCCGCGCCGTGACCAGGGGGCGGAGAGCCGCAAGTTCGCGGAGCTGTCGATCGGTTCGGTGCTGATGATCGCGATTCGCGTGCAGAACCAGCCCGCCGCCATCCTCGGTCTCGCCAACGCGCTGCCGCGCGGTGCCTGGGACGTGAACCTGCAACTCCTGCTCAAACTACTGGGCAATTCACTGGGCGCGGGCCTCACGCGCCTGCGCATCGAGAACCGCCTGCACAAGCTCGAGGAACGTCTCGAGCTCGCCCAGGGCGCCGCGAACGACGGCCTCTGGGATTTCGACATCGAGAGCAACGAAGTCCACTTCTCGCCGCGCTGGAAACAGATGCTGGGCTACCCGGTGGACGCCGAGCTCGATT
>JAEZCN010000108.1 GCA_023433515.1 Pseudomonadota bacterium
GTGATCGCGGTTCGGGCAACTTCCCTTTGCATTGCTCTTGCACTCGGGCGAGCGCGCGCGTTCCCAGAGATCCGGCTGGGACTCGGCGGCGAGGTACAGGCCGTCCTTCTCGGGTAGTTTGGAGAGACGGAACAGCAGGTTGTCCCACTCCTCGTTCTTCGGCAGCCCGAGGCGCTGACGCCACTTCTGCGCGGTGGCGACGCCGTAACGCCAGTACTCGAGCTCGAACGTCGGGTTGTAGGTCGTGAGCGGCGGAAAATTTTCCTGCGCCGGGATGATCGGCGGACCGAGGATGAAGCGCTCGGACTTCTTGTCGAAGTACGGCCAGCTCACGAGCATCTCGGCTGTCTCGAAGACGAGGGTCTTGTACTTGTCGAGTGTCTCGCGTTTCGGGCGTGCGTTGTAGAGCGCCTCCGCGAGGTAGATGGGATGCGGCTGCTGCCACATGATGAACGGGTTCACGGTGCTCGGGCTTTCGCGGCCTTCCGGACCGACCATCTTCGGCCACCACGCGCCGCGCACGCCGCGCGACTTCGCGCGTTCCTTCGCGCCTTCGAGGTTCGCGAAATACCACGGCATGCTGCGCTCGAGCAGCTCGGGCCGGCCCCACACGGCGAAATGCGCCGAGTGCCACGCGTGCATCTCCATGTGGAATTTGCCGTTCCAGCTATTGGAGAACAAACCCTCTTCCTGCGGCGGCACCGTGCCCGCCTGGTTGATCGCGGCGAGGTATTGCGACATCACGATGCGCCGCTCGAGTTCCTTCGCGCGCGGATGTTTGCTGCCGGTGAAGTCGATGACGCCGCCGTTCTTCCAGTAGCCCTGCCACCACGCGGCCACTTCGTTGCGCGCGGCTTCGGCGCCCGGCGCCGTCATCGGCGGCTTCTGCGAGAACTCCACGAGCAGCGTGACCGTGTTGCCGCGCGGCGCGGTGATGCGGTACTCGTGCGGGCCGCCCTTTTCGATCGTGAGGTCGCGATCCCCGGAGGCGACGACCGAGTAGTGCGTGTCGTCGAGGCGCCGCGCAAGCTTCAATCCTTCCGCGTTTCGCGAGATTTCCTGCGTGACATGCGACTCGGGATTGGTCCAGTCGGCGGGATCTGGATTCAGGTTGGATGAGACGCCCGGGAATCGGAGCGCGAACCCGACGCGCCCGTCGAAGATCAGCGGCGAGGTGATACGCGCGATGATGATGTCGCGCGTCGGATGCACCGAGGTTTCGACCTCGACCGGTTTGCCCTCGAACAGGAAGCGGCTCGTGAGTTTCCCGTTCCACATGTCGAGCGATTGCTTCGTCTGCGTGATGTCTGCGAACGACGCTTCCTTGCCGTCCGCGCGCAGCAGGCGCAGTCCGAGGCGACCCAGCGAGAAGCGATGCGGGTTCTCGCGCAGCCACTGGATCTCGGGCGCCTTGGCTTGCTCCCAGTTCTGGAGCCAGGGATACCAGAGCTTCTTGCCGCGCACCGTGAGCGGTCGACTCGCCTGCGAGATGCGGAAGTTCTTCGGATTCGGAAAACTGTGCCACGCCCATTGCGCCTGCGTCATGAGCGGCACGAGCGGTGAATACGGGTCCTGGAAGGTCTGCAGGCCGGTGATGTCCGCGGTGAACCCGATGCTCCCGTTGCCCACCATGAACGGCGCGGCCGGGTCGACCTGCGTGATCGTCGGGTTGTGCCGCGTGACCAGCGCGTGCCGGTCGATGGGCGTGCCCTGGATCTGCGCCGCGAGCGAGGGAAGCGAGAACGCCGCGAGCACGCAGCCTTGCAGTACGCGTATCAGCATCGGCCGAGTGTGCCAAAAGCCGGCAGCGCGTGCTCGCCGTTGACCGCGTCTGATCGAATTTGATGTATGGTTGGCGCCGGAATGGGGGCAGCCCCCGATTCCTGGCAAAAGGGGTCAGTCCTCCTTTGTTCGTATTCGAGAGAAACGCAAACAGTTTGAGGGCTGACCCCTTTTGCTAGGAAACGGGGGCTGCCCCCTCGGGGGACATATAGATGAGTGAATCGACGATCGACCGGCGCGCGCTGCTGAAGACCGCGGGTGTTGCCGCGGTGGGTTTCGCGGCGAGCGCTTACGCGGCGGGACGCAAGCGCAAGTTCGTGATCGTGGGCATGGGCTCGCGCTCGCGCATGTACATGACGGCGATCACGAAGACATTCGCCGCGGGTAACGAGCTCGTCGGTGTCTGCGACACGAACCCGGGCCGCATGGACGCCGCGCTGCGCTTCGTCGCCCCCAACGGCGTGAAGGCGCCCAAGAAATACCTCGCGGCCGACTTCGACAAGATGGTGAAGGACCTCGAGCCCGACTGCGTCATCGTCACGACGCCGGACGCCTTCCACGACGAGTACATCATCCGTTCGCTCGACGCGGGCATGGATTGCATCACCGAGAAGCCGCTGACCACCACCCCGGAGAAGGCGCAGCGCATCGTCGATGCCTGCAAGCGCAACAACCGCCACGTGCGCGTGTTGTTCAACTACCGCTACTCGCCGCCGCGCACGCAGATCAAGGATCTGCTCATGAACGGCGCGATCGGCGACGTGATGTCGGTGGATTTCCACTGGCTGCTGAACACGCTGCACGGCGCGGACTATTTCCGCCGCTGGCACAGCCAGAAGGAGATCTCCGGCGGCCTCATGGTGCACAAGGCCACTCACCACTTCGATCTCGTGAACTGGTGGCTGGGCTCGGATCCGGAACTCGTGCTCGCCAACGGCAAACGCGAGTACTACACGCCGAAGATGGCGAAGCGCATGGGCCTGACCAGTCACCACGAGCGCTGCCGCACCTGCCCGGAGAAGGACAAGTGCACGTTCTACCTCGACATCGGCGCGGACAAGAATTTCCGCGAGCTGTATCTCGACAACGAGCACCACGACGGGTACTTCCGCGACCGCTGCGTATGGCGGCCGGACATCAGCATCGAGGACACGATGAATGTCATCGTGAAATACAAGATGGGCGCGACACTGTCGTACTCGCTCAATGCGTTCAACGCGTGGGAGGGCTACACGATCGCGTTCAACGGCACGAAGGGCCGCATAGAACACGAGATCGTCGAGGGCGGCGCGATTTCCGCCGGTGCGACGGCCTATCAAGCCGAAAAGGACGTGATCCGCACGCGCGTCATCCCGCTGCGCGGCAAGGCCGAGGAACTCGAGGTGTGGACCGGCACCGGCGGCCACGGCGGCGGCGACAACGTGATGCTCACCGAAGTGTTCGGCACTGCCGAACCGGACAAGTACAAGCGCGCGGCCGATGAGCGCAGTGGCCTGTACTCGATCCTGATCGGCGCGGCGGCTAACAAGTGCTTCGATTCGGGGCAGGCGGTGAAGATCGAAGAACTGGTCACCGGACTGACCTCGCCCGTTACAGCCCCGATGCCGACCCGCGACATGCCCGTGCCGATGCCGGCAAAGGCTTAATGGGGACATTCCTCGTTTCCTAGCAAAAGGGGACAGACCTCAGGCCTGTCCCCGCCCCCTCGGAGACCCGAAGCCCAATACAGTTCGCGCGGTCGAACGCCGACCTGTTCTGGCCTCCGACCCCACTCGGGCGTACGTTTGATCCATGGACCTCAACGTATTCCTGCTCTACCTCGCCGCCTGGACCCTGCTCGCGTTGTCGCCAGGCCCCGCGGTGTTCTTCACGATGGGTCTCGCGGCGCGTCATGGCATGCGCGGCGCGATCGCCGGCACCGTGGGCATCAGCATTGCTCATGTCGTCGTGTTCACGGCGATCGCGTTCGGCCTGCTCGCGCTGCTGGCGAGCTTCAGCGGCGCGATGACGGCGCTCCGCGTCGTGGGCGCTATCTACCTCATGTACCTGGGCGTCCGCATGATCCTGAACAAGGCTCGCACCGAGACGCCCGTTGCCGGAGCAATCTCAAGACCCCCGGCGCATGGCGGCCTCATCCTGCAGGGCATCCTCGTGCAGCTCACGAACCCGAAGCTGCTGCTGTTCATGCTCGCGTTGCTGCCGCAGTTCATCCGCCCCGACCATCCCTTGCTGCTGCAGCTCGCGATCATGATGACCGTCACCATCGTGATCGACGCGATCGCGCTGCTGGCCTACGCCAACCTCGCCGCTCACGGCGCCCGGGTGCTGAAGGGCTCGCGGGTCATCACCTGGGTCGAACGCGTTTTCGGCGGGGCGCTGATCCTGTTCGGGGTCAAATTGCTGCTCGACAAGCGCTGACCGCGCCAATCGGGGACAGATGTATTTATTGACGATATCTTTGCGTTATCGTCGATAAACAAATCTGTCCCCGATTCCATGATCCGCAATGTCGTATTCGATGCCGGTGGGGTGCTGCTGCAATGGGACCCGCCGACGTTCATCGCCAGGCTCCACCCGGACGCTGAAACCCAGGCGCTGATCCGCCGCGAAATCTTCGAACACGCGGACTGGCACGAATTCGACCGCGGCGCGTTCGACGTCGATACGGCCGCCCAGCTCTTCGGCCAGCGCGTGGGCCTGAGCACCGACGAGATGCGCCGGCTGTTCGCCACCGCGAACGCGTCGCTGAGTCCCATCCCCGGGACGATCCAGCTGCTCGACGAACTGGCCGCCGGCGGCATCCACCTCTTCCTGCTCTCGAACATGCCCGTGAGCACGTACGAGTACCTGGTCAAACAGCACGCCTTTTTCCGCCACTTCAAGCAGCTCGTGATCTCCGGCGCGATCCTCATGATCAAGCCGGACCCCGCCATCTACAAACACCTCGTCGAGAAAACCGGCATCGTGCCGTCCGAGAGCGTGTTCATCGACGACCTCACCCGCAACGTCATCGCCGCGCGCGAATGCGGCCTGCACGCCATCCAGTTCCGCGGGGCGGATGACTGCCGCGCCGAGTTGCGCAACTATCTACCTCACCTCGGGTTATAGGCCTCACATGCGACCCACCAGACGCGACTTCGTCGGCATTTCCCTCGCAACGGCCACCGCCGCGGTCGCGGCCACGCAGGCCACGGCGCAGGCACCCACGCAATCGCCGAACGAAAAGCCGGCCAAACTGGTGCCGCGCGCCGGCGGCGACCTGCTCTCCCGCATGACCTGGTTCAATCCCCCCGCCAACGAGCACTACGACGAAGGCAAGCTAGACGCGCGCACCAAGGCCAAGACCGATTTCTGGCGCAAGACTTACTACGGCTACATCACCGACAACGGCCACTTCCTGCACCTGCCCGTCACCGGCGACTTCAAGTTCACGGCGCGCGTCGGCGGCAACTACGCCGCGCTCTACGACCAGGCCGGCCTCATGGTGCGACTCGACGAAAAACGCTGGATGAAGTGCGGCTCGGAGTTCTTCGAAAACAGGCGCTGGGCCAGCGTCGTCTTCACGCACGACTTCTCCGACTGGTCGACGCAGGACGACCTCACCCAGGTGGGACCGGTGTACTGGCGCGTGGTCCGCACGCGCGACTCGATCGAAGCCCAGTGCTCGAAGGATGGCGAGAAGTTCACGACCGTCCGTCAGGGCTATTTCCCGCCGGCCGTCGAGGTCAAGGTCGGCCTCATGTGCGCGGCGCCCGAGGGCCAGGGCCTCGATTGCGTATTCGATCAGGTCAGCCTCGACAACCTCTGATAGCGCAATCAACGGTAAACGGCCGCCGCTTCTTGCAGCCGTGTGAACCGGTTCGCCGCGACCGCCCGTAAGGGCGCAAGTCGCTCAAGTTTCGGGGGTTTTTCGCCGTTACCGGGTCAACCGTCCAACGCTGCGGGACTCGCCCGTGACCAGCTTGCCGAACAAGAATCCATCAGACGCCGACATCCTGCTCGACAGGAACGGCGACAGTCCCACGCTCGAGCGCCGCAATCTGGCCGACGCCCTCGCGCACGAGCGCAACGTGCTGCGCACGATGATCGACCTCATCCCCGCCTTCATCTACGCGAAGGATGCGAAGAGCCGTTTCACCGCCGCGAACAAGCTGGTCGCGAACCGCATGGGCGTCGAGCCCGCCGATGTCATCGGCAAGACCGATTTCGATTTCTTCCCGCGCGAGATGGCGGAGAAGTTCTTCGCCGACGAGCAGGCGCTGATCGAGTCCGGCCAGCCGCTCATCGACTGCGAGGAGATCGCGTTCGACAAGATCACCGGCATGAACCGCGTGATCCTCACGTCGAAGGTGCCGCTGCGCGACGCGAACGGTCATCTCACCGGCATCGTAGGCACGGGCTTCGACATCACCGAGCGCAAGTCGGCCGAGGAACGCATGGCCTCGAGCGACCGGCTCGAATCGATCGGCCGGCTCGCGGCCGGCGTCGCGCACGAGATCAACACGCCCATCCAGTATCTCAACGACAGCGTGACGTTCATCCGCGAAGGCGTCGGCGAGCTGCTCGCGTACGTCGACAAACTACATGCCTCGATGCAGCAGAAGCCCGAGGAAAACGACGACATCGAATACCTGCGCGAGGAACTACCGCCCGCGCTGTCGCGCGTCGCCGAAGGCCTGCAGCGCATCTCCGAGATCGTGCGCTCGATGAAGGATTTCTCGCACGCCGACAAGAACGAGATGAGCGCCGTGGACCTCAACCGCTCGATCGCGAGCACGCTCGTCATCGCGCGTTCCGAATACAAGGACGTCGCGGATCTCGAAACCGACTACGGCGACCTGCCGTCCGTGATGTGTCACGGCGGCCAGGTGAACCAGGTGGTGCTGAACCTCGTGGTGAACTCCGCGCACGCCATCGCGGACCGCATGAAAGAGACCGGCCAGCGCGGCCGGATCCGGGTGAGCACCCGCGCCGAGGGCAACGACGTGCACATCGCGATCGAGGACACGGGCGGCGGCATCCCCGAGGCGATCCGCACCCGCATCTTCGATCCCTTCTTCACGACCAAGGAAGTCGGGCGGGGCACGGGCCAGGGCCTTTCGATCGTGCGGAACGTCATCGTGAAGGGACATAACGGCCAGCTCGATTTCGATACCGAAATGGGCAAGGGCACGACGTTCCACCTAAGGCTGCCCGTGCGGCAGCCCGGCTGAAAAGGCCATTGAACAGGCCCGAATATAAGCAATCGGAGTACATGAACAGGGCGGCGTCCGTGGCAAGATGGACACCGGTCTGTAGGGGTTTTCAAGGGGCATGGATTTCATTCCTGGGGGCGACCTCTCGCGTCGCATCCGCGCGGGCGACAGTTCGGCAGAGAACGAACTCGTCCGGCAATTCCAGCCGGGCCTCCGCGTTTTGTTGCGCCGCAGGACGGGCGGCAACTCCGCCCTCATGGAAGATCTCGTACAGGAAACCCTGATCATCGTCATCCGCCGCCTGCGCGGAGATGGCATCGAAGATCCCGAGAAGCTGGCCGCGTTCGCGGCACAGACCGCAAGAAATCTCGCAATCGCGTCACTGCGGAAGGCCGAGCGACAGAAGACCGATATCGACAGTGATGCGACGGATCGCAATGCCGATCCAGGCGGCAACGTCGAAGGAAAGGTGGGCGACCAGGAAGCGGCGCTCGCGGTCAGGGCCCTGCTGCGTGAACTGCCGCATGCCCGGGATCGCCTGATGCTCAAGCGCTTCTATCTAGACGAACATGAAAAGCGGGACATTTGCGAGGAGTTCGGCTTGACCGAAACGGCCTTCAACCAGGCGCTGAGCCGCGCACGCAAGCGGTTCCGGCAGATCCTGGAAGAACGCGGTTTCACGAAGCGGGATCTGCTGACATTCATATGAACCAGGATCAGATCGAACGATACCTCGCAGGCAAGCTCGGCCCCGCCGAAGCCGAAGCCTTCGAGACGTATTGCGTCGCGAATCCCGAGTTCGCCCGGCAAGTCGAGTTCGAACAGCGCTTGCGCGCCGGCATGGCCGAAGTGGCGCGCGGATCGACCGCCGAATTCGTGCGCGACGACAACTCGTCGTTCCGGTGGTTCGCGGTCGCGGCCACGATCCTGCTCCTGTTAGGCGTGACGTTCATCGGCTGGGGTTCGTGGACTCCCGAGACCAGGCCCTACCTCGTCGCCGCGGTCGAGGCGCACGGCAATGTTCCCACCCTGCGCCTGGCGCAGGTGCGCGGCACGGTCGAGACGGGGACGGTGCGCGCGGATACCACGCTGGTCGAAATCGTCGGCCTGTTCGACCTGCAATATGACTATTCGGTGGAGCTGGCCCGGCTGACCAGCCAAAACCACACCGAAAACATCGCAACCCTGTACGGCCAGCGGCCCGCCTCCTCCGTGAAGCTCCTGGTCCTGCTCAATTCCGAGCGGCTGCGCCCGGGGATCTACCAGCTCCGCGTCCGCAAGCAATCGAGCGACGAAGAGCCCCTCGAGATCGAATTCCTCAAGGCCTGACGCCCGGTGTCACCACTCTGCGACTCGTCGCAGAAGTCACTCAACTAGTCACCCCTCAGCTGGGGTAACGGAAGGAATTCATGACGATGGCCGGGGCCGATGAAGGCCGATTCGGCGCTGCTTTCGATTGGCTTGGGGTTGAGAGGGCATGGACGCGCACTCGCGGTAACCCCACGGTCATCATTGGCATCATCGATCGCGGGGTGCAGGTCGATCATCCCCTCATCCAGCCTAACATCCATCCGAACGCCGGCCATGCGCCCGGTGCGGCGGGCGATCACGAAATCCTCGGCACCCATGCGGCGGGTATCGCCGCCGGGCGGCAGTGCGATTCGTCGAGTTTCTCCGGCGTCGCGCCCGAAGCCCGCATCCTCCCGGTCCGCTTCAGCAGTACCGCGGACACCGCCGTGCTCGATCTCGCGCATGCGATCGAATACGCCGTGGAGATGGGCGCCAGCATCATCAACATCTCGCACGCGGCGAACCTGGAGCAGCCCGCGGTGCGCCGGGCCATGCAATACGCCGCCACCCGCAACGCGCTCATCGTGAGTCCCGCCACCAGCGGCCCCGCGGAAGACGAAGAGGATCCGGTTCCCAACCGGCTGGCCGTTTTGTCCTTGAACAAGGGCTTCGAGCCGCTCGTGAATCACGTGTTCGACGCAGCGCATGTCGCGGCGCCCGGGTATGGGCGTGTGCCCGATTGGCGTGCAAGTGGTCATACGCTCCAGGAGCACGTCACGATCGGGCCGTCGTACGTGAGCGGCTGCGCCGCGTTGCTGAAGGCCCAGAATCCCGCCTGGGGTTATCACGAAATCAAGGAGCACCTGCTGGCGAGCGCGCAGGCGCAGCCGCTCGTGACGAGCGGCAGCGAACACGTGCGCGCGCTGAACATCGCGCAGGCGGTGCTGGGGCCCATCGAGCTGGATCATGACGCGCCCACGCTCACGTGGTCGGCGCTGTCGGATGCGACGGTGAAATGGAAACTGCGTTATCGCTCGCCGTATTGCGTGAACGTCACGGCGCTGTACCGGCCGCACGGCGACGAGCACTGGCGCGAGCTCGCGTATGCGCGCGCGAGTGCGCTGACCATGACGATCCCCGCCTCCGCGCTGCGCCGTTCGTCGGGCGTGTTGCGCATCGCGAGCCGCGAGTCGAACTTCCACAGCGACGAGATCCCGCTGACGATCCGATAAAGCGATAAAGGGGACAGATCTAAATCTGTCCCTTACTTTTCCACCAGGTATTCGATGCGCGACAGGCGGCGTTCGCTGGTGAGGCGGCGCACGGCGGCGAGGAAATCCTGCACGCCGTAGTAACGGCCCTCCCCTTCGACCGGGATCAGTTCGTCGCAGTAGCGCCGGCGCGCGTCGCGCCAGCGGCGCGCGATCAGGACCGCGTTATCGGTCGCGTCGCGGCGCATCACGCTCTTGAAGCCGGCCTTCACGATCAGCTCCTCGTTGAGCCCGACCGGCACGAACACGAACAGTCCGATCGAGCTGCGCTGCACGATGTCCTCGCTCGTCACCGGTCCCGTGACGACCACGGGATCGGTGAACACCGCGCGTCCGCCCTTTCGCAGCACGCGCCACCATTCGCGCAGCGTCGCCACGCGGTCCGGAAAGTGGTTCATCGAGTCGATGCACAACAGCGCATCGAAACTCCCGCTCTCGAACGGCAGTGTCGCCGTGGCATCCGCCACCTGGAAGGACACGCGCGCGGTGAGCCCCGCGCGCGACGCGGCCTTCATCGCGGCCGCGACGCCGTTGAAGTTGGCATCGATGCCGGTGACGCTGCAGCCCGTACGGCGCGCGAGGTGCAGCGCCGGACCGCCGGCACCACTAGCTACTTCGAGCACGCGCGAACCCGCATCGAGCTTCAGTCCCTCGATGTAACGATCGTATTCGTCGACCGTCACCCAGCTGTTCTGGCCGATGTCCTGTCCGTAAGTCTCCTGCCGGATCGCCGTGTGTATCCGGCCGGAGAAGTTCGCGTACGTGTTGTAGAACAGATCGACGCGCGCCGCCCCGCCGTCCATCACGTGCTCCTCGTGGCGGCGTCTTGCGCCCGCGCTTCGCCCGGCGCGCGTCGCCTGCCGAACGGCAGCAACATCGGCACGCGTTTGCGATAGTCGGCGTACTCGGGATGCGCCGCGACCAGGTCGCGTTCCTCGAGCGGAATCGCCACGAGGATGTAGGCCGTCGTCACCAGCGCGAACACCAGGTGCGCGACGGTCATCGTCGGCGTCGCCCAGAAGATCATGAACCAGCCGACGTACAGCGGGTGCCGCATATTCGTATACAGCCACGGCGTGCGGAACGGCACCGGTGTGTACGCCCGGCCGACGAGCTGCAGCCATACCTGCCTGAGGCCTAACAAGTCGAAGTGGTTGATGAGGAACGTGGTGTAGAACAGCAAGGCCCAGCCCGCCCCGTAGGTGGCGTACATCGCGATGCGGCCGGCCGGCGCCTCGATGTGCCAGATCACGCCACCCATGGGCTGCCAGTACCAGAACACGGCGAACAGCAGGACGCTCGAGAACAGCACGTACGTGCTGCGCTCCGCGGGCTCGGGCACGAACCGCGTCCACCAGCGCTTGAAGCCCGGCCGCGCCATGACGCTGTGCTGCACGGCGAACAGCGCCAGGAGCCCGAGGTTGGCGACCAACGCCGTGCCAAACGCGACTTCGCGCGGGGAGTCCATGGTCTTCGGCAGACCGAAATTGCCGATGAATCCGATGGCGTACAGGAACGTCGCCAGGGACACGGCGTAGCAGACCAGGCCGTAGATGAAGATAGTCGCTCGTTTCATGGGAACCCCCGATTTCCAGTGCGAAAAGCCTACGGAATGGGCATTGTTCGAGTCCCGGGGTAGTTCCGGTATTTCGCCGGGATATGAACTAACCCAACCACTGCGGCCGCTTACGCTTCGAGCCTGACTCTTCGCGACTGTGGGCCGCGCACCGCGAAGTGAGGCTCACGCTCAAGGCCGCCGCCGTGCTCGGTGCGCTGCTGGAGCGCGCGGGCGAGCCGGTATCTAAGCAGGAGTTGTTCGACCGCGTCTGGCGCGGCACCGTGGTCAGCGACGACGCGCTGGTGACCTGCATCCAGGAGCTGCGCAAGGCGCTCGGCGACGATGCGCGCAAGCCGAAGTTCATCGAGACCCGGCACCGGCGCGGTTACCGCTTCCTCGCGCCGGTAGTCAGGCCTTCGTCCGTTCCGGCGGCGGGGACGGTCGCGGCCGTCTCGCCCGCCGCGGATCACGTTCCGGGACGCGCCGCCGTACGAACGATTGCCGTGCTGCCCTTCACGGACATGAGCCCCGGCCGCGACCAGGACTATCTCTGCGAAGGACTCGCGGAGGAGCTCATCGACGCCCTGACTCGCGTCGAAGGCCTGCAGGTCGCGGCACGCAGCTCATCATTCCAGTTCCGCGGCTCCGGGCTCGACGTGAAGGAAGTCGGCCGCCTGCTCGGCGTGGACACGCTGCTCGAAGGCAGCGTACGCAAGGCGGGCGACAAGCTGCGTATCACGGTACAGCTCGTCGACACGACGACCGGCTATCACAAATGGTCGGAGCGCTTCGAACGCGAGCTGGGCGACGTTTTCGCGATGCAGGACGAGATCGCCGCGAGTGTGGCCGCGACCGTTCGCGGCAGCAAGCTGACCCAGCGCGAGAAGCGAGCGGTGCGCCGCACCCAGACCGCGACGGACACCTACGAATTCTTCCTGCGCGGCAGGCATAGCCTGCATCGCATGACGCGCTCGGCGCTCGATAACAGCCGGGAGATGTTCCATTGCGCGATCGAGATCGACGCGGAGTACGCACCCGCCTGGGCCGGCCTCGCGACCGCGCATGCGCAGCTCTACGAGTGGTTCGGCTCCGCGGACCAGGACCTGGTGGAGGCGGACCGCGCTAGCCGGATCGCGATGCAGCTCGCGCCGCAGCTTGCCGACGCCCACGTGGCGCGCGGTTTCGCGATGTCGCTGCATCGGCGCTACGACGAGGCCGAGGAACACTTCGAGGCCGCGGCGCGCATCAACCCGCAACTCTTCGACACGTACTATCTATTCGGCCGCTCGTGTTTCGCGCGCGGGCAGATCCTGCGCTCGGCGGAGCTGTTCGGAAAAGCCGCCGCGCTGCGACCCGACGACTTCCAGAGCATCTACCTGCAGGCGCAGTCGCTGCGCATGGTGGGGAAAACGGCGGAGTCGCATGGGATCAACCGCGAGAGCATCGGCCGCGCCGAACGACTGCTTGCGTTGAACCCGCGCGATACACGCACGTTGTCGCTGGGCTCGGGCGCGCTCTATCACGACGGGCAGGTCGAGCGCGCGATCGAGTGGGCCGAACGCTCGCTCGAGATGAACCCCGACGACATGAGCTCGCTGATCAATGGCGCGTTGCTGTTCGCGCATTGCGGCATGAAGGACCGTGCGATCGACCTGCTCGGCAAGGCGTTCGGGCTCGGCTGGGGCAAGCGCGACTGGATAGAGAGCGATTCCGACTATGACGCTCTGCGCGACGACCCGCGCTTCCAGGCGATGCTCGCGAACCTCAGATAGTCAGGGCTGGCGCGGGTGTGGGCGCGAGTCGCCGGCGCAGCCGCTTCGCCCAGGGCTTTTCGATCACGTACGTGCTGATGAGCGAGATCGTGAACAGGCCGATTACCGCCACCGGAAGAGCCGCGGCCGCGTTTCCCGTCGCGAACACCACCGCGAAGCTGATGATCATCAGGAAGTTCTGCCAGATGAAGATCGAGAACGAGGCCTGACCGAGGAAGTTCATTCCCGGCAGCGAGAGGCAGCGTGCCGCGAGCCCGCGCCCGAGCGCCAAATCGTGGATCGCGATGAGATAAAGCGGCATCAGCGTGCCGTGACGCAGGATGTGGCGCCACGCGGTGGAGTGCGGTTCGAGGACCGAGATCGCGATGACCGCCACGAGCGCGAGATCGCCGGGCGCGATCCAGCTCCTGGGCTTCTCGCGCCACGTGGTTTCGAAGCGGCTGAGCCCGTAAACGCGCGACAGCAACATGCCCGCCGCGAAGTGCGGCACCCAGAACAATGGATTGCTGCCGATGAAGATCTGCCAATTCCGCTGGTCCTTCGCGCCGTCGGGGAAAAACTGCAGGAACACCAGGGTCGGGAACAGCGAGATCAGCGGCAACGCGAAGAGCAGGATTTTCTGCCGGCTGTGTGTGAGGCGCGCGAGCGTGCGCATCAGCCAGGGCATGATCAGATACAGGAACACGATCGCCGAAAGCGCCCAGGTCGGCCAGCTCCAGGTCGGTACGAGCGGCGGAAACCACGCCTGGGTGAGCGTCGCGGTCGCGACGAAGCCCGTCGCGGCGAACCAGATTGGCGGAGCGGTCGGATCCATGAAGAACCGCGGCAGCAGCATCAACGCCGTGAGCAGCAGCACGACGAGGTGGATCGGGTAGATGCGCGTGAAGCGCGACCACCAGAAACGCTTCGGCGAGGTGGACAGTTCGCCGCCCGGCGCCCAGTACAGATAGGCCAGGATGAACCCGGACAGCAGGAAGAAGAAGCTGGTGGATAGATAGCCGTGCGCGAGCAGGTTGTTCGCCCAGGCCGGCAGCGAGTCGAGCGCCGCGTACACGTCGGCGAACTGGTCGTCGAGCATGTCCGCTTCGTTGCGCGCGGACCAGAGGTGATACAGGAAGATGTGGAATACCGCGAAGAAGCGGATGCCGTTCAGCGGCGTCAACTGCGGCGCGGCATCCCCGGCCGGGTTCTGGTTCTCGGACATGGCCTTGCTACTCCCTGCACCGTCGTCCGGTTGCAGGGCCCATCCTAACAGGCCGGCCGTGCGTCAGGCGCTGGGTCGCGACTCCGCCCGATCGCGCATCTGCGAGACACCCGAGTGGCTGGCGCAATGGGCGCAGCAGTAGTACTTGCCGCCCGCCTCCATTCCGTGCCCGACGATGCGACACTCGCAATGGCTGCACACCGGGGCGAGCGCGTGGATCGCGCATTCGAAGCTGTCGAAGACGTGTGACTCGGAGCCGCGGGTCACCGTGAAGGCCTTGTCGTAGTCGTTGCCGCAGACTTCGCATTTCGGCATGTCGTTGCTCCTTGGCGAAAGAATGACCTTTCATTCTGCGCGCCGGATCGCCACGCGCACGGCGTTCCCGATCCACTTACAGGGGACCGCGTCATCTTCCGATGGGGTATGTACGGGTGCGCTTCGTATGGTGAGCGGACTGGTAATGCAAATCATCCGGAGGAAAACAATGCCCACCGCAACTGGACATACGGAAGCGATCCGCGCGAAGAAAGTCATCGGCACCGTGGTGAAGAACACCGCGGGCGAGAGGATTGGTCAGATCGAGGACATCGTGCTCGAGAAGACTTCGAACAAGATACTGTTCGCGGTCGTCGGGTTCGGCGGCTTCCTCGGGATGAAGGAAAAGTATCACCCCGTGCCGTGGGGCGCGCTCGACTACAACGAGTCGGAAGGCAGCTACGTCGTGCCGTTCTCGAAGGAACAGCTCGAGGCGGCCCCGGCCGACTCACTCGAAATGCTGACCCGCAACGATGGCGCAGGCTCGTATGCCTCGCGCGCGGACGACTACTACAAGGTCAGGCACTGAGAGATCTGCCCGAGGGGCGGCGCCTGCCGCCCCTGCTCCGCCCTCCGCCCGCCTCACAACCTGCCGCGCCGGCGTGGTACGCCGGGTGGCACCAAACAAGAATTCCACGAACATTTTCCGGGACTTGCCCGCGAATGCGAATGACCGCCGCCTGTGGGACAAGGGCAGCGGTGACAACTTGCAACGCCTAGGGCGCTGAGACGCGATTCGCGAAAGTCGGTCGCAACCGATTTTCTTCGTCATGCGACGCGCGCATGATGGTCGGGCGATGAACTGGCGCGGCAACGTCGGAGTCCTTGGGATCGCACTGTGTGCCTGGTGTGCGACGGCCAGCGCGCAAGCTCCGGAACTAGAGAACTACCGCGCGCGCATGGCCGCGACGGTGGATGTCGTCCTGGAGCAGATCCGGCCGGCGCTCGACGCCGATGCGACGAAGGTTCTCGACCACCTGGTCATCGAAACACGCGCCTCCTGGGACACGAACGCGCTTGCCCGCAAAGGCCTGGGCAAGAAGCGTGTGGTCGTGCTGAATTCCGGCCTGCTCGTGTACACCGAGTGGTTGACGCTCGCGATGATCGCGGAAGGCGCGGGCCACGAAGGTTGTTTGCGCGACTACACGGAGTTTCTCTCGGACCGCGCCGGGGCGGATCGCGAGGGCAGCGGGTTCATCGACTTCGCGCGCACGACTCGCGGTCATTGTGAGGGCGCGCATCTCGACGTGCTCGACGAGAAGAGCCAGGAGTATCGCGACCGGATCCTCGAGAGCGTGGTCGCCACGGTCCTGCTGCACGAGATAGGGCATCACGTGCTGGGTCACATCCCGACGCGCGGCAACAATCTCTACCACGCGCGCCTGCGCGAGATGGCCGCGGATCAGTGGGCCGTCCAGGTCGCGGTGGATTCGAACTACGACCTGCGGCCGGCGGTGCCCATGTTCCTCGTGCTGGATACGATCGACCGGACGTCATTCGTCGAGGAGATCCGCAAGTCCCACCCATCCGGGCTGCACCGCATCCGGGACCTCCTGGTGCAGACGCGCACCCTGCTGGAGAAGAAGTCCTCGCCGGACGCCCATTCGATGGACACCTCGATCCGGGACCTCGATCGCGCGCTGCAATATAACCCCCGACCGTGAATGACGCCTGGGCCGGAATGATCCGACGCTAACAGGCCGTGAATCTTCCCGGGGAGGTGTGATAGATAGGGCTCATGAAGCGCACTGCGTCAGCCGATGACATGGTGCCTCTGGAGACGCGACCCAGCCGTCTCCGGAGCAGAGTCGCGCAACTGTTCTCCGACTGCGGGATCCAGATAGGCGGATCCAATCCCTGGGACATCCAGGTTTCCAATGAGGATTTCTATTCGCGGGTCCTGGGCGACGGGTCGCTCGGACTCGGCGAGTCGTACATGGATGGCTGGTGGAATACGCGCGACCTCGATGGATTCCTCTATCGACTGCTCGCGGGCGGTGCGCGCGAGAAGGTAGGCGCCTGGCGCGACGTGTTTGCGTGGCTGCATGCGAGCCTGTTCAACCTGCAGCGCAAGGCGCGCGCATTCGAAGTCGGCAAGCGACACTACGATCTCGGCAACGAGCTCTACGAGGGGATGCTCGACGAGCGGATGATCTACAGCTGCGCCTATTGGGAGGACGCGAGCACTCTTGCCGAAGCGCAAGAGAAGAAGCTCGAGCTCGTGTTCAGGAAGTTGGACCTGCAGCCGGCGCAGCGCGTGCTCGACGTCGGTTGTGGATGGGGCGGTGCATTGAAGTACGCCGCGGAAACGTGCGACGTCACCGGGGTCGGCGTGACCATCGCGCGGGAGCAGGCCGAATACGCGCGCCGCAGTTGCGCCGGGTTACCGATCACGATCCGGCTGCAGGATTACCGCGACCTGCCGCAGCGCGCGGAACGGGAGCCGTTCGACAACATCTGGTCCATCGGGATGTTCGAACACGTCGGCGTGCGCAACTATCGCCGTTACATGGAAGTAGTCAGGCGGTGCCTCAAGAGCGGCGGGCGCTTCCTGCTGCACACCATCGGCGGACATCGCTCGACGAATCACACGGATCCGTGGATTCACAGGTACATTTTCCCGAATTCGATGCTGCCGTCGCAGCTGCAGATCGTGCGCGCGGTCGAGGGGCTGTTCACGGTCGTCGGCTGGGAGGCGATCGGCTCGCACTACGACCGCACGCTGCTTGCGTGGCGCGCGAATTTCGAGTCGTACTGGGCCCGTATCGGTGCGCGCGACGAGCGCTTCCGGCGGATGTGGAACTACTACCTGAGCGCCAGCGCCGCGGCGTTCCGCGCGAAGCGCATCGATGTGTGGCAGGTCCTGCTGGCGCCCCTTTGAAATGTGGCCTGACCCCCATCAGTTGACGGCGACGCCGAAGAGCTTGCCGATGCCGAAGGTCACGGCCAACGCGAGCACACCCCAGAACAACACGCGTGTTGCGCCCTTCGGGAGGTTCGCGCCGCCAGCGTACGCCGCGAGGCCCCCGGAGCCGGCGAGCAGCAACAACGTGGTTGCGCTAACTACCGGAACGAGCGCCGGGTGCGGCGTCACCGCGACGACCATCAGTGGCACGGCGGCACCAATCGTGAAACTCAGGGCCGACGACATCGCGGCCTGGATCGGACGCGGCGCGGTCTGCTCCGTGATTCCGAGCTCGTCGCGCGCGTGCGCGCCAAGCGCATCGTGCGCGGTGAGCTGCTCGGCCACTTCCTTCGCGAGGTCGTGTTTCAGCCCCCGCTTCACGTAGATGGACGTGAGCTCGCGCAATTCCGCGACCGGATCTTCGGCGAGCTCCGTCTTCTCGATCGCGAGATCCGCCTTGGTTGCGTCGAGCTGTGAATGCACCGAGACGTATTCGCCCGCGGCCATCGACATCGCGCCTGCGACGAGTCCCGCCGTGCCGCTGATCAGTATCGTCATCTTGTCCGTGCCCGCCGCCGCGACGCCGACGATGAGTGCCGCCGTGGAGACGATGCCATCGTTCGCGCCGAGTACCGCGGCACGCAGCCATCCGGCCCGCTGGGTATTGTGGTGTTCGATGTGGCGACGATGCGAGCGCGACATTTGAATAGTCTCCGTATGAGCCGGAGTCTTACCGGGTTGCGGTGCCTGGCACCGAGATCCGGCAAAACCTGCCGCGAAGACTAACTCAAAGATAATCGAGTTTTTCGAATGCGGAATAACGCTCGTCGAGGGCGAGCGCGGCCATGTCGCGCGCGTCCAGCTCGAAGCCGAAGTCGTCGAGCGACCGCGGGCATTTCGCCCGACACCTGCGCGAGCGACTGCAACTGATCGACACGATGACTGCACACACCGATGTTGCGAGCGAGCCCTTCATCGCTTCAGATTACCGACCGTCGTCGATCATGCGATAGCGAGGTCCAGCGCCCGCTCGACCGCATCTCGCGTGCGCGAGGTCAGCATCCAGGAGCCGAGCCCGAGCGCCGGCATCGCATCTCCGGGGCGCAACGGGAACGCCTGCGGCGAGGCCATGACGACTAGAACGGCGCGCCCGGGGCGATTTCCGAGTCGAATCGGTCGTCGAGAATGGTCTGCACGTAACCCGAGCGACCCGCGTATCTCACGATGAGGGTCGCCAGCACGGCACCGAGCGCGATCTTGAATAAAGAACTGATTTTCATGGGTTCACCGTACGCGTGCGCCCGGGGCCCTTCCATTGGATACGGACCCGGCCAGCATGAGACGACGCCCATGCCGGCGCGGGAGGTGTCCGACGCCCCATCTACGAAAGCCTTCGTTGACACTACGAAGCGCTTCGTAGTAGCGTGTTCCCCATGAAGCAGGAACCGCGAATCAGCCCCACTCCGTCCGAGCTCGAGATCCTCCAGGTCCTGTGGTCGCGCGGCCCCTCCACGGTGCGCGAGATCCACGAGGTCCTGTCGCAGGAGAAGGAGATCGGCTACACGAGCGCGCTCAAACTTCTGCAGATCATGACCACCAAGGGTCTCGTGCAACGTTCGGAAGACCAGCGCGCGCATGTCTACACCGCGGCGCTGCCCGCGGAGAAGACCAAACAACAATTCGCCGCCGACGTGCTGCAGCGCGTATTCCGCGGTTCCACCAGCCAGCTCATGCAGCACGCGTTGCAGGGTCGTCGCAGCTCGAAGAAAGAGATCGACGAAATCCGCCGCATGCTCGACGAATACGAGAGGAAACTTTCATGATCGACTCGAACGGTTTCATGCAGACCCTCGCGTGGTCGTTGCTGCACTTTCTCTGGCAGGGTGCCGCGATCGCGGCCCTCGCCGCCGCGGTGATGTACGTGTTCCGCGCGCCTTCGGCGCGCTACCTCGTCGGTGTCGGCGCGCTGGTGCTGATGATCGCGGCGTTTGGAGTGACATTCGCGACACTGACCGGCGCGGCCGGAGGCACCGAACTACTGGCTTCGCAAGATGCGGCGGCGCCGGCACTCGCGTCCGCGCCGAACTCCGCCGCGGCTTCAACCACCACGCTTCCCGTGCTTTCACCCACGATCACCGACTCCCACACGACCTATCTATGGATCGCGCGCATCTGGCTGGTCGGCGTGTGCGTGCTCGCGTTGCGCGTCGCCTTCGGTTTGCTGCTGCTCGAACACCTGCGCCGCCGCAACCTGGTCCCGCTGCCGGACGAGCTCGTCGCGAAATTCCGCGCCTTGCAGGAGAAGCTCGGCATCACGCGCGTCGTGCGTTATTGCGAGTGCCGCCAGGTCAACGCACCCGCGGTGATCGGCTTCATCCGTCCCATCGTGTTGCTGCCGATGCGTGCGCTGACCGGCCTCAGCGAAGCGCAGCTCGCGGCCGTCATCGCGCACGAGCTCGGCCACATCAAGCGCTTCGACGTCGCGGTGAATTTCTTCCAGGTAATCGCGGAAACCTTGTTTTTCTTTCACCCGGCCGTCTGGTGGCTCAACAACCGCATCCGGGCGGATCGCGAGGATTGCTGTGACGACATCGCCGTGGCCGCGAGCGGCGAGCCGGTGGGCTACGCCCGCGCACTCGCCACGATGACCGGATGGCGCGATGCGCCCGCATTCGCGATGGCCGCCACGGGCGGCCCGGTGGCGACGCGAGTCGCGCGGTTGTTGGGTGTGGGCAAAGGCGAGAGCGGCACGCGCCATGCGGGTGTCTTCACGGCCACACTCGTGCTGACGACCGCGCTGGTCGCGGGCGCGGTTTCGCTCGGAATCGCGAGGCCCGCGTTGGCGGCGGCCGGTAGTTTGGCGAACGGAGTCGTCGCGCAGGTCAGTCAGCCGACCCGTGCGTCCGAGCCCGTGGCTCCGCCACCGCCTGCGAGTTCGGTACCCGCGCCGACGCCGGTCGCGCAGAGCGTCCCCGTCGCGAAGCCGACGGTGAAGCCGAAACCCGTGCCGTCTGCTCCGGCGAATACGCCCGGCAAGCTCGACTCGGCGCCCGGGACCAGCGAGAAAGGCGGCCCGTCGTACATCGACCAGTTGAAGAGCGTCGGCATCGACAACCTCGACGTCGACAAGCTGATCGCCCTGAAGGTCCAGGGTGTCACGCCCGAATACGTACGCGGCATCCGCGCCTCGGGCCTGAATCCCGACATCGATCAGCTCCTGGCCATGCGGGTCCACGACGTGTCGCCCGAATACGTGAAGCAGTTGCGTGGTCTCGGCATCGAGGCGGACCTCGAGAAAGTCATCGCTATGAAGGTGCACGACATCGACGTCCAGTACGTCAACGAAATCCGCGATCTGGAAGAAAACGTCACCGTCGACGAAATCATCGGCATGAAAGTCCACGGCGTGACTCCGGAATACCGCCGCATGCTCGAGACCAACGGCTTCAAGGTCGATCTCGAGGATGTCGTTCACGCCAAGGTCATGGACATCACGCCCGAGTTCATCGCGAAGGCGCGATCGCATGGATTCAAGGATCTGGATCTCGACAAGCTGATCCACCTCAAGAACGCAGACGTCCTCTAACTAGCGGGGCCACGCGCCCCACAACAGGAGATTCCCATGAAAGCGAGATTCACGGCGCTCGCCGCCGGGCTGTTGTGCGCCTCCGTTTTGGTTCTGGCCTGCCCGCCACGCGCGGTTGCGGCCGAGCCGTTCAAGGGCGACTGGACACTTTCCTCCTCCGGGCAGCCAGGCATGGTGCAATTCGCACTCATGCACCGGATGCACGGTGGAAACTCCCACCACTCGACCGACTGGCCGGTCGGGGAATTCCTCGGCGTAGATCTCGATGCCAAGGGCAAACGCGACGTGGCTTTCCACATCTCTCGCGACGCCGGCCGCTTCGACTGCAAGGGATTCCTCGAGGATTCGGAGGGCGCGGGCCTCTTCACTTTTACCGCCAATGCGCAATACCCGAAGGACATGCGGGCGCTCGGCTTCACCGACATCGACGAGGAGAAGCAGTTCGCGATGGCGGTGACCGACGTCACCGTGGACTTCGCGCGGCAGATCAAGCGCGAGAACCTCAGCGGCCTCGATACCGACAAGCTCATCGCGTTCCGCATCTTCCGGGTCGACTCGCAATTCATCCACGCACTGCGTGCCGAAGGACTTTCGGCCCGCGAGGCCGGCAAGCTGATCGCGTTTCGCGTCCATGGAGTGACGCCGGAATACGTGCGAGCGATGCGCGGCGCGGGCCTCGAAGCGGGTGAGGATCGGCTCATCGCGTTCCGCGTGCATGGCGTGACACCGGAGTTCGTCGACCAGGTGCGCAGCCTCGGATTCGAGAATCTGGATTCCGGTCAACTGGTCGCGATGCGGGTGCACGGCGTGACGCCCGAATACATCACGCGCCTGCGGTCGCGCGGGCTCAAGGACCTGACGATCGAGAAGATGATCGGCATGCGCGTGCACGGAATCGATTGATGGCCACGATGCTCCTCACGTCTTGCCGCGCGTGCTGCGACACGCGCAGGTAGTGAGGCAGGCCTTCTGGAAGTCAGCGGCGCGCACCGAGCCGCGCGAGCATCGCCGAGAGATCCTCGGGGCTGATCCAGAAGTGCTCGCACACGCGGCCCCACAACATCGCGGTCGGGACGTTGCGATCGCCGCGCTCTTTCTGAGTCTGCTGCAGGACGTGGAGCACCACCCTCTCCTCGCGGGTGAGTCCGTCTCGAACGTCGGGGATGCCAGGGTATTGCACGCGCCCAAGATAGCGGGATTCGCGCTACGGCGGCAACGTGGCGCAGCGATCGCTCGAAATGAACAGCCCCACGCGCATCTGCGGTGCGGCGTCGGAAATCGCACAGACCGAAACGCCGCCTTCCGACGACGGATTGGCGAATGCGTCGAACGAGCGATTGCCGGTTGTGCCCGGGAAGACGTCGCCGGGCTCGCCATGATTGGCCGGATCGTCGAGACCATGGTTGCCGTCTGCCTCGACGAACTGGACGCCGCGATTGAGCGCGTCCGCATTGACGCGGTTGCTGAAGATGTTTTGCCGGATCACCGCCTCATCGACCTTCCATATCTGCAGGCCAGCGGAATGTAGTTGGGCGTTGAACCCCATCTGGCCGACATTGGCGATGAGGTAGTAAGAGGTCGGTGAGATTTGCAGTCTGCGCGCGGTGTGCGTGACGCCGATATCGTCGAGCACGGCAACCGGCTCGTCCTGCGTGACATCGATGACATCGAGCCAGCCGAGAGATTCCTTCGCCCAGGGAGAAAGGTGCGCGGGACGGTCGGGTGAGAGCCCGTTGCCGCCCCATGTGCCGCCTGACATCAGGCACCAGTGCCCGACGCCCGCCGACTCGCCGTTGGCGGAGTCCGTGTCGTAGAGGTCCGGCAGGCCGAAGGCGTGCCCGAACTCGTGCGCGAACACGCCGATCTGGATCATCTGCCCGTCGCAGGCGAGCGCCGGCACGATCGTGAAGTCGTCGATCATGACGAAGCCGCCGCCCGGGCGCTGCGAGGTAGTTTGATAGGTACCCGCAGGGAAATTGCTCAGGCTCGAGGTATGCGACCAGATGTTCCTGTTGCCGGCCATCGGGCATTCGCCGCCGAATTCGGAGTGGACGAACGCGACGAAGTCGACGTAGCCGTCGTCGTCGCCGGAGTTTGGGATGGTGTCCGGGCCATCGTTGTCGAACGCGCCCCAGTCGATCGCGGCATTCTCCGGACTCGACAGCACCTCGGATATCAACTCGTGAAGCCTGTTGGCGGAGCACACGCCGTGGCAAGGCTTCGTTTCCCGCGAAACAGCGTCGAGGAAGTCGGCGCCTTCGTAGTAGCTGCTGTCGTGCGCGAGGGTCACCCAGGGCTGGACGAGTCCGGTCAGCGTGAAGCTACGGGAAGACACTTCGCGGTAGTAGTCAGACATCGTGCCGGTGGGCCACGGACCATGGAACAGCATCTGCTGAAGTTGCGCTACCGGATACGGCGGGCCTGCCGGGTCACTGAAACGCGCGGTGAGGACCGGAGCCCGCCCCACGCCCTCCACCCTGCGCGGACCGGACGCGAACTTGAACAGCCGCGCGGCCTGCGCTCGCTTAGTCAGGTTTTGCAGCCCGCGCTTGACGTGGAACGGCGCGCTGTCCGGGGGAAGCGTCCGCGCCTTTTCCTCGAACGCCGCCGGCAAGCCACCCGCAGGCGCGGGCGGAGTTCCCTGCGCGAACGTAGTCAGGACAGATGCGAAAACGAGCGCGAGTGCGCCGCGTGAGCACCCCATGAACCGCCTCCATGCGTATTCAGCCACTCTAGATCACCCGCCCCTCATCCGGCCGTCGGAAGGCGCCTCCATCGAGGACGGGGCGGTGCCGGAGCGGGTCGGCGCGGGTGAGAAATCGCTGAGCTGATGTCGTCTCGATCGAGCGCTTCGATGGCGGTGATACCCTCGTCGAATCCGCGCGCCCGCCCTTGAAGTGACAAAGACGAAAAAGGCGACGTGCCGTTGCAGCAGCACGCCGCCCAGGTAGCGCGGGGGATTACCGCCTTTCTACCAATACCTTCTCGAGATATCTCTGCGCGCCTGGCGATTCCGACTGCGCCAGCCAGAACACCGCGCGCTTGCGCTGCTCGGTGCCGAGCGACTTGTCCTCCGCGGCCTTGATCAACGCGCGCGTTCCGCGATCATCGGGGAGTTGCGAGAGCGCGAAGATGGCCTGTTCTCGGACGTGCATGTCGGCATCCTTTCTCGCGGCTGCCCAGATCGCGGCTTCCGCTTCCGGCGCACCCGTGTGGGCCAGCCAGAACCAGGCCTGCGCACGCACGTTGCCGTCCTGGTCCGTGTTTCCCAGCTTGATCAGGTCCGCCGCAATCCTTGGCGATTTCGACTGCGTGAGCGCGAACGCCGCGTGCTCGCGAAAGCCGGCGTGAGCGTCGTTGAACATGCGCTCGGTCACGACTTCGGCGCCCGCGGCGCCGCGCAGCACCGCAAGCCAGAACACGGCCTTCTGACGCGCGTCGACCGGGCCGTCACCCCGCGCATCGGACACGAGTTCGTTGAACGCGAGATTGCCGCGATGCATGGCGAGTCCGGCGAGCACGTTTTCGCGCAGATCGAGGGTCGCATCAGACTTCTTCGACCGGGCGATCAGCCAGCGCGCGCTGTCATCCGTGGTCGCGGTGATGTTCTGGATCGGCGTCTGCGTCTCCACCGGACACGAAGCGGACAAGACGCGAAGACGCTCGACCTTGCCGCCGGCCAGGCGCGCGTAGACACGGACCTTGTCGGTCGTCGAGTGGTCACGGGTGCCGAAGTTGCCGTTGTCGCGATCGAGATTGCAGGACGTTCCCGCTGGAACGTTTTTGTTCCAGCTCTTCCAGCAGCACCAGGCCGGCGCGTCTTCGACCGCATCGACTTCCCAGCTCGCCCAGCCGTCGCGCGGTAGTTGGGGCTCCGCCGCGCGGATCTGTAATGCGAACGCGAGAGTCACGCAGGCCGCCGCGGCGGCGCGAAAGATCCGTGTGTTCATCACTTCTTCTCCAGTTGCGCGTCGATCGCCTGCAATGCCGCATCGCCGCCCATCAGCGTGAGCATGCGCAGCAGCGAGCGCTTCTCGTCGGCGGTCTTCGCGGCGCGATACAGCGCGAGCACGCCCTCCTCGTCGTGCGAGATCAACATGCCCTGCAGGGCAGCTTCGCGCATGCCCGCGTCCGGGGATTTCGCGTAGATGTCGCGTAGCGCCTTGCGCGCGTCGTCGCGGCCGATGATTCCGATGCGGCGCACCGCGTCGACGCGCATGGCGCGATCGCCTGGGCCGTTGACGATCTTGAGCAGGCCTTCGAGGTCGCCGGCGATCGCGTAGGCCTCGAGCAGGCCGCGCGGCTGCGTCGGCCGGTCGCCGAGTTTGCGCAGCTCCTCGGTCGCGCCCATCACGCCCAGCATGCGGATGGCTTCGGATGCGTCTTCTTCCGTCTTCGCGTTGAGCGCCACCTGGTACACGACCTCCTTGCGGCCCGCGATCATCCAGGCTTGCAGGATTTCCTTCTTCAGGCCGGCATCGGCGGTGGTCTTGTAGATCTCGTGCAGCGCGTCGAGCGTTTTCGCGTCGCCACCGATGCCGATGCTGCGGATCGCCTCACCGCGCAGCTCGGTGTTCGGCGACCTGGCCGTCTGCAGCAGCAGGTCACGCGCTTCCTGCGAGTCGACCTGACCCAGCACGAACAACGCGCGGCGCTTGACGAGCGGCGACTGCGAGCCGGCCAGGACCTTCTTGAGGATGGGCAACGCGCGCTCGGAAGGCTGAGCCATCAGGCCTTCAAGGGCTGCGATGGAGAGTTCCTCGTCTTCGGTGGGCGTGCGCCGTTCGGAGCCCGCGGCGTCCGGCGCGGCGTGCGCGGCGGCGGCGCCGGTCAGGAGCAGTGCGAGCAACAGGGATCGGGCGAGATACATGATGGATGTCCTCTAACTACAAAGTGGATACGGTGTTCGCGGGCACGCCGCCGGCCAGGCGGCCCTGCATGACCCGCAGTTCGAACGAGAGCTGCGCGGCATCCGCCGCCGTGTTGCCCTCGCCCTGCCGCATGCTTTCGAGCACGGGTGAGAAGGCGCGCAGGACCCGCGCGAGCTGGGGCTCGCCGGCGCGTTCGGCCGCGACCGCGTAGAGGCGGTTCTGCTCGATGATCGTTTCGATGAGGCGCGCGCGTTCCTCGGGAGTTGCCTCCTCGAGCGAGGCGAGCTGGCGCTCCGTGGAGGCGAGGTGCGTCTTGAGGCCGCGTTCATATGGAGAGGCTTCGGCTGCGCCTGAGGGCGCTTCCGTTGACGGGGTCACGTTCGCGATCGCCGGGGCCGGCGGCGTCGAATCAGTGATGTAGAACACCGAGACGATCGCCACCACCACGGCCGCCGCGGCGGCGAGCCAGCGCGCGTCCGTGCTCGGACGGCGAAACGGCCGCAGGTTCTGGGTAGTTGGACGCTGCTGCGCCGCCTGCTTGAGCGCCGCCTTCCAGCGCTGCTGCGTCGCCAACGGCACTTTCACTTCCGGAATCGCCGCGACCTCGTCGAGCCGGCCGACCAGCTTGTGCAGGCGCTGCGCGACTTCCGGCTGCGCGGCGAGCGCCGCCGCGATGCGCGCGCGTTCGTCGGGCTCGAGCCCGTCGCGGTAGTAATAGAGCAGCAGTTAGTCGTCGGTGATCATGATTAGCTCCGCCAGACGTGCAGATCGACGCGCAGCTTGCGGACCGCGCGGAACAGGATGCTTTTCACGTTGTTGACGTTGGTTTGCTGGGCCTCGGCGATTTCGTCGAGCTTCCAGCCTTCGACGTGCTTG
>JAEZCN010000005.1 GCA_023433515.1 Pseudomonadota bacterium
TCCCGGGACGGATCATCTTCATCGGATTCGGCAGCATCGGCCAGGGCACCTTGCCGCTCGTGCTGCGCCACATCGGCATCCCCAAGGAACGCATCACGATCATCACCTCGGACGATCGCGGCCAGAATGTGGCCCAGGAATACGGCATCAAGGTCGTCAAGGTCACCCTGACGCGCGACAACTATCGTCGCGAACTCGATCCGTACATCGGCCGTGGCGATTTCGTACTCAACGTATCGGTCGACGTTTCCTCGATCGCGCTGGTCAAGTTCTGCTGGTCGAAGGGCGCGATGTACCTCGACACCTGCATCGAGCCGTGGCCGGGCGGATACACGGACGCGACCATTCCGCACGCCAAGCGCACCAACTACGCGCTGCGCGAGGAAGCGCTGTCGCTGCGCAAGGACAACACGCGCGTGCCCACCGCGGTGATCACGCATGGCGCGAACCCGGGCCTGGTGTCGCACTTCGTCAAGCAGGCGCTGCTCAACATCGCCGGCGACACGGGCGTCGATGCCGGTACGCCCAGGTCGCGCGACGAGTGGGGCCAGCTCGCGCGCAAGCTCGGCATCAAGACGATCCACATCGCCGAGCGCGACACCCAGCTCGCCAGCAAGCCCAAGGAAGTCAACGAGTTCGTCAACACCTGGTCGGTGGACGGCTTCGTGAGCGAAGGCCAGCAGCCCGCCGAGCTCGGCTGGGGAACACACGAGAAGAACTTCCCGCGCGACGGCAAGCGCTACGACTTCGGCTGCGGATCGGCTATCTACCTCATGCAGCCGGGCGCGGCGACGCGTGTGCGTACCTGGACGCCGAAGGCCGGACATTTCCACGGCTTCCTGATCACCCACGGCGAATCGATCTCGATCTCCGACTTCCTGTCGGTGCGCCAGAGCTCGGAGGTCGTGTACCGGCCCACCGTGCACTATTCCTACCATCCGTGCGATTCGGCGGTGGTGTCGGTTCACGAGTTCGCGGGTCGCAACTGGCACCTGCAGGATCGCCAGCGCATCCTGATGGACGAGATCACGCAGGGCATCGACGAGCTCGGCGTGCTGCTCGCGGGTCACAAGAAGAATGCGTACTGGTACGGCTCGCAGCTCTCGATCGACGAGGCTCGCAAGCTGGCCCCGCACAACAATGCGACCAGCCTGCAGGTCACGGTGTCGTGCCTGTCGGGAATGATCTGGGCGATGGAGAATCCGAACGCCGGTCTCGTCGAGCCCGACGAGATCGATTACCAGCGCAACCTCGAGATCGCCATGCCGTACCTGGGCACCATGACGGGCGCCTACACGGACTGGACGCCGCTGCACGATCGCGAGCGGCTGTTCCCGGAAGACCTCGACAAGACCGATCCCTGGCAGTTCAAGAACGTGCGCGTGTGAGATCCGCCAGCGCCGCGTCGATTGCCCGGTAACGGAATGCGAATTCCCGATCGAGCAAACGGCGCGGCGCCACTCGCTGACTGCTGATCAGCAGTTCCGCCATTTCTCCCATCCAGAGGCGCAGCAGCCAGGCCGGCACCCGCAGCCACAGCGGACGATGCAGCGCGCGCGTCAGCGCGCGCTGGAAATCGCGCTGGCGCACGGGCTCTGGCGATACCGCGTTGACCGGGCCGCGCATCGTTTCATCGTCGAGCGCGCGTTCGATGACGCTCGCGAGATCGTCGATGTGGATCCACGACATCCATTGTCTGCCATCGGCGAGTACCGCCGCGCCGCAGAGCTTCGCCGCCAGCTCGAAGCGCGGGTAGATGCCGCCGTCGCGTCCGAACACGAGACCGAAGCGCAGGTTGACGGCGCGCATTCCCTGCGCTTCGGCGGCGTCCGCCGCGATCTCGCACGCGAGACACAGCTGCGACTGAAAGCCGTCCTGCGGCGGGGACTCCTCGGTGAGCCAGTCTTCGCCGCCGGAGCCGTAGAACCCGATCGCGCTCGCGCTCACCAGCACGCGAGGTGGAGCGGTACGCGTCGCCGCCCACGCGAGCACTGCGCGCGTGGGCTTCACCCGGCTGTCCATGAGCAACTGGCGCCGGGCGCCGGTCCATGGCGGCCCGACCACGGGGGCGCCGGCGAGATTCACGATGGCGTGAACGGACTCGCTCGCGGGTATCTGCGCGAGCGCGCCGACGACGTTCACGCTCTGGTCGAAGATGGCGCGGGCTTTCGCGACGTCGCGCGCCCAGACCCAGATCGTGTCGCCCCGCGCGCGCAACCTGCGCACGGCGTGTGGACCGATGAAACCCGTCGCGCCGGTGAAGAGGATGCCGCGCTCACTCATGTCTCCTCCGCTGCGCAGAAACGTCCGGTCTGGAAGAACATCTCGCCGAACCACGGATGTTCGACGGTCATCGTGAAGCGAAACCAGCCGTGACCGAGATCCACGTGTTCGACGTGCGTGACGCCCGGGGAGAATACGCCGGGCAGCCAGAGCTTCAAGCCGAAGCCGGGTTCGCCGAAGCGGATATCGAAATAGTAGCCACGGCTCACGAAGTGCAACGTGCCGTTCTCCTCGTACACCTGGAGCGGCATGTTGAGCCGCGCCGGCAGACATTCGGTGAGCTCGCGCCCGGCGACGACCTTGGTGGAGCGCACGAGGTCGGTCGTCCCGTCGGGCCATTCGTACTCGCGCGTCCAAACTACTCCGCGCGCGTCGGGCTCGACGACCACGCGCGCGGCCACCGCGGTGCCGGCCCGCGGCGTGACGGGCATGCCGAACAACATGCCGATCCAGGCAAAGAGGCGACCGAGCAGGCTCGCGCGGACGACTTCGTACGCGCCGGCATAGGTCGCGGCCGCGGTCGTGTCGTCGAAACGCTCGCGTACCGCCTCCGGCAGCCGGGCCCAGGCCTGCGCGCCCAGCACCTGGCGTAATCCATGCCGCGTGCGGAGCGTGGCTTCGCGAGCAAGGGAGCGGGGGAGCGCCTCGGCCTGAGTCATGGGGCCCTCAGTCGCCGATCACTTTTGCGATGCGTTCGCCCATGCGCATGAGCTTGAGCAGCGTCTTGCGCGGCAAGCGCTTCATCGCCTCGAACCAGCGCGTGACCGTTTCGAGGAATTCGAGCTGCGTGACGATGCGCTCGCGCACCGCGGCGGGCGTCTCCTTGTCCTTCTCGAGCTGGGCCGCGCATTCGCGCAGCGCCGCGAGAGTCGGGTCGATCTCGCGCTTCTTGCGGCCGTCCATGATCGCGCGGATGACTTCCCACGTGTCGTGCTGCGCGGCGAAGTAATCGCGGCGGTCGCCCAGCTCGTGCGTGATGTGGACGAGGTCCCACGCGACCAGCTCCTTGAGGCCGGTGCTGATGTTGGAGCGCGCAATGCCGAGCGTTTCGGCGATCTCGTCGGCGTTGAGCGGCTTCTCGGACAGGTAGAGCAGGGCGTGGATCTGCGCGACGGAGCGGTTCATGCCCCAGCGGCTGCCCATCTCGCCCCAGTGAACGATGTAGCGGCGCATGGTGTCGGTCAGATGCATATCGTTTTGTCCGTAATTTCTGTATTCACAGAAATAATAGGCGGCGCACCGGGTCGCCACAAGCGCCCAATGTACTTATCGCGAAAATTTCGCGGCCCCCTTGACCGGGCCCGGACCACGGGTGTATTAATTGCTTAATTAACGAATTAGCTAATCATCGAATGCACCTCGACCGCATATTCGAAGCACTGGCCTCCCGCCCGCGGCGCGAAATCCTGGCCTACCTGTCCAAGGCCGAGCTCACCACCACGGAGCTGGCCGAACGCTTTGCGATGAGCACGCCCGCGGTGTCGCGGCATCTCTCGGTCCTCGAGAACGCGGGCCTCGTGCGCAGCGAGCGGCAGGGCCAGCGCGTGTTGTATTCGCTCGTGCCCGACAACCTCGTGAACACGCTCACCGGATTCGCCTTCGAGGTGTGCCCGGTGGGCGGCCCGCTCAAGCGCGAGTCCCGCGCGCTCGCCAAGCGCCGCAAGGTCAAGGCCACCTGAACCATGGCCGGCGCCCCCGAGTTGCCAGCGAGCCTGTCGCGGCATCGAGTGCGCCATCGCGACGTGGAGCAGGTGCTCGACGGCGAGGTCGTGTTTTCTCCGGTGAAGGGCGCGTGGTTTCTCGGCATGTCCGTCGCCGCCATCGTCGGGGGCGCGTTGACGTTCACGCCCGCCGCGCTCGCGCTCTACGTCACGAGCACCGCCATCGTGCTGCTGTTCGGCCACTCGCTCGGCAGCCACCGCAAGCTCATTCACGACAGTTTCCAGTGCCCGCGCTGGCTCGAATACCTGCTCGTGTACCTGGGCGTGCAGGTCGGGCTCGCGGGGCCGCTCGGTCTGCTGCGCCAGCACGAGCTGCGCGATTACGCGCAGCGCCTGCCGGTCTGCCACGACTATCTACGCCATGGCTCGGGTTTCCTGAAGGACGCGTGGTGGCAGCTCGTGTGCGAGCTGCGGTTGCGCGACGAGCCGCTGCTCGTCGTCGAGCCGCGCATCGCGCGGGACCGCTTCTACCGTTTCCTCGAATACACGTGGATGTGGCAACACCTGCCGTGGGCCGTTCTGTTCTATTTCTGGGGCGGATGGGCCTTCGTTTTCTGGGGTGTGTGCGCGCGCGTGACGACGGGCGTGTTCGGCCACTGGATCATTGGTTTCCTTGCGCACAACCATGGCGCCATGCGCCACGAGGTCGTGGGCGCGGCCGTGCAGGGACGCAACGTGCGTCTCACCTCGCTGCTCACGATGGGCGAGTGCTGGCACAACAATCATCACGCGTTTCCGGGCTCGGCGCGCCTCGGTCTCCATCCGGGCGAGTGGGATCCAGGCTGGTGGGCATTGCTCGCGCTGCGTCGTGTCGGGCTCGCAGGGGGATTCCGGCTGCCCGCCGATCTCGCGCCACGGCCTGAATTGCGGCCGATCGAAATCGCTACGCCGATCGAGAACGCGCCGCGAACGCACTGCCGCTTCTGCCCGGTGCGAATTCCGGCTGCATGAACAATCCCTACACCCCACCGACTGGCCGCCTCGAAGAGCAGCAGGAGACTCTGGAGCAGGAGCGACGGATTCCATACAGCGGCTGGTATGCCGTGGGCTTCGGCGCACTCGCGGGACTCGCGCTACGACTGTTGTTCTGGGGCGATCCCGCGGGCGCCTATTCGGCGATGCTGGCTTCCTTTCTTTACGGCTCACCGCTGCTGGTCGGCCTGGTCACGGTGTACGTGGCCGAGAGGACCGAGCGACGCACGTGGATGTACTACTTCACCGCGCCGATGCTCGCGACCGTGTTGTACGTGATCGGTTCGCTCGTGCTGCTCATCGAGGGCTGGATCTGCGCGATCGTCATCATTCCGATGTTTGCGTTGCTGGGCGGCCTCGCCGGACTGCTGATGGGCGCGATCTGCCGCATCACCAACTGGCCGCGCTCCTCCGTGGTCGGCGGCTTTGCGGCGCTGCCGCTACTGCTCGGCGCCTTCGAACATCACATTCCGTCCGAATCCCTTGATCGGGTGTACGAACGCAGTGTGTTCGTCGCCGCGGCGCCCGAGGTGGTCTGGCGCCAGCTCATCGACACGCGTGACATCAGGCCGGACGAAGTCGACGACGCGTGGATGTACCGCATCGGCGTCCCGTTGCCGGAAGCGGGTGAAGGCGCGCTCCAGGACGGCGTGCACCTGCGCCACGTCACGATGGGTCGCGGCGTGCGGTTCGACCAGGTGGCCGTCGAATGGCGCGAGAACGAAGTCGTGAGCTGGCGCTACCGGTTCTCCGAGGACTCGTTCCCGCCCGGCGCGCTCGACGATCACGTGCGGATCGGCGGCGAGTATTTCGATCTCGGCGAGAGCACGTACTCGCTGACACCTGACGAGGGCGGTACGCGGCTTTCGCTGCGCATGCGCTACCGCGTGAGCACCCACTTCAACTGGTATGCGGGTCCGGTCGCCGATTTCCTGATCGCGGATTTTTCCGAAGTGATCCTCGCGTTCTACGCACGCCGCGCCGAGGTCGCGGCCGAGGATCATTCCTCGTAGCGGATCCCGACGATGCACAACACGCGCTCGCCGCCGGGCAGCTGCACGGTCACCTCATCGTCGAGCGCCTTGCGCATGAGCGCGCGCGCGAGCGGCGCGTCCATGCTGATGTAGCCGGGGGCCTGGTCGAATTCATCGGGACCCACGATGCGATGGGTGTGCCGGTTGCCGTCGAGATCCTCGAGCGTCACCCATGCTCCGAAGAACACTCGGTTGCGATCGCTGGGTGGTTTGTCCACCACCGTCATGCCGTCCAGACGTTTGCGCAGGAATCTCACGCGCCGATCGATCTCGCGCAGGCGGCGTTTTCCGTACGTGTATTCGGCGTTCTCGGATCGATCGCCCTGCGCCGCCGCTTCGGAGACGGCCTGCGTCACGCGCGGGCGCTCGACGCGCCACAACTGGTCCAGCTCCTGTTTGAGGCGCAATTCGCCCGCGGGCGTAATGAATTGCGATCCGGGCTTCTCTGAGGGTCGATAGCGGCTCACGACTTAAATCATATGTGATGAAAGTCTCAGTCGGGTCGTCCCGGGCCACCGGGGTCTGTGCTGCGCCTCACAGCCGCCCCGCGGGGGGCTCTCTACTCTGTGCCCCATGGCAGCCCGCTACTACACGCACTTCGTCACGAGCGCCGAACCCGCTCATTCGAGCGAGTGGAGCGGAGTCATCGAGCTGACGCATCCGCTCGGCGAACGCAAGGATTCGAAGGAACTGCGCCGCTTGCTGGCCGCGAACTTCGAGATCGACGCCGAGGACATCAAGATCCTGCAGGTCGCGCGACTGCACTGATTTCGTGGACGAGAATCCCCTAGCGGACTTCATATCCCTTCATCGAAAGTCCGCCTTCTAGAGCCCCAAGCTCCAAAAGCTCGGGGCTTTTTTTATACTCCGGCCAATCCACCATATTCCCGGGGCTTTCATGTCGAACCGTCTTGCCGTCGCTGCCCTCGCGGCGGTGCTCACTGCCTGCGCTGCCCAGTCTTCGAAGAACGAAGTCGAAGCACCACCCGTCGCCGCGCCCGCGCCGCCGTCGCCGTTGAAGTCGGGACTGGACCTCGCGGGCTTCGACCGCAGCGTCCGGCCGCAGGACGACCTGTACCGGTTCGTGGGAGGCACCTGGCTCACGAACACCGAGATCCCGCCCGATCGCTCGAACTACGGCTCGTTCTCGGTCCTCGACGACAAGGCGCGCGAGGAAGTGCGCGAGCTCATCGTCAACGCCGCCGCGCAACCCGGTCGCGCGCCGGGCTCCGTCGCGCAGAAGGTCGGCGACTACTACAACGCGTACATGGACACGTCGCGCATCGAGAGTCTCGGGCTCGCGCCGCTCAACGAGGAACTGCGGCGCATCGACGGCATCGTGACCGCGCGCGACGTCGCGCACTACATCGGTCATTCGCAGCGTATTGGCGTTTCGGCGCCCTTCGCCTGGAACACGAGTCCCGACAGCAAGAACTCGAGCGTTTATCTGGGCGCGCTGTTCCAGTCGGGTCTCACGATGCCGGACCGGGATTACTACCTGAATCCCGACGAGAAATATGCGCGCTTCCGTGCGCGCTTCGCCGAATACGTGGAGAAGCTGCTGGCGCTCTCGGGCGAACGCAACGCGCGCTCCGCCGCCGCGCGCATCGCCGCGCTCGAGACGCGCATCGCGAACTACCAGTGGACCAACGTCGAGCTGCGCGACCCGGTGAAGAACTACAACCCGATGATGCTGCCGGAGTACCAGGCGCTGGTTCCGGGCTTCGACTGGCTCGCGTTCTTCGACGGCATGGGCGCACCCGCGCAGCGGCTCGACGTGAGCCAGCCGCCCTTCATCAAGGGCATCGGTCAGCTCGTGAAGACGGTGCCGGTCCCGGACTGGCGCGTGTATTTCAAGTTCAAGCTGCTCGACGCGTACGCGCCGATCCTGTCGGCCCCCTACGCGGACCTGCAGTTCGATTTCCACCAGCGCACGCTGAACGGCGTCGCAGAGCAGCGTCCGCGCTGGCGGCGCGCGGTCGACGCGATGGACGCCGACATCGGCGAGCTCATCGGACAGATGTTCGTCGAAGCGCATTTCGGCGCCGACGCCAAGCGCCGCATGCTCGACATCGTCGGCAACCTGCTCATCGCGTTCGACATGTCGATCGACGAACTCGGCTGGATGAGCGCCGCGACGCGCGCCGAGGCGAAGAAGAAGCTCTCCAAGATCACGGTTAAGATCGGTTATCCCGACAAGTGGCGCGATTACTCGACGCTCGCGATCCGCGCCGACGACCTCGTCGGCAACGTGTTGCGGGCCAGGCAGTTCAAGCACCAGCGTTACGTGAACCGCGCGGGCGGTCCGGTCGACAAGGGCGAATGGCTCATGACGCCACAGACCGTCAACGCCTACTACAACCCGACGACCAACGAGATCACGTTCCCCGCCGCGATCCTTCGTCCGCCGTTCTTCGATCCGGCCGCGGACGACGCGGTGAACTACGGCGGTATCGGCTCGGTCATCGGCCACGAGATCAGCCACGGCTTCGACGACTCGGGCCGGCAGTTCGACGGCGATGGCAACCTGCGCGACTGGTGGACGGCCGAGGACGGCGAGAACTTCAAACTACGCGCCGACATGCTGGCGAAGCAGTTCGGCGGCTACACCGTGCTCGACAACCGGCACATCGACGGCAGACTCACGCGGGGCGATAACTTCGGGGACTTGTCCGGCATGGAAGTCGCGCTCAAGGCCTACAAACTTTCGCTGGCCGGCCAGCCGGCGCCCGAGATCGACGGCTTCACGGGCGATCAGCGCTTCTTCCTGGGATGGGCCCAGGTGTGGCGCCGCAAGTACCGCGACGAGGAACTGCTCAAGCGGCTCGTGACCGACCCGCACAGCCCGAGCGAGTTTCGTACGAATGGTCCTGCAAGCAACATCGCCGGTTTTTACGACGCCTTTGGCGTGAAGCCCGGTGATCGCATGTACCGTGCTCCGACGGAGCGTGTCAAAATCTGGTAGCTGCTGTTAGACACCTCGCGCGGAGACATCCATGAGAAAGCTGGCACTCGGCGTGATCGCACTCGTTGCGTCATTGGGCGTTTCGGGCTGCGGATACAACCGCCTGCAGAACCAGGACGAGGCCGTGAAGGCCGCCTGGTCCGAAGTCGTCAACCAGTATCAACGTCGCGCGGACCTGATCCCGAACCTGGTCGCGACGGTGAAGGGGTTCGCGGCCCAGGAAGAACGCGTGCTGGTCGGCGTGACCGAGGCCCGCGCGCGGGCCACGTCGATCCAGGCGACGCCCGAGCTCATCAATGACCCGGCGGCCTTCGCGAAATTCCAGGCCGCGCAGGGCGAGCTCACGCAGGCGCTCAAGAGCCTGCTGGTCACCGTCGAGCGCTACCCCGAGCTCAAATCGGATGCGAACTTCCGCGACCTGCAGGCGCAGCTCGAGGGAACCGAGAACCGCATCGCCGTCGCGCGCAATCGCTACATCGACGCGGTGCGCGCGTTCAACGTGACGGTGCGTGAGTTCCCGACGAATCTCACCGCGAACGTCTTCGGCTTCGACGTGAAGCCGAACTTCACGGTCGAGAACGAGGCGGCGATCGCCACGCCCCCGGCCGTGAATTTCGATTCGACGACGCCATCGCAGTCCAACGAACCGGTCGAAGCCCCGCAACCCGCGCCGGCCCCGGCCAACCCACCGGCCAACCCACCGGCCAACTAGGCCCCGCTGCCTTGAAAGCCGTTCTCCTCACGCTCGCGATGCTGGTCGCGGCCGGCGTGGAACCGGCGCACGCGCAGGTTCCGATCCCCGCGTACGAGGCGCCGGTCGTCGATCTGACCGGTACCCTGGCCGCGCAGCAGCAGGCGGCGCTCAACGAGAAACTGCTCGCGTTCCAGCAACGCAAGGGCGCGCAGGTCGCGGTGTTGATGGTGCCGACGACGGAGCCGGAGGACATCGCGCAGTTCGGGATCCGACTCGCGGATACGTGGAAGGTCGGCCGCGAGAAACCCGACGACGGTGCCATCCTGATCGTCGCGAAGAACGATCGCACGATGCGCATCGAGGTGGGCTACGGACTCGAAGGCGCGCTCACCGATCTCGCCTCGCGCCGCATCATCGAAGAGACCGTCGCGCCGCTCTTCAGGCAGGGGGACTTCTACGGCGGCATCAACGCCGGGCTCGACCAGATGATTCGCGTGGTCGACGGCGAACCGCTTCCGGAGCCCGACAAGACCTGGAAGCCGGATGACGGCGGCGGACTGCCGTGGCCATTGCTGCTGATCGGCGGATTCATGCTCGCGAGCTTCCTGCGTCCCATGATCGGACGCCTTCCGGCCGCCGGTGTGGCGAGCGCGGGCGGAGCGGGGCTCACGTGGCTGATCACGTCGAGCGTGATCGGGGCGGTGGGCGCGGGCCTCGGCCTGTTCCTGTTCACGTTGTTGTTCGGCATGGGCGCCGGCATGCGTTACGGCGGTGGCCACGTGTTTCGCGATCGCGGCTGGCCGGGCGGTTTCGGCGGCGGAGGATTCGGCCGCGGTGGAGGATTCGGCGGGGGATTCGGCGGCGGCATGGGCGGCGGTTTCGGAGGCGGTGGCGCCTCGGGGCGCTGGTAGTTAGGCCATGCGCGCTCTCGGACACCTGTTCGCCACCCGGGTCGGCACCCGGCGCCGATTCCCGGACGACGTCCTCGCGTCCATCGAGCAGGCCATCGGATCGATCGAGACGCGAACCAGCGCCGAGATCCGCTTCGTGATCGAGACCGCACTCGATCTCGGCGACCTGTTCGCGGGTACGACACCACGCGCGCGAGCCGCGCAGTTGTTCTCGCTGCTGCAGGTCTGGGACACCGAGCGGCGCAACGGCGTACTCATCTATGTACTGGTGGCCGATCGCGACGTGGAAATCGTCGCGGATCGGGGTGCCGCCGCGGTGATTCCCCCAGAGAAATGGGAAGCCGCCTGCAAGCAGATGGAGGAGCACTTCCGCGTCGGCCGCTTCGCCGAGGGCGCGCTCGCGGGCGTGACCGCGGTGGGTGCCTTGTTAGAAAGCCATTTTCCGTTCGAGTCGCACGAGGCCCGCACGCGCGACCGCGACGAATTGCCGAACCAGCCCACGTTGCTGTAGCAGAATCCAGACAGTCAGAAACGACGATCCCGTGACATATACTTTCGCCATGAAGACCCACCTCGCATTGCGGCCCGCGGCCGTGATGGTGCTTTGCGCCTCGTTGATTTCCGGCTGCTCGCTGTTCAATGGACCCGGATGGGGCAGCAAGCGCGAGGCGCAGGCCGAGCCCGTCGTGCCGGCGCTGCCGCAGCCCGTACCCACGCATCGTTTCGAGATCGACGCGACCACGGACATCGTCGGCGTCGTGCAGAAGACGCTGGCCACGAAGGAAGACACGCTCACCGACATCGCGCGCCGCTTCAACGTCGGCTACGAGGAAATCGTGCGCGCCAACCCGGACGTCGATCCGTGGCTGCCCGGCGAGAACCGCGAGATCGTGATCCCCTCGCAGTTCGTGCTGCCGAACGCGCCGCGCGAGGGCATCGTCATCAACGCGGCGGCGATGCGGCTCTTCTATTACCCGAAGGTGAAGAAGGGCGAGCAGCAGGTCGTGCACACGTATCCGATCGGCATCGGCAAGGTCGGCTGGAAGACGCCCGAAGGCACGACGAAGGTCGTGCGCCGCCAGAAGGATCCGGTGTGGCGTCCGACCGCGTCCATCATCCGGGAACATCTCAAGGAGCGCGGCGAGAAGCTCGATGCCGTCGTGCCCGCCGGCCCCGACAATCCGCTCGGCCGCCACGCGTTTTATCTCGGATGGCCGACGTACATGATCCACGGCACCAACAAGCCCGCGGGCGTCGGCCTGCGGTCGAGCCACGGATGTATCCGGCTCTATCCGGAAGACATCGCGCAACTGTTCGAGCTCGCGCCGATCGGCACGCCGGTGCGCGTCGTGAATCAGCCGTTCCTGTTCGGCTGGCACGACGGCGAGCTGCACATCCAGGCGTTCGACGTGCTCGAGGACGATCCGCGCGACTGGAAGAAGGCGCAGGCGAAGCTGCTGAACAAGACGCTGGCCGAGAACATCAAGAAGGAGCTCGCGGCGCGCAAGGAAAAGATCGACTGGGACGCGGTCGCGAAAATCACGCACGAGCCGCGCGGCATTCCGGTGTCGGTGACCGGCGGACCGGATCAGCTCGATGCCCTCGTCGCGGGCGCGACGATCGTGCAGAACACGGTGGCGCCGGGCGCGACGTGGGATGGCATCTCCGATCTGCCGGTCGATGAAGCCACGTTCCAGGAACTCGTCTCCGATCGTGAAGCATCGGTGGAATCCGCAGCCGAAGCCGCATCCCCCTCCGCCACGCCGAAAGCCGCGACAAATTAATGGGGACATTCCTCGTTTCCTAGCAAATGGGGACGGACCTAAGTGCGCCCCCACTCGATAGCGGTGCCACCCAACGCACCCTGTCGACTAGTCGGACTCCAACTAGGAAACGAGGAATGTCCCCATTACAGTGCCGGCATGAAATTCATCGTTGCCGCACTGTTGCTCAGCACCACCGCCGCGTGGGCGGCTTCTCCAGCTAAAGTACCGATCACCCCCGGTCGCGACCACCACTCGTACGCCAACACCGACGCATTTCGCGTGCGGCATCTCGAGTTGGATCTGGACGCTTCGTTCGAGGCGAAGCGCCTGTCGGGCGTCGTTGATCTCGTCGTCACACGTGTCGGCGCGGGCGCAAAATCGCTGACGCTCGACACGCGCGATCTCGGCATCCGCCAGGCGTGGTGGGTGCGGGGGCCGCGCGACCTCGTGCCGCTGACCTTCGCGCTCGGCAAGCGCGATCCGATTCTCGGTGCGCCGCTCGACATCGAACTGCCGGCGGGTCTCGATGCAAACGAATTCACCGTCCGAATCTCATACCAGACGGTGCCGGGTGCATCGGGACTGCAGTGGGTAGAGCCCGCGCTCACGGCCGACAAGACGCATCCGTTCCTGTTCACGCAGTCGCAGGCGATCCATTCGCGCAGCTGGATCCCGCTGCAGGACACGCCGCAGGTGCGCACCACCTATCGCGCGACGATCCGCGTCCCGCCGGGAATGCGCGCGGTGATGAGCGCGGAGAACTCGACCGGCGAGCCCAGCCCCGACGGCGTCTACCGCTTCGACATGCCGCAGGCGATTCCCTCGTACCTGATCGCGCTCGCCATCGGCAAGCTCGAGTTCCGCGCGACCGGCCCACGCACCGGCGTGTTCGCCGAGAGCTCGATCGTCGAGAAGGCCGCGAGCGAATTCTCCGAAACCGAGCAGATGATGCAGGTCGGCGAGAAGCTCTTCGGGCCGTACCGCTGGGGCCGCTACGACCTGCTGATCCTGCCGCCGTCGTTTCCGTTCGGCGGCATGGAAAATCCGCGGCTCTCGTTCATCACGCCCACCGTGATCGCGGGAGACCGCAGTCTCACCGCGCTGATCGCGCACGAGCTCGCGCATTCATGGTCGGGCAACCTCGTGACCAACGCGACCTGGCGCGACCTGTGGCTCAACGAAGGACTCACCGACTACCTCGAGTCGCGCATCATGGAAGCCGTTTACGGTGAGAAGCGCCAGGCCATGGAAGCGGTCCTCAACGTGGTTTCGCTCGAGGACGAACTCGCCACACTCCCGCCCGGCGACCAGGTGCTCGCGATCGACCTGCGCGGCCGCGATCCGGACGACGCCTTCACGCGCGTGCCTTATGCGAAGGGCCAGCTCTTCATCACCTGGCTCGCGAGCCGCTTCGGCGCCGACACCGTCGACGCGTTCGTGCAGGGTTATTTCAACGAGTTCGCGTTCCAGAGCATCTGGACCGAAAAATTCCGCGCGTATCTCGACGCGAACCTGCTGCCCGGGAAACCCGGCGCGGTGACCGCCGCCGAGATCGACGAATGGATCTTCGCACCCGGCCTGCCGAAGAACGCCGTGTTGCCGCAGTCGGATGCCTTCGATCTGGTCGACGTGGCGCGCAGGGAGTGGCTGGCCGGAAAAACCGCGGCCACGGACCTTCCGGGTCGCGAATGGACCACGCACGAGTGGGTGCATTTCCTCCAGGGCCTGCCGCCCAGGGTTCCGCCCGCGAAGCTCACCGGGCTCGATGAGGCCTTCGGTCTCACCACCACGGGCAATGCCGAGATCGCGTTCAACTGGCTGCGCGTGGCGATCCGCGAGAACTACGCGCCCGCGTGGCCGCGGCTCGAGGAGTACCTCACGACGATCGGTCGCCGCCGGTTGATCAAGTCGCTGTACGAGGATCTCATGAAGACGCCCGCCGGCGTTGCGCGTGCCCGCGCCATCTACGAGAAGGCGCGGCCCAACTACCATCCGATCGCCACGACGACACTCGATCCCATCGTGCTGAAGGCGCGCTGACACCATGGTGCTGCCGCTCGGCGATGAAAACCCGACCACGACCCGGCCGCGAGTCACGGTCGGGATCATCATCGCGTGCGTCGTCGCGTACGTGTGGCAGCACCTGCTCATGCCCGGCGATGGCGCGGAGCGCGTCGCGTTCGCCTTCGGCGTGATCCCCGCCGTGCTCACGGGGCGCGTCGCGCTGCCGCCGGAGATCGACCTGATCCCGCCGGTCGCGAGCATCTTCACCTCGATGTTCCTGCACGGCGGAATCTGGCACCTCGCCGGCAACATGCTCTACCTGTGGGTTTTCGGGAACAACATCGAAGACGCGATGGGCCACGTGCGTTTCTTCATCTTCTACCTGCTGTGCGGAGTGGCCGCCGTGTTCGCGCAGGTGCTCACGGGTCCGGAGTCGCAGATTCCGATGGTGGGCGCGAGCGGCGCGATATCCGGCGTGCTCGGCGCATATATGCTGCTGTTCCCACGCGCGCGCGTGTTGTTAGGCATGCCGCTCGGCTTCGTGATCGTGCAGCTCGGGCGATTCCCGGCGATCTGGGTGCTCGCGGCATGGTTCCTGATGCAGCTCGCGATGGGCACGCTCTCCGCGTCGCGCGACCCGGACCAGGGTGGCATCGCCTTCGGCGCTCACATCGGCGGATTCATCGCGGGCCTCATCCTCGTCGCACTTTTCAAACGTCGCGACGTGCCGCTGTGGCGGCGATACTGAGACGCTGCTACATTCCGCGGGCATCGCGCCGCCCCAACTCGCCGGGGTTGTGCCTTGGGGAGCCGTTTGCCCGAGACGATTGACTCGCAGATTTCATCTGCCGAACAACCCGGCTCCATACGTGTCATCGCGCGCGCCGCGACCAGCATCGCCGCCTTCGTCGGCCGCACTCTCAAGGGACCTGTCAACGAACCCGTGCCGGTTCGCAGCTTCGCGGACTTCACACGCGTCTTCGGCGGACTGTGGCAGCCATCCACGCTGAGTTACGCGGTCGAGCAATTCTTCGAGAACGGAGGCCGCTGCGCGATCATCGTGCGCGTCGTGAACGGCGCGCGACCGCCGACACTGACGCTGCCGGCCGGAAATGGCAGGCTCATCCTGCGTGGCGTGGGCGCGGGATCGCGCGAATTCCTGCGCGCCTCGGTCGACTACGACGGCATCGAGTCGCGCGAGTCCGACCGCTTCAACCTCGTCGTGCAGCGCGTGCGCGCCGCGGGGTCGGAGCAGATCGAGGACCAGGAAATCTTCCGGCGGCTGTCGGTGACGCCGGGCGCCGACCGTTTCATCGCCGATGCATTGCTCGAGTCGCGGCTCGTGCGCGTCCAGGGCAGCGTGCCGACCGAACGTCCGTCGCGCACGCCACCCGCGAACAACGGCGCCGTCATCGGTTACACGCCCTCGAACCCCGACGGCGACGACGGCGGCCCGATCACGGATTACGACATCATCGGTTCCGCCCAGGCGGGCACGGGCATCTTCGCGTTGCACGCCGCACCGGACATCAACCTGCTGTGCATTCCGCCGCTCACGCGCGATACCGACGTCGGGCTGTCCACGTTGCTGGTCGCGGGACGCTTCTGCCGCGAGCGGCGCGCGATGCTCATCGTCGATCCGCCGCAGGCATGGGCCTCGAGCGCCGCGGCGCTCGACGGCATCCCTCACTGGCCGTTCCGCAGCGAAGACGCGGCGATGTTCTATCCGCGCATCGTCGCGTTCGACCGGCTGCGCGGGCGATTCGAGCTGTTCGCGCCCTGCGGCGTCGCGGCCGGCATGATCGCGCGCTGCGATTCGCACTGGCCGGTGTGGGCGGCCGCGGAGGGCGACGATGCGATCCTGCGGCCCGGTCACCGGCCCGCGTGGAACGTGAGCCTGGCCGACCGGTCGCGACTCATCAACGCCGGCATCAACCTGCTGCAATCGGTGCGCATCGCGCCGAAGTTCCAGGCGAGCCCGCGCACGCTGGCGTACGGCGCGGCGGCGGTGAGCGACTGGCGCTATCTGTCCGCGCGACGCCTCGCATTGTTCGTGATGACGAGCATCGAGCGTGGTACGCGCTGGATGCTGTTCGAGCGCAATACGCAGCCCACGTGGACCCTGGCGCGTGCGCAGGTCGAGGCCTTCCTCGAGTCGCTGTATGCCGAGGGCGCTTTCGTCGGACGCACGGGCGAGGAGGCCTACTTCGTCGTGTGCGACGATCGCATCAACAACGAAGAACAGAGGCGCGCCGGCCGGATCAACCTCGCGTTCGGATTCGCGGCCAGCAAGCCCGGCGAATACCACGCATTTCTCGTGACACATCAGCCGAGCGGCTCGCGCTCGCGCTCGATCAGCGTCAACCGCTTCGCCAACTACTCGCCGAGCGTCGACGAGGAGATCGAATCGTCGATCCTGCGCGGGCTCGTGCCGCTGCAGTCTGACGACGAGGACACGGTGCGCATGCCGCAGGCACCGTTGTCGGGAAGCGTGTGACGTGAGACGCGCGCTTCTCGCGGGCGCGCTCGCGGCGATCCCGCTGCAATTGTCCGCGGCGGAACCGGACGCCCAGATCCTCGATATCCCCGCCGAGTACGTGCCTGCGGTGAATGCGGCGATCGATGTGGGTACCCAGCTCTTCGTCCATGACGTTTCGGCCGCCCGGGCGTCCGACGAGCTCGTGCGACGCAAGGTCTACGAAAAGGACAAACGCATCCGCGGCTGGATCACCGATGTCGATTCCGAGCGCCCGTCGGTCATCGTGACATTCATCGGCGACGTCGAAGGCTCGCCGCGGGCCCTGCACCGCGTGACGGTTCCCATGGAAGGGGGCATGAAATACGAGGCGCTGAAGCCGGCCCAACCGCTGGAGGAATCGGCGGCGGCGCGCTGGAAAGCCCGGAATCTCGCGATCGCCGACATCGAAAAGCGCGACGATCTGTGCTCGTCTCACTACAACACCGTGGTCCTTCCGGCCGAACCCGCGCGCGGTGAGGTGATCCGGGTCTACATGCTGGCGGCGACGTCGAAGACCAGCGTGATCGTCGCCGGCGGGCATTTCCGTTACGAATATTCAGTGGACGGAAAGCACCTGGAGTCTGTCCGGACGTTCACGAAGAGCTGCATCGAGATCCCTGCGTCCGAAGATGAAAAGGGCGAGCCCGCCGGCTTCATGCTCACCCATCTGCTGGATCCGACGCCCACGGAAATCCACGTGTTCCTGGGCAGGCTGCATGGGCAGCCGGTGTTCGTCGGCACGGAAGCCGGGATCTGGGCGGTCCAGGGGCGCGAGATCTACTTCATGGAGCCTCGCGAGAAATGAAGCCGGGTCAGCTTTCCTTGCGCGGCGAGACGTACATCGAAATCACGGCGCGCACGACTTCCTTGCCATTCGCGTCCTGAACGCTGACCGGCACACCGACGTTCTCGGCGCCGGTCCACTCCGTCTTGTCGAGCCGCGCGATGGCGGTGACGTCGGTCTCGGCCCTGGCGAGGTATTCGATCGTCATGCCGCGCGGAATCCAGCGCATGTTGGTGGGTATCGTCACCTCGGTGCACATGCCCGCGGCGAGCTCGCAGAGATTTCCCATCGCGAGTGCATGCACCGTGCCGATGTGATTTTCGACGGCGCGACGTTTCTTCATCGTCACGCGGCAGAGCTTGGGTTGCAGGTCGAGGAAGCGCGGCTTGATCGTGCCGAAGTAGGGTGCGCGCTTCGCGACCGTGCGCGCGAACAGCCAGCGGCCGAACGCGGATTTGTGAGCGCGGATCCAGGCGCGGAGTGTGGGACCTGCCGTCGTCGTGTCGGTCATGGTCAGCCAGTCCATCTGAGGCCGGGCGGTGTGAACGTCGGTTGCTACTCGGGCCATCGCGTGATCGAATCCAGCGCCAACGAGGCTTCAGACTCTAATCGCAGCGCGGTATGCATCGCAATGAGTGGAACTGACATGCCGGAGCGGCGCGCCGCGGCCATCATCAGGGCGGTGCGGGCGATCAAGCGAGGGACGTTCGCGAGTTATGGCGAAGTCGCGCGCCGCGCGGGTTTGCCGGGGCGCGCGCGATTGGTGGGCACGGTGTTGCGCGAGGCGGGTGACGATGCGCGGCTGCCGTGGCATCGCGTGACCGGCGCGGGCGGACGCATCGCGTTTCCCGCGGGTTCGCGCGCGGCGCGCGAACAGGTCCGCCGGCTCGCGCGCGAAGGCGTGGAGGCGCGGGGCAATCGCGTGGTGCAGCGTCCCGCGGAAACGTCCACGCGGACGCTCGACGCACTGCTGTGGAAGTTGTGAGGAATACGCAATGAAGGAGCGATACGTCGTTTTCTCCCACGGCAAGGACGCCGGGCCGTGGGGCGTCAAGATCACCGCGCTCGCGGGCAACGCGCGCAGCGAGGGTTATGAAGTCGAGTCGGTCGACTATCGCGGCATCGACGACCCGCGCGAGCGCATCAACAAGCTGGTCGAATTCTGCAAGGATCTGAAGGGCGATCTCGTGCTCGTGGGCTCGAGCCTCGGCGGCTACGTGTCCGTCGCCGCGGCATCGCTGCTGCATGCTCGCGGCGTGTTCCTGATGGCCCCGGCGCTCACGATGCCCGGCCTGCCGCCGCTGCGAGCCAAGGTGATCGACTGCCCGACGATGATCGTTCACGGCTGGAAGGACGACGTCGTGCCGGTGGAGCAGAGCATCGAATTCGCGCGGCAGTACGGCTGCGCGCTGCATATCCTCAACAGCGATCACCGCCTGCAGGATGAAGTGCGGTTCCTGAAGTACCTGTTCGAATACTTCCTGATCTCCCTGGATCTCCCACCCGACGCGAGTTAATGGGGACATTCCTCGTTTCCTAGCAAAAGGGGACAGACCTCAGTGATTCAGATTCGCTGAACCCGAATCTGAATCTATCCGGCGTATTTACGTGATTTCGCCCGGGCGTCCGTCCATTACGCTCCGCGCATGCCAAGGACTGGTCGCTTCATCGTCGCCGATTACTGCTATCACGTGATAAATCGCGGGAACAAGAAGGCCCGCGTGTTTCACGAGCCGGCTGACTACGAGCAATTCCAGGCTCTGGTCTATCGGGCACAGGAGCGTCTACGCCTTCCGATACTTGCCGCATGCCTCATGCCGAACCACTTTCATCTCGTGGTGCGCCCGGCAAGTGCCGACGATGTCGGTCGGTGGATGCAGTGGCTCTTTACGACCCACGTTCGATGGCATCACGCGAAATACTCGACTGACGGAAGGCTCTGGCAGGGGCGGTTCAAGGCGTTTCTGATCCAGCAGGATCATCACCTGCTCACGGTCATGCGCTACGTCGAACGCAACGCACTGCGTGCGAAACTCGTCGAGCGCGCGGAGGATTGGAAGTGGGGAAGCCTGGCGTGGCGTACGACCGAGCGGCCACCGGTGGCTCTGGTCGAGAGTCCCGTGCCGCTTCCGTCTTACTGGAGACATCTCGTCAATGAGCCGCAGACGGCGGCTGAGATCGCTGAAATCCGGATCTGCGTGAATCGTCAACGACCATTCGGCGAACCGGCGTGGGTTGCAGACAAGGCCGAGGAGTTGGGCATCGAGCACTCTCTGAAGCCTGCCGGTCGGCCGCGAAAATCGAGGTCTGTCCCCTTTTGCTAGGAAACGAGGAATGTCCCCATTTAATGCCGTTGCCGGATGGCTCTTGCGGCTATTCGATCGATGACCGACGGGGCGATCAGCTTTATCCAACGGCCGAGTTTGCCGCGCGGTGACATCAACACGAGCCGCTCGCGGCGTTCGATCGCGCGGGCGATGCGCGACGCGCAGTCGGACGCTGTCATGATCTTCGACTGCATCATCGGCGACGTGCCGAGCGGCTGACCGTCCGGCCCGATCGCGCGTTTGTGGATCTCGCTCACGACGAAATCGGGCGCGATGATGCTCACGTCGACGCCGCTGTCCGCGAGCTCGATGCGCAGCGATTCGAAGAATCCCACCATCGCATGTTTGCTGGCCGCGTATCCGGTGCGCTCGGGCACGCCCGTGAAACCCGCGAGGCTCGCGACCGCGACGATGAGCCCTTTCGACTGCTTCAGGTGCGGCAGCGCCAGCGACGTCAGGCGCACCGGCGCGAGATAGTTCACCTGCATGACCCGCTCGAACACTTCGAGATCGGCGATGGCGTCGAAGCGGCTCCACATCGTGATGCCCGCGTTGTGTACCAGTGCGTCGATTCCCCCGAGCGATTGCAGCGATTTCTCGATGAGCCAGCCGCAATCGACATCGTTCGTCACGTCGGTGGGAATCGCGATCGCCTCGCCGCCGCACGCGCGACATTCGCGCGCCAGTTCTTCGAGCCGCGCCGCATCGCGCGCGGCCAGCGCCAGCCGCGCCCCGCGCCCGGCGAGATCGAGCGCCAGTGCGCGGCCGATACCCTCGGAGGCTCCCGTGAGAACGATCCTTTTTCCCCCGAGCGATCTGCCAGCCTTGCTGGTGGTCATGAATTGGCCTCCCGCGCGACTCGGATACACTCGCGCATCGCTAACATCATACGGCCGGTGAATGGGCTGGTTGCTACGCAGATTCTTCAGGCTATGGGTACGGGCGGCCGTGCAGCCGGCCGACCCGCCGCCGTCCCTCGCGTCGCCGACCACGCCCGTGTGTTACGTGCTCGATCGCGATTCGGTCACCGACCTGGCCGTGCTCTGCAACGTCGCGCAGAAGAAAGGCCTGCCGTATCCCGAAAAGCGCTCGGCCAGACTTCCCGCCGAACAACGTCGTACGTATTTCGACGTGGGCTGGCGGCGCGGCTTCTGGGACGCACGCATTTCGCGTCGTCCGCCTCCGCACCTGCAGGCGATGATCGAGGAGTTGCGCGGGGATTCGCTGCGCGACGTACTGCTCGTGCCCACCGCGGTCTACTGGGGCCGCGCCCCCCAGAAGGAAGGATCCTGGTTGCGGCTGCTGTTCGCCGAGAACTGGGCGCTCACGACGCGCGCCCGCAAGTTCTTCGCGGTGATGATCAACGGCCGCAGCGTCATGGTGGACATGGGCGAGCCGATCAGCCTGCGCTCCCTGCTCGATGCCGCGCCCGCCACCGACCAGGCGCGCAGGGTGACCCGGCAGCTGCGCGGCATCCTGCGCCGCCAGCGCGCCACGCGCATCGGACCCGATCTCTCGCACCGCCGCACGATCGTCGCGCAGGTGCTGCGCGGACGCGCGGTGCGCGCCGTGGTCGCGGCCGATGCGCGCGAGAAACACGACCGCTATCGTCCGGGCCTGCTGCAGGCGCGCAAGTACGCCTTCGAGATCGCGGCTAACTATTCTCACGCGTTCGTGCAGATCGCCGAGAAACTGCTCGGCCGGGTCTGGAACCGCGTCTACGACGGCGTGAAATTCAACCACGCGGAGACGCTCAAACAGGTTTCGGAAGGCAACGAGGTGGTGTATGTGCCCTGCCACCGCAGCCACATGGACTACCTGCTGCTTTCCTACGTGATCTATCACCAGGGCTATGCGATCCCGCACATCGCGGCCGGCATCAATCTCAACATCCCGGTCATCGGCCGGCTGCTGCGCAAGGGCGGCGCGTTCTTCATCCGCCGCAGTTTCGCGGGCAACGCGCTGTACACCGTCGTGTTCATGAAATATCTCGCGGCCATCATGGCGCGCGGGCACTCGATCGAATATTTCATCGAGGGCGGCCGCTCGCGCACCGGCCGGCTGCTGCAGCCCAAGACCGGCATGTTGTCGATGACCGTGCGCAGCTTCCTGCGCGATCCGGTACGCCCCGTGGTGTTCGTGCCGGTGTATTTCGGTTACGAGCGCATCGTCGAGGCGAACACTTACATCTCCGAGTTGTCCGGCGCGGCCAAGAAAAAAGAAAGCTGGTGGGACCTGCTGATGTCGTTGCGCGTGCTGCGCGAACGGTTCGGGACGGTCCACGTAAACGTCGGCGAACCCATCCGGCTCGACGACCTGTTGAACGAGACGATGCCGACCTGGCGCCAGCAACGTTTCGACGACGACACGCGCCTGCCCGCCGTCAACGCGCTGGTCGGGGAGCTGGCCTCGAGGATCATGCGCGGCATCAACGCGGCCGCGGCCGTCACGCCCATCAACCTGCTGGCCACCGCGCTGTTCGCGAGCCCGCGCGGTGCACTGCCGGAAAGCGTACTGCTGCGCCAGCTCGACCTGTATCTCAAGCTGCTGCGCGGCTGGCCCTACGGCCCCCGCGTCACGGTCACCAGCGCCACGTCGGCCGAGATCGTCGAATACGGCGTCTCGCTCAAGATCGTCTCGCGCCTGCCCCAGAAACTGGGCGACATCATCAAGATGAGCGAAGAGAGCGCGCAGCTCATCGCTTACTACCGCAACAACGTTCTCCATCTGTTCGCGTTGCCGTCGCTGGTGGCCTGTGCGTTCATCGGCAACTCCATGCTGCGCACCGAGGACATCCAGCGGCTCGCGTGGCGTATCTACCCTTACGTGGCCTCCGAGCTTTTCCTGCGCTGGAGGGAAGACGAGCTCGCGCGCGTCGTCGATGAGATCCTTGCTGCGCTCGGCGAACTCGGCGTGCTGCACCCGAACGAGGACCGTACGGTCTGGCATCGCCCGCCGCCCGGGTCGCCGGCCGCGCAGCAGCTCTCGATGCTCGCCCAGGCGACGATCCAGACCATCGAACGCTACTACCTCGCCATCTCACTGATGCTGCGTGCCGGCAGCGGCGTGATCACCCAGAAGGCGCTCGAGCAGCAATGCCAGCTCGCTGCCCAGCACATCAACATCCTCTACGGGTTCAACTCGCCGGAATTCTTCGACAAGGCGCTGTTCCAGAACTTCATCGACCTGCTGCGCGAACGGCGCGTCATCCGCACGGGCGAGGGCGGCAACCTCGAATTCGACGAGGTCCTGGTCCGTGTCGCGGCGGACGCCCAGCTCGTCCTGTCGGAACAGATCCGGCACAGCATCCTGCAGGTCACGCAGGTCTAGGACGAACCCCGTCCAACTATCTCGGGAATGGCCATGGGATCGTCCCGCGCTGGTGCCCTAGCTTTGGGCAGGGAGGCCGCTGCTATACTGGTCCGCAACAAGGCCGCGCTGCGATCCGCGAGGGGAGCAGCGGTGCGGCAACATTAAGATGTTCACGGCCACCGGTATGGCTGCCTTTACCTCGCGACTCGCAGCGGTTCCGCGGTCTTCAGGGGAAAGTGAATGAGAAACGATCTGATCCGGCGATACGTCGTACGTTCGCTTCCGATCGTCGCGACGCTGGCACTCGCGTCGCCCGCCTCCTACGCATGGGATTTCCAGAACGATGAAGGGACGCTCAGCGGCAGCTGGGACACCACCTTCACGTACGGCCAGGCCTGGCGCATCGAAGAGCGCGACTGTCGGCTCATCGCGATCGCGAATGGTGGCTGCGGCCGGTCGCCCAACATCGACGACGGCAATCTCAATTACGGCACGGACATGTACAGCCGGGCGCTCAAGGTCCTCACCGAGCTGTCGCTGAACTCACGCAATTTCGGCGCCTTCGTGCGCGCCTCGGCGCTCTACGACGATGCCGCCGGCGACACGCAGCGCACGCCGCTGTCCGACCGGTCCGAAGACCTCGTCGAAAGTTACACGCGACTGCTCGACGCTTTCGTCTACGCGAAATTCAACCTCGGCAGCATGCCTGCCGAGCTGCGCCTCGGCCGCCAGGCGGTGAGCTGGGGCGAGAGCACCTTCATCCAGCAGGGCATCAACGTCATCAACCACTTCGACGTGTCGGCCCTGCGCGTGCCGGGCGCCGAGCTCAAGGAGGCGTTCCTGCCGCAGGAGATGGTCAACTTCAGCGTGCAGTTCACCGACGCGTTCTCCGCGCAGGCTATCTACATCACCGACTGGAACTCGACGGTTCCCGAACCGTCCGGATCCTATTTCAGCAACAACGACTTCGCGGCCACCGGGGGCAGCAAGGTCGTGCTGGGCTTCGGTTCGTTCTCCGACATGGGCGTGGACTTCCGGCCGCTCGGCGGTCCGTACATCGAGAACTTCCAGACCGTGAACCGGCTGGACACGATCGAGCCCGATGACGACGGGCAATTCGGCTTGAGCCTCAAGTACTACGCTCAGGGCTTCAACAACGGCACGGAGTTCGGTCTCTACTTCCTGAACTACCACAGCCGTCTGCCGCTGATCTCGGGCCGTACCGGTTCCCAGCGCGGCATCGGCAACGCCTTCGGCGCGTTGAACGCGGTGGGTGGCGCGGCGCAGGCCATCGCCGCGGGACTGTCGCCGACGGCCGCGATCGCGACCGCGGCCAATCTCGGTGTCGCGCGCTCCGCGGCCGCGGGCGGCAATCTCACGCTCGAGCAGGCGACGCAGTACGCGGCGGTCGGCGCGAACACGTTCCTCTCCCAGGGCGACGTGACCAACCAGGCGAGCAACATCGCGACCCACGAATACGCACTCACGGCGGGTTACTACACCGAGTATCCCGAGGACATCAAGCTCATCGGCCTGTCCTTCAACACGCAGCTGCAGTGGGGTGGCATCGCGCTGCAGGGCGAAGTCGCCTATCGACAGGACGTGCCGCTGCAATTCGACGACGTCGAGTTGCTGTTCGCGGCTTTGACACCCCTGGAGCAGAACCTGGCGGTGCTGCGCGGTACGCCCTTGCCGACCACCTGCCCGGAGGGCAATGCGGCCGCATCCACGCTCACGCATTGCGGCCAGCTCGGTGGTTTCGGCCTCGACAGTGTCGTCCAGGGCTGGGATCTCTACGACACCTACCAGGTGCAATTCACGGCGACCAAGACGTTCACCAACGTGCTCAGGGCCGCGCAGATGGTGGTCGTCGCCGAGGCTGGTCTCACGCACGTCGAGGACATGCCCGACAAGCTCACGGGCGGACCGAATGGCCGCGGCCTGCGCTTCAACGGCCCCGCGACCAACGTGAGCGGCAACTCCGAGCTGCGCGGTCGGCACTGTCCGACGCTGCCAACGGCGCAATGTCTCGGGCTCGACCTGGTCGAGCCGCAGAACCGCTTCGCCGATGCCACCTCGTACGGTTATCGCATCGCGGGCCGCCTCGAGTACCCCGGCCTCATGGGCCCGTGGAACGTGCTGCCGCGCTTCAACTGGCAGCATGACGTCAAGGGCACGACGCCTGGCCCCGGCGGCAACTTCGTCGACGGCCGATACGGTCTGACCCTGGGCGTGGCGGCGAACTTGATGGCCAAATGGGAGATCGATATGTCGTGGACCAAGTTCGGCGGTGCCGGACGCTGGAACGACCTGAACGACCGCGACTTCGTCGCGGCCACTCTCAAATTCTCGTTCTGACCGCGACGAGGTAAAGATAATGACCAGAAAATCCCTGATGTCCGCCGCCGCCGCGCTCGCCGCGGGATTGCTCTTGAGCGTGAACGCGATGGCGGCCGTATCCGCGGCCGAAGCCGCGAAGCTCGGTGCCGAGCTCACGCCGCTGGGCGCGGAAAAGGCCGGCAATGCCGACGGTTCCATCCCGGCCTGGGACGGTGGCCTGACCTCACCGGCGCAGGCGGGCTTCCCGAACTTCAAGCCCGGTCAGCATCACCCCGATCCGTTCGCGAACGACAAGCCGCTATACACGGTCACCGCCGCGAACATGGGTCAGTACGCGGACAAGTTGACCGAAGGCCACAAGAAGCTGCTCCAGACCTATCGCAACAGCTTCAAGATGATCGTGTACCCGACGCATCGCAGCGCCGCCTCGCCGCAGCGCATCTACGACGCGACGAAGCGCATCGCCACCACCGCGGAGCTCGCCAAGGACGGCAATGGCGTCGTGAAGGCGGGCGAGGGCGTTCCATTCCCGATCCCGAAATCGGGCGTCGAGGTCTTCTGGAATCACGTGCTGCGTTATCGTGGCGACGTCATCGTGCGCAACATCGGCCAGGCGCCGGTGACCGCGAGCGGCTCGTACACCATGGTCAAGTTCCACGACGAGACCATGGTTGCGTACAGCCTCCCGGGCGCGAAGTCCGAGAACCTCAACAACACCATCGCATACTTCATCCAGGAGACCACCGCGCCGGCGCGCCTCGCGGGTGAAGTACTGCTGGTGCAGGAAACGCTGGACCAGTCGGTCGAGAATCGCCGCGCGTGGGTCTACAACCCCGGGCAGCGCCGCGTGCGCCGCGCGCCGAACGTCGCGTTCGACAACCCCGGCACGAACTCCGACAACCTGCGCACGTCGGACCAGTTCGACATGTACAACGGTTCGCCCGAGCGCTACGAGTGGACGCTGGTCGGCAAGAAAGAAATGCTCGTGCCGTACAACAGCTACAAGCTGCACTCGAACACGCTCAAGTACACCGACATCCTCAAGAAGAACCACATCAACCCGGATCTCGCGCGTTACGAGCTGCACCGCGTGTGGGTGGTGGAATCCAAGCTCAGGTCCGGCCAGAGCCACCTGTACACGCGCCGCACGCTCTACGTGGACGAGGACAGCTGGCAGATCCTCGCGGTCGACTGCTACGACAGCCGCGGACAGCTGTTCCGCGTCCAGGAAGGCCACGTCATCAACTTCTACGACGTGCCTGCGCTGTGGACGGTGCTCGAGACGGTCTACGACCTGACCAACGGCCGTTACCTCGCGCTGGGTCTCGACAACGAAGAGCCGCGCAGCCGCGACTTCTCGCAGAAGCGCACCATCGCGGACTATCAGCCGGCGGCCCTGCAGCGTCGCGGAGTCCGCTAGTCGCTAGTTAGGAAATCGCGGGCCGGGTGGACTTGAACCACCCGGCCCGTTTACTTTGTAGTCAACGGAAACACCTGCGAGGGGATGGCGGATGAGGCAGTGGCTCGGCCTCGCACTGGTCGCGACGCTGGCGTCGGGTGGCGGTGCGCTCGCGCAGGACGCCGCGGTGCTCGACTCCGTCGATGCCGCCGATCAGCCCGCGCGTATCGCGCCGCTCGCCAGTTCCTCCCTGCTGCTCGATCTGGCGCGTGCCGGGCAGCGCATCGTCGCGGTAGGGGAGCGCGGTCACGTGCTGCTGTCCGACGACCAGGGCGCGTCCTGGCGCCAGGCAAAGAGCGTTCCGACCCGCACGATGCTCACGGCGGTGTTCTTCGCCGACGAGGAATACGGCTGGGCCGTCGGTCACGACGAGACCATCCTCAAGACGGTGGACGGCGGCGAGACCTGGACACGCACGCACTTCGCGCCCGAAGCGCAACAGCCGTTGCTCGACCTGTGGTTCGCGAACCGCGTGAGCGGCATCGCCGTCGGCGCGTACGGCGCATATCTCACGACCAACGACGGCGGCCGGACCTGGCAGGTCAGCAAGTTCGCTGCGCCGCCGGACCCGAAGGCCCCCCCGCTCGAGGAAGGCGAACTGCTTCCCGACTATCATCTCAACCGGATCGTCGGTGTCGGGCCGCGGCTCTACATCGCCGCCGAGGGCGGACAGCTCTATCGCTCCGACGATCGCGGCGCGAACTGGCGCGCGCTGCCGTCCCCATACGAGGGCAGCCTGTTCGGGCTCGTGCCGATCCGCGGCGAAGGACTGCTGGCGTTCGGACTGCGTGGTCACCTCTTCCGGTCCGCGGACGGTGGCGATACCTGGTACGAGCTGCAGTCGCACACCACCGCGATGCTCACAGACGGCGTGGCGGTCAACGATCTGCGCGTCATCATCGGGGGGCTCGCCGGCGTGCTGCTGGTCTCTTCCGATGCGGGCGAGACGTTCCGGCTGACGCAGCAGGACGACCGCAAGGGAATCTCGGCCTTGCTGCCGGGTGCCGCGGGCGCGGTCATCGTGGCCGGCGAAGGCGGCGTGCGCATCATCCGCCTGGACACGGGCGCGGGTAGTTAGGATGGCGGGCACGGGCGGAAGCGGGGCGGATTCGAAACTGGCGGGCACGCTCGAGCGCGTGATCTTCGGCCACCGTCGCACGATCCTCGTGCTGTTCGCGCTCGTCACGGCGGCGATGATGCTGGTCGCGGTGCGCGGGCTGCACATCGACGCGGCTTTCACGAAGCAGCTGCCGCTCCGGCACGAGTACATGCAGACCTTCATGAAGCACCAGGCGGAGTTCGGCGGCGCCAACCGCGTGCTCATCGCGCTGATCGCCGAAGACGGGAACATGTTCCAGCCGGGGTTCTTCGACGCGCTCAAGCTCGCGACCGACGAAGTGCTCGTGATGGACGGCATCGACCGGGCGCGCGTGCAGTCGCTGTTCACGCCCAACGTGCGTTACATGGAAGTCGTCGAGGACGGCATCGAGGCGGGCAACGTCGTCGATTCGGAATTCGTGCCGACGCCGGAATCGCTGGCGCGGGTTCGCGAGAACATCCTCAAGGCCGGCATCCGCGGACGGCTCGTGGCGAACGATTTTTCGGGCGCGCTGATCTCGGCCATCGTCCTCGAGAACGACGCGACCGGAAAACCCATCGATCCGATCAAGGTGGCGCGCGAGCTCGAGGAGCGCGTGCGCGACAAGATCCAGGGCAACAAGGTCATCGTGCAGGCGACCGGGTCCGGGATCGACGTGCACATGATCGGTTTCGCCAAGGTCGTGGGCGACATCGCCGACGGCGCGATGTCGGTCGTGTTGTTCGCGGTGATCACGATCTTCCTCACGCTGCTCGCCGTCTGGTACTACGTGCAGTCGCTGAAAGTGGCGGTGGTGCCCATCGTCTGCTCGATCATCGCGGTCATCTGGCAGCTCGGCACGCTCGTGCTGCTCGGGTTCGGCATCGATCCGCTGGGGTTGCTGGTGCCGTTCCTGATCTTCGCGATCGGCGTTTCGCACGGCGTGCAGAAGATCAGCGCGGTCAAGGAGGCCGCGGTCGCGGGCCTCGGCAGCGAGGCGGCCGCGCGCCAGACGTTCCGGCTGCTGCTCATGCCGGCGATCATCGCGCTGCTCGCGGACCTGGTCGGCTTCATCACGATCCTGCTCATTCCCGTGCGCGTCGTGCAGGAAATGGCCATCACCGCGAGCATCGGTGTGGCCATCGTGATCCTCACGGACCTGATCCTGCTGCCCGTGCTCGTCTCGTGGGTGAAGTGGGACGACAAGTACCGCTCGCGCGTGGAGGCGCGGCAACAGCAGCTGGCCGAGCTCTGGGACAAGCTCGCGAACATCACCAACAAGGGGCCCGCGGCGGTCATCATCGCGGTATCCGTCGTTCTCGGCGTGCTCGGCGCCTGGAAGGGCCGGGAGACGCCCATCGGCGATACGCAGTCGGGCGTGCCGGAGCTGCGCCCGGATTCGCGCTACAACCGGGACAGCGACATCATCACGGACAAGTTCTCGATCGGCGTCGACATCCTCACCGTCATCGTCGAAGCCACCGAGCCGGTGTGCACCAGCCACGGGCTCATGATGGCGGTCGACGACTTCACCTGGACGATGCGCAACGTCGAAGGCGTGCAGGAGGCGATGTCGCTGCCGCTGGTCGCGAAGATCGCGATCGCGGGCTGGAACGAAGGTAGTTTGAAGTGGCGCAACATCCCGCGCGAAGCCAACCAGCTCACGCAGTCGACGCGTTACATCGAAACCAGCACCGGGCTGCTGAACGCGGACTGCGACGTCGTGCCCGTGATGCTCTTCCTGGGCGATCACAAGGCGGAGACCATCGAACGCGTGGTCGCGGCGGTGAAGGACTGGCGCGACCAGAATCCGCAGGCGAACGCCACGTTCGACCTCGCGGCCGGCAACGTCGGCGTCATGGCCGCGACGAACGAGACGGTGAAGGCGAAGGAATACCAGATCCTCGGCTGGGTGTTCGCGGCCGTGATCCTCATGTGCCTGCTCACGTTCCGCTCGCTGCTCGGCGCGATACTCGTGTTCCTGCCGCTCGCACTGGTGTCGATCCTCGTGTACGCCGTGATGGCGATCGTCGGGATCGGCCTGAAGCTCAGCACGCTGCCGATGGTGGCGCTCGGCGCCGGCATCGGCGTCGACTACGGCATCTATCTCTGGAGCCGCATGCAGGAGTACCTGCGCGCGGGACAGCCCGTGCACGAGGCGTATCGCAACACGATGAAGGTGACCGGCGCGTCGATCATCTTCACGGGCATAACGCTCGCCATCGGCGTCGTGACCTGGGTGTTCTCGCCGCTGCAGTTCCAGGCCGACATCGGCATCATGCTGACCTTCATGTTCTTCGTGAACATGCTCGGCGCGATCATCCTGCTGCCCGCGCTCGCGGCGTGGTTCTGGAAGGGGGCTGGAAGGGGGCTGCCCCCATGACGCCCGACGAGTTTCGCCGCGCCGGCCACGAACTGGTCGACTGGATCGCGGACTACCGGGAGCGAGTGGTGCGCGGTGAGTTTCCGGTCATGGCGCGCGGCGCGCCCGGCGAGTTGCGCGATGCGTTGCCGAAACAGCCGCCACGCAAGTCCGAACCCTTCGCGGATATCAGGCGCGACCTCGACGCATTGATCCTGCCCGCCTGCACGCATTGGCAGGATCCGCGCTTCTTCGGCTATTTCCCGTCCAACGGCCTGCCGGCAGCGGTGCTCGGCGATCTCGCGAGCACGGGGCTCGGGCAGCTGGGCCTCAACTGGCAGTCGAGCCCGGCACTGACCGAGCTCGAGGAGGTGTGCCTCGACTGGTGGCGGCAGATGCTCGGCCTCTCCGAGCGTTGGTCCGGCGTCATCCAGGACACCGCGTCGACCGCGACCTTCGTCGCGCTGGTGTGCGCGCGCGAGCGTGCGACGAACCACGCGGCCACGCGGGGCGGCCTGCAAAGCGAGCGACGCCCGCTCATGATCTACGTCACCGCCCACGCGCACAGCTCGGTCGAAAAGGCCGCGATGCTCGCGGGATTCGGCCGGGAGAACCTGCACGTCGTGGCGGTCGACGAGAACTTCGACATGCGCCCGGCTGCGCTGGCCGCGGCGATCCTCGAGGACCGCGCGGCGGGTCGCGAGCCCTGCGCCGTCGTCGCCACCTGCGGCACGACCGCGACCACGGCCTTCGATCCGCTCGCGGCGATCGCGCAGGTCGCGCGCAGCGAGGAGCTGTGGCTGCACGTGGATGCCGCGATGGCGGGCAGCGCGATGATCCTGCCCGAGTGCCGCGAGCTCTGGGACGGCGTCGAAGGCGCGGATTCCCTGGTCGTGAACCCGCACAAGTGGCTGGGCGTGTCGATGGACTGCTCCACCTACTTCGTGCGCGACGCGCAGTTCCTGGTGCGCGTGATGTCCACCAATCCTAGCTACCTGCAGACGGCGGCGGATGGCCAGGTGAAGAACTACCGCGATTGGGGCGTGCCGCTCGGCCGCCGCATGCGCGCGCTCAAGATGTGGTTCGTGATCCGCGACCAGGGCGTCGAAGGACTGCAGGCGCGCATCCGCCGCGACCTCGCGCAGACGCGCTGGCTGGCCGGCGAAATCGCGCGGGAGCCTCACTGGAAGGTGGTGGCGCCCGTACGGCTGCAGACGCTCGTGGCGCGCCACGAGCCGCCCGGCCTCGACGCCGCGGCCGTCGACGCGCACACGCGCGCCTGGGCGCAGGCGGTCAACGAGTCGGGAGAGGCCTATCTCACGCCCGCGCTCATCGACGGGCGCTGGGCGGTGCGCGTGTCGATCGGCTCGGCCGCGACCGAACATGAACACGTCGAAGGCCTCTGGAATCTCATGCGGCGCGTGGCCGCCGAAGGCTCGAAGTAACGGATACCCCGGGGCGCGACGTCACCCCCACAGGAACCTGGGAGACGAACGATGAAGCTGCGGATCACTCGATGGGTTTTTGGCCTGGTCGCGGCGGGTTGCGCCGCCGGCGCGCTCGCGCAGCAGACGCCGCCTGAGGTGAAAATCGAAACGGTCGAAGTCGCACCCGGCATCTACGTGCTGTTCGGCCGCGGCGGCAACATCGGGCTCACGGTGGGCCCGGACGGCGCGGCGATCATCGACGATCAGTTCGCCGACATGGTGCCGAAGATCCGCGCGGCGGTCGCGATGTTGTCCGAGAAGCCCGTGAGCTTCGTGATCAACACGCACCTTCACGGCGATCACACCGGCGGCAACGACGGCTTCGGCAAGGCCGGCGCGGTGATCATCGCCCACGAGAACGTGCGCAAGCGTCTCGGCGCCGCGCAGGTCAATCCATCGAACAACCAGACGATTCCCGCGCGCGCCCGCGAGGCTCTGCCCGTCGTGACGTTTGCGAACGCCGCGACGCTGCACTTCAACGACGACGATCTCGAGTTCACGCACCTGCCGAACGCGCACACCGAAACGGACATCTTGATCCGCTTCCGCAAGGCCAACATCGTGCACATGGGCGACGTCTTCACCGGCGGATTCCCGTTCATCGACGGCAACAACGGCGGGACCCTCGACGGGTTCATCGCGGCCCACGCGAAAGTGCTCGGCATGATCGACGATCAGACCAAGGTGATCCGCGGACACGGCCCGATCGGCAACAAGGCGGAGCTGCAGGCCTACCACGACATGCTGGTCACCGTGCGCGACCGCGTCGCGAAGCTCGTGAAGTCCGGCAGGACGCAGGAGCAGGTGCTCGAGGCCCGGCCGACGAAGGAATTCGAGGAGAAATACGGCGGCACGAACTTCAACGCGGCGCAGTGGATAGGTCGCGCGTACGTCGACCAGAAGACGGCCCTCGAGAAGCGCCGCAAACGCTGACGGCCTGCGGGAAACCCCTGCCTATCTAACCAGTTGCGCGGTCCCGGTGCGACATAACACGACTCGTCGTGGGCTTTTCGCACAATCGCGGCGCGCGAGTCGCCGCCGTCCTATGGACAGGGACGCCCGCTCTGGAGAAAGTCCACGCGACATGAAGAATTCGAACAAGGCCACCACGATGCTCGACCTGTCGTACCTCCCCGAGGCCGAGCAGTATCTCGACGAGCTGGAGCGCAGCGGCCAGTTCCGCATCGGCATCGAAGCCGAGAACGAGGAACTGGAATCCGGCGAAGCGCCGGCCAGCAACGATTACACGCTGCGCCGCGGCTCGGGCAGCGCGTCCATCCAGGACTGGTGGACGAGCGGGCGCGTCGCGTTGCGGCTCGGTCCCGGGCTCGACGGAGACAACCTGACCCTGCAGCGCGTCGACGACTCGCTGCGCATCGGCACGCTCGACGGCGAGGATGCGATCACGCTCGAGGGTTATCTCGGCCTGATCCCCGACGCTTCGACGCTGCGCATCGTGTTCGAGAGCGGCGCCGAATGGACCGGCGCGGCGCTCACGTCGCGCATCGCGGACTAACTAATACGGATCGAAGTCGACGTAGCTCACAGGTTGCCCCGTACGCTCGTCGATCACCACGGTCCAGAATCCCTGGCTGTGGTGCAGCGGCAGCCAGCGCTGGTGCTCCACGGGGATCCCGGCTTCGCGTCTGGCCTTTTCGAGCTCGGGCTCGACCTTGGGATGTTTCTCGACGAGCTCTTCCAGGGTCTTCGCGCGGCGCTGCATGTTGGCCAGCTCGGCCTCGAACGGTACGTAGAAGCGCGGCAGGACGTGCATGTCCTTGCCTTCCATCGTCTTGCTCATCGCGAGTTTCTTGTCCTCCTCCGGGACCACGACCGAGACGAAGCGCGGGCCCGTGAGCGGCCGGGTCGCGAACCGCGGATCGCGCGCGGCGGCGAGTTCCTCGGGAGTCAGGTCCGAGGCCTGCACGACTTCGAAACGATCCTTCACGAACGCGACGTAGACGGGGCGGGCGCCGGACATGATCCAGACGCCGTAGATCAGCGCCGCGATCTGGACCACGCTGACGAAGGAGTAGTCGATGATCAGTGCGCGCCGGGATTTGCGACTGTCGTAGATCACCAGCGACATCAGCGGCCCCAGCACCAGGTCGATGCCGACGACCAGCAGGAACAGTTCCTCGCCGCCCAGCATCCGCGAGAACGGCGGGGGATACCACACGAAGAATATCAATGTCGCGGCGACCACCGCGAGCACCAGGGTCGCAAGGAAATGAATGCCACATGCGACCAGCTTCTCTCGCCAGACGTTCATGACTTTCACGGCTTCAGTCATCGAATCGAACTCCTCCTCTGAGTCGTTTGATTTTCTGCGTGCGCGCCTTCGATGACAGGCGCTTCTCTTTCGATGCACGCGTGGGTTTGGTCGCATGCCGCTTCTTGGGCGCGATCAGTGCGCGACGCACGAGATCGAGCAGGCGCGCTTCCGCGTCGCGGCGATTGTGTTCCTGGCTGCGCGAGGTGCGCGCGACGATCAGGAGATCGCCGGCGTCCGTGACGCGTTGGCCCGCGAGGTGCCTGAGGCGCGTCTTCGCGTCGGGCGGCAGCGTCCTGTTCCGCTCGAGTGCGAACCGCAGCTGTACGGCCGAGGCCACCTTGTTGACGTTCTGGCCACCGGGGCCGGCCGAGCGAATGAACGCGACCTCGAGGTCCGCGTCCGGAATCTCGAGTCCAGGTCTGACGAGCAGGCTCATCGGGCCGGACTCACTCGGCTGGAATCATCCGAACGTCGTGCTGCTGCACGGGGATCGTGATTCCGTGTTTCTTGAACAGCCGCCAGATTTCACGATTCACGTCGGAACGGACGTTGTTCACGCCGTTCATCGGGTCGCGGATCCAGAAGCGTACTTCGACACGCATGCCGTAATTCTCGAAGCTCATGAGGCGCGAAACCGGGCCCGGATCCTTGAGGATGCGCGGGTGGTGCGCAGCGGCGTCCAGCAGCACCTGCAGCGCGAGCTCGGGGTCGTCCTTGTAGCTCACCATCACGGGCAGCCGGATGCGTACGCGCTGGTCAGAATAGCTCCAGTTGATGACCGAATTCGTGATGAGGTTCTGATTCGGCACCAGCGTTTCGACGCCGTCGCGGTCGCGCACGACGATGTAACGGCCGCGCAGTTCCTGCACCCAGCCGAAGTTCTCGGTGCTGGTGCCGGTGGTGCCCGTGAAGCTGATCACGTCGCCGGGCTTGATGGATTTGTCCAGCAGCAGCACGAAGCCGGAGACGAAGTTGCTGGTGATGGCCTGCAGGCCGAAGCCGAGACCCAGACCAATCGCGCCGGTGAGCACCGTCAGCGTCGTGAGATCCACGCCCGAGGCGTTGATGCCGAGCAGCACACCGATCGTGAGCAGCGCGAACGTCGAAAACTTGGAGATGCCGATGCGCGTCGAGATCGCGATGCCTTCGAGCTTCATCACGCGCCGCTCGATGGTGCGCGCGACCAGGCTCGTGACGATCAGGAACCCGGCGAGGACGACGATGCCCTTGAGCAGCTGCCAGAGACTGAACTTGGCGCGGCCGGGCACGAGGTCGACGCCGTCGAGCGTGCGCTCGAGGCCGTCGAACCAGCCCAACAGTTGCATCGCGATCGCGGCCCAGATCACGAATGTGATGCGCAGCTCCCAGGAGCGGATCCAGCTGTTCGGGCCGAGCGAGACCGACAGCACGTGCACGCCGAGGCGCACGAGCACGAGCACCGTCACGAGGCCCATCGCGGTGTCGATCAGCGAGGTCGGCAGGTTGACGGTGCCGAACAGCACGCGTACGCCGAGGATGATGACGATGCCGAAGAACGAGGGCGCCAGCACCATGCCGGCGATGATGAGCTGGCGCGGCCAGCGGCCCAGATCCGAGCGAGCCGCGAGCGGCCGCAGGTAGCGCTTGATGTAGCTCGCCAGGGCCACGGCGAGAATCGCCGCCATGATGACGGCGATGACTTCGGCCATGATTTCAGGCGTTGTGAGCTGCTCGAAGAACTTCTTCACGTCGCGTCTGGCCGGAGGGTCAGGCGTTCAGATCGGGGATCAGCTCGCTTTCGAGCCGCGTGATCTGATCCTTGAGCATGAGTTTGCGTTTCTTGAGGCGCTTGATCTGGAGCTGGTCCGACTGGAAGTCGAGCGACAGGCGGGCAATGACCTCGTCGAGGTCGCGGTGTGCGATGCGCAGTTCCCGCAGCTTTTCGACGTTCTTGAAAAGCTCGCGATCGACGTTGTCCTGATCTTCGATGTCGCTCATCGGAGTGAAGGCGTCCTCAGGAGCTGAGTCACCGGTTCCAGACCGGCGGCAAGCTTAAGCCAGCGGCCGAGGGGATTCCACGGCACGGACGGGTCGTGGAAATCGGAGCCCATGGAGGCGTGCAGGCCGAACTTCCGGCAGAGCGAGGCGATGCGATCGGCGTCGTTGAGGCTCATGCCCGCCATGCTGGCCTCCAGGGCCTTGCCGCCGCCCTGCGCGAACAAGGATACGAGCTCGCGCAGTTTCCCGGACGACAGGCGGTACCGGTGTGGGTGCGCGAGTACGGCGAGCGCGCCGCTGTCGCGAAGTACCGCCATGACCGCATCGAACGCCGGCCACTCCGCGGGCACGTGGCCGGGGCGGTCACGGTTGAGCCATCGATCGAACGCCTCCTGGGTGTCCCGGGCGTGCCCGTGTTCGACGAGCAGCCGCGCCAGGTGCAGTCGCGTCGGCGATGGTGATTCGCCCGCGAGCGTGGCGAGTTGCCGGCCGGGCAGGCGCGTGCGCTTCTCGAGCCGCTCGCCGATCTCCGCGAGTCGCTCGCGTCGCCGTGCGCGGACGGAGTCGAGATGGGTTCGAAGCCCGGCATGGACGGTGTCGACTTCGAGTCCGACCACGTGGATGGTTTGGCCGTGCCACATCGCCGACAACTCGACACCGGGAATGAAGCGGATGCCGGCCCGGGCGCAGGCGACGCCGGCGGCGGCGAGACCGGCAGTCGTGTCGTGATCGGTGAGCGCCAGGGTGCCGACGTTGCGCGTACGGGCGCGCTCCACCAGTGCCTCGGGCGACAGCACTCCGTCGGAGTGGTCGCTGTGCGTGTGGAAGTCGACCAGGGGCTCGGAACTCGCGTCCATGTGAGCGGCGTATTGTACCCCCGGCCGCCATGGCCCACCGGAATTGGTCCGCACCAGGGCGTGCGGGGCGCCGGACGATCCGTATCATGCGCGCCCATGAGCGCGCACATTCCCCGGCCGGACTGGTCGACGATCGATACGGTCCTGCTGGATCTCGACGGCACGCTGCTCGACCAGGCCTACGACAATCACATCTGGCGGGACCTGATCCCCCAGCGATTCGCCGTCGCGCACGGGCTGGACCTGCACGAGGCGTATGCCGAGATCGCGAGGCGCTTCGCGGGCCGCAGCGGCACGCTCGAGTGGTACGACATCGACTACTGGTCGCGCACGCTGGACATCGACGTGGCGAGCCTGCACCGCGAGGTGCGCAGTCACGTGGCCTGGCTGCCGGGCGCGCAGGATTTCCTGGCGCGCATGCGTTCGATGGGCAAGCGCCTGGTGCTGCTCACGAACTCGCATCCGATCGCATTGGCGGTGAAACACGAGCAGACCGGCGTGCTCGACCGGCTGGACGAAGCGGTTTCCTCGCAGGAGTTCGGGGCGCCGAAGGAGCGGCCGGAGTTCTGGCGCGCCGCGCGGGCGCGTTTCGGCTTCGAGCCCGCTCGTAGCCTGTTCGCAGACGACAACTCGCGCATGCTCGATGCCGCGAAGGAGGCGGGCGTGCGCTGGGTGTATGGCGTGCGGCACTGGGACACCAAGGGCTCGCGACGCGAACATCTCGAGCATCCGGCCGTGGAC
>JAEZCN010000050.1 GCA_023433515.1 Pseudomonadota bacterium
CGCGCGACCTTGTACCTGCGATCCCATGCCGTTATGGTGCGCGCGGAGTCGGCCGGACGGTCGCTGCATTTCTCGCGAAATGTGGAGGAAAGTCCGGGCTCCTGCGGACGAGGTGCCAGGTAACGCCTGGGCGGCGTGAGCCGACGGAAAGTGCAACAGAAAGCAAACCGCCGAAGCTTCAGCAATGAAGCTGGCAAGGGTGAAACGGTGCGGTAAGAGCGCACCGCGGACGTGGCAACACGGACGGCACGGCAAACCCCACCTGGAGCAAGGCCAAATAGGGAAGTCGCCACGCAAGTGGCAGCGGGTGTCCCCCCGTGCTTCCGGGTAGGCCGCTTGAAGTCGCCGGTGACGGCGATTCCAGAGGAATGACTGTCCTCGACAGAACCCGGCTTACAGGCCGACTCTCTTCTGTGACTATTCAACGGGCCAGGCAGCTCATTGAGCCATTAATGGCTCAATGACGACCCCGCCGCCATTGTTTCCTTCGTTCTGGCTTTGGATCCCTTCGCTCACGCACAGTCGGGAGGGCTTCGTTCGAGCTCGTGCGCAGGGGCATACAGCCCGTCCGCTGCTGACCCACTGTATGAAGTACCGATGACAAGCCACTGATCGGTAAGCGCGCGTGTGTTCCGATGGCGCGGTGCGGTAGGGCAAAACCTACGTAAGTTGCTGTCACCGATAGAAAATTTTGTGACTTATTTCTTGACCGCGCCCCGGGCCGTTTCTATAGTGGCGGCAAGTGGGAAAAAGTGGGGAGAAATGGGCCTAACACGCCTGTCGATCCATGTTTCGCGGTGCAGCAAAAGTGACCCTGGACGACAAGGGCCGGATGGTTCTTCCCACCCGGTACCGCGAGCACGCGCTCGAAAGAAGCCAGGGGAAGCTGGTCGTCACCGTGGACCGGGATCAGTGCCTCCTCATCTATCCGATGCCCGACTGGGAGCAGATCGAACGCAAGTTGATGAGCCTGCCGTCGCTGCACGCGCAGGCGCGCCGACTGCAGCGACTCATGGTGGGTCATGCCACCGAGCTGGATCTCGACGGGCATGGCCGGTTGTCGCTGACGCCCGAGCTGCGCGAGTTCGCGATGCTCGAGAAGCGCGGAATGCTCATTGGTCAAGGCAACCGTTGCGAATTGTGGGACGAGGCGCGCTGGAACGAGCGTCGGTCCCTGTGGCTCGCGAACGAGGCCACGGAAACGGGTCTCTCCGCGGAGCTCGACTCCCTCACGCTGTAGTTAGGCGGACGGATCGGGCGGAAGTTTGTTAGGGGTGGGATGGAATGCCGCAGTGCGGATTCCATCCAGTGGCAAGGCGCAAGAAAACGGGGGCGGACTGACAGCCGCTTGAAACAGTGAGTGAATCGAACGCCCACATACCGGTGCTTGCCCGGGAAGCGTTCGAGGCACTCGCGGTACAGGCGGACGGCCTATATATCGATGCGACGTTCGGGCGCGGCGGGCACACGGCACTCATCCTCGGGGCACTCGGTCCCGAAGGGCGCGTGCTCGCGTTCGACCGGGACCCGGCGGCCATCGCGGCCGGCCACCGCCGTTTTCCCGACGAAGTGCGGCTTACGCTCGTCGGCGCGCCGTTTGCCGATATCGCCGCGCGCGTGCCGGAGCTCGTTCCGGGCCGGCCCGTGCGCGGCATCTTGTTCGACCTCGGCGTCTCCTCACCGCAGCTCGACGACCCCACACGTGGTTTCAGCTTCAGGGCGGACGGCCCGCTCGACATGCGCATGGATCCGACGAGCGGCGAACCGGTTTCCGCATGGCTCGCGCGAGCGAGCGAGCCTGAGATTCGCGAGGTGATCGCGACGCTCGGGGAGGAGCGCTTCGCGCGGCGGATTGCCGCAGACATCGTCGCGGCGCGAAACACCCAACCCCTCACTACCACGCTGCAGCTCGCCGAGCTCGTCGCGCGCGCCGTGCGCACGCGCGAGCCCGGCAAACATCCCGCGACGCGCACGTTCCAGGCGCTGCGCATGCACGTCAACGACGAACTCGGGCAGCTGCGCCGCGCGCTCGAGGGCGCGCTCGGGCTGCTCGCGGTCGGCGGACGCCTCGCGGCCATCAGCTTCCACTCGCTCGAGGATCGCGCGGTCAAGCAGTTCATCCAGGCGCACTCCACGGTGAACCCGGTGTTCGCGGGGTTGCCCGTGATCCCGGAATCGGCGCGGCCGCGGCTGAAGCGGATCGGCTCGAAGATCCGGGCGACGCAAGAGGAACTCACCGCCAATCCGCGTGCGCGCTCGAGCGTGCTGCGAGTCGCGGAGAAGGTGAGATAGATGTCGGCGACCACCAACAAACTTCTCGTCGTCGCGATCCCGGTGCTGTGGGTGGCCGCGCTCGCGTCGGCCGCGGGCGCTATCTACAGTAAGCATCGCGCCCGCGAGCTGTTCGTCGAGTTGGAACGGCTCAACGTCCGGCGCGACAATCTCGAGATCGAATGGGGCCAGCTGCAGCTCGAGCAGAGCGCCTGGTCGACGCATGCGTTCGTCGAGAATGTGGCCGGCACCAAGCTGCGGATGGCGATGCCGCCACCGAAGGAAATCGAGCTGGTGTCGCCGTGAAGATCTTTTCTGGCAAACGCCGCGATTCCCGCGGGCGGAGCGAGAGCGGGTCCGCGCCTTCGGCGCGCGACGATGCCGGCAGCTTTCGCTGGCGCGCGAACTTCGTGCTCGGGTTGCTCGTGTGCGGCGCGCTCGGACTCGCGTGGCGCGCGGTGGAGCTGCAGCTCAAGGAGCACGAGTTCCTCGCGGGCCAGGGCGACGCGCGTTTCTCGCGTGTCGCGGAGATCAGCGCGACCCGCGGCACGATCACCGACCGCTACGGCGAGCCACTCGCGGTGTCGACACCCGTCGACTCGGTGTGGGTGAATCCGAAGGAGCTCGCGCTCGCGAGCGACCAGCTGCCGCGGCTCGCGAAAGCATTGAAGCGCGACAAGAACGAGATCGCGCGCCGCCTCACCTCGAACCTCGACCGCGAGTTCCTGTACCTCGTGCGGCACATGCAGCCGGCGGAGGCGCAGAAGATCCGCGCGCTCGGGATTCCGGGTGTCTACCTGATGCGCGAGTACCGCCGCTATTACCCGGCGGGCGAGGTCGCGGGCCACATCCTCGGCTTCACGAACATCGACGACCAGGGCCAGGAAGGCCTCGAGCTCGCGTTCGATCACTGGCTGGCCGGCGAAGACGGCGCGAAACGCGTGATCCAGGATCGCTACGGCAAGATCGTGCAGAACGTCGAGGAGATCCGCGCGATGCGGCCGGGCCGCAATCTCGTGTTGTCGATCGACCTGCGCATCCAGTACCTCGCTTACCGCGAGTTGAAAGCCGCGATACGCGACCAGCGCGCCAAGTCCGGCAGCGTGATCGTGCTCGACGTGTCGACCGGCGAAGTGCTCGCAATGGTCAACCAGCCTACCTACAACCCGAACGACCGCGACCAGCTCAAGGCGCGGACGTATCGCAACCGCGCCGTGACCGACATCGTCGAGCCCGGCTCGTCGATGAAGCCGTTCGTCGTCGCGGCGGGCCTGGCGTCGGGCAAGTTCAACGACCACTCGGTCATCGACACCAACCCGGGCTACATCAAGGTCGGAGCCAAACTACTCGAGGACCGCCGCAACCTCGGCGCGATCGATCTCGCGACCTGCCTGGCCGAGAGCTCCAACATCTGCCTGAGCAAGGTCGCGCTCGCGCTGGAACCCGCGCAGATGTACAACACCCTGAGCGGGCTCGGCTTCGGCCAGGTGACGACCTCGGGTTATCCCGGCGAGTCCGCGGGACTGCTGCCTCACTACTCGCACTGGCGCCCGGTCGGCATCTCGTCGATGTCGCGCGGTTACGGACTGTCTGTCACGCCGCTGCAGCTCGCGCACGCCTACGCGACGGTGGCGTCGAACGGTACGTCGCGCCCGGTCTCCTTCCTGCGCGTCGATTCGCCGCCCGAAGGCGCGCCGGTGCTCGACGCGAACACGTCGCGCATGCTCATCCACATGCTCGAGGCCGTCGTCGCGCCCGACGGCGGCGGCAAGCGCGCCGCGATTCCGGGCTACACCGTCGCCGGCAAGACGGGCACCGCGTGGAAGGCCACCGCGGGCGGCTACGCGACGGATCGCTATCTCGCGGTGTTCGGCGGCATCGCGCCCGCGAGCGCGCCGCGCCTCGCGGCGGTCGTGGTCATCGACGAACCCGGCGCGGGAAAATACTATGGCGGCGAAGTCGCGGCGCCCGTGTTCTCCGGCGTCGTGGGCGGCGCGTTGCGCCTGCTCGCGGTTCCACCCGACGCACCCATCGGCGATTCGACACTGCCCGAGCGGAGGGTGGCGATCCGATGAACGCGCCGTCCGCCATTTCCCGCAGCCTCGCGAGCCTCGTCGAAGGCCTCGCCGAACTACCGCGCGACGTCCCGGTGACCGACCTCACGCAGGATGGACGCGCCGCGCGCCCCGGCAGCGCCTTCCTGGCGGTGCACGGCTCGGCCGAGCACGGCTTGAAATACGCGCCTCAGGCGGTCGCCAACGGCGCGCGCGCGGTGCTGTTCGAGCCGGCGCCGGTGGCGGTGGTGCCCGATCTGCCGTCCGAGATCGTCGTGGCGCCCGTTCCGCGGCTGCGCGAACGCGCGAGCCTGATCGCCGACCGTTTCTTCGACTCGCCGTCGCGGCACCTGTCGGTGGCCGGCGTCACCGGCACCAACGGCAAGACCACCTGCGCCTATCTACTCGCGCAGGCGCTCGAGCTCACGGGCCGCGCCGCCGCCTACATGGGCACCATCGGCACGGGCCGGCCGCATGCGCTCGTGTCGAGCGCGCTGACCACCGGAGACGCGGTGACCGTGCAGCGCACGCTGGCCGGCCTGCGCGCGGGCGGCGCGGCGAACGTCGCGATGGAAGTGTCCTCGCACGCCATCGACCAGGCGCGCGTCGGCGCGGTGCGCTTCCGGACCGCGGCGTTCACCAATCTCACGCGCGACCACCTCGATTACCACGGCACGATGGAGCACTACGGCGCGACGAAGGCGCGGCTGTTCGCCTTGCCCGACCTGCAGTCGCGCATCATCAACGTCGACGACGCGTTCGGCCGGCAGCTCGCGATGGATCCGCGCGGCCGCGGACGGCTGATCGTGACCAGCCGCGGGCACCAGACACGCGTGCGCAGCGTGGACGGTTTCGTCCGCGCCATGCACGTCGAGCTCTCGATGCACGGCATCGAGATCGAATTCGATTCGAGCTGGGGGCCCGGCGCGATCTCCTGTGGGCTGGTGGGCGACTTCAACGTCGACAACCTGCTGGCCGTGGTCGCCGTCCTGCTCGACTGGGGTCTCACTACCGAGGACGCCACGCGCGCGCTCGCGCGCGTGCACGCCGCGCCGGGCCGCATGGAAACCTTCGGCGGACGCAACGCGCCGCTGGCGATCGTGGACTACGCCCATACACCGGACGCGCTCAGGAAGGCGCTGCAGGCGGCGCGCGCGCATTGCGCGGGCCGGCTCGCCGTGGTGTTCGGTTGCGGCGGCGACCGCGATCCGGGCAAACGCGCGGACATGGGCGGCATCGCCGCGGGGCTCGCGGACGACATCGTGCTCACCGACGACAACCCGCGCAACGAATCGCCGCAGGCGATCGTATCCGGCATCGCCGCGGGGATTCCCGCCGGCAAGCCGTATCGCATCGAACACGACCGCGAACGCGCGATCCGCGAAGCGCTCGGCGAAGCCGGCGAGCGCGACGTCGTCGTGATCGCGGGCAAGGGTCACGAGGACTACCAGATCGTGGGCGGCGAACGCCGCGCGTTCAGCGACGCGAAAGTCGTCGCGGCCGCGCTCGTAGCCCGCGCCGGGAGCGCGTCATGAAGCGCACGCTCGCGGAATTCGCGCAGACCTGTGGCGGCGACCTGCGGGGCGCCGATCGCGCCTATACGGGCGTGTCGTCGGATACGCGCACGATCAAGGCCGGCGAGTTGTTCGTCGCGCTGCGCGGCCCGCGTTTCAACGCGAACGAGTTCATCATCGCCGCGGAGAACGCCGGCGCCGCGGGCGCGGTGGTGGACACCGTGAGCGATCGCCCCCTCATCGGGAAAATGGCGCAGATCGTCGTGAAGGACACGCTCGCGGCCTTGCAGCGGTCGTCCGCCGCGTGGCGCGCGCAATTCTCGCTGCCCGTCGTGGGCGTCGCCGGCAGCAACGGCAAGACCACGGTCAAGGAAATGACCGCGGCCATCCTCGCGCAGGCCGGCCCGACGCTGGCGACGCGCGGTAGTTTGAACAACCACATCGGCGTGCCGCTCACGCTGCACCGGCTCGATACGGCGCATCGCTTCGCCGTGATCGAGATCGGCACCAACCACCCGGGCGAGGTCGCCGATCTCTGCAAGCTCGCGCGCCCGACCGTGGGGCTCATCACCAATGCCGGCGCCGAACACCTCGAGGGTTTCGGCAGCATCGAAGGCGCCGCGCGCGCCGAGGGTGAGATGGTCGCCGACCTCGAGCCTGGTCATACGGCCGTACTCAACGCCGACGACGAGTTCCTGCCGCTGTGGCGCGGCATGACTCGCGCGCGGGTCGTGACGTTCGGTCAGCGCAATCCGGCCGACTACTCCGCGCACGACGTGCGCACCGCGATCGGAGCCGACGGCTTCGTCACGCATTTCGAGCTGCGCTCGCCGCAGGGCGATACGCCGATCGAGCTGCATCTCGCGGGCGCGCACAACGTGCAGAACGCACTGTGCGCCGCGGCCGCCGCCATCGCGTCCGGGGCTTCGCTCGCCGACGTGCGCGCCGGTCTCGCCACGATGCGCCCGGTTCCTGGCCGATTGCAGCTCAAAACCGCGCCGAGTGGCGCCTGGATCGTCGACGACTCTTACAACGCGAACCCGAGCTCGATGAAGGCCGGCATCGAGGTGCTCGAGGGCGTCGACGCGCGCCGCTGGCTCGTCATGGGCGACATGGGCGAGCTCGGCGATCACGCGCCCGAGAGTCATGAAGAAGTGGGCCGGTTCGCGCGCAAGCATCGCATCGACCGGCTGTTCGCGACCGGCAAGCTCTCGGCGCTCGCGGTCGAGGCCTTCGGCGCGGGCGGCGAGTGGTTCGCGGACACCGAGGCGCTGGCGCGCGCGGTGAACGCGGAGCTCACGCGCGAGGTTTGCGTGCTGGTCAAGGGTTCGCGCTCGGCCCGGCTCGAGCGCGTGGTCGATACGCTGGTCGGGAAGGTTCACTAACCCAGATGCTCTACTGGCTCGCAAAACTCCTGACGCCTCACTACTCGGGATTCAACGTCTTCTCGTACCTCACCGTGCGCGCGATCTTCGCGGTGATCTCGGCGCTCGCGCTCGCGCTGCTCATGGGTCCGTGGATGATCGAGAAGCTCAGGTTCGGACGCGTCGGTCAGGTGGTGCGCGACGACGGTCCGAAGACGCACTTCTCCAAGGCGGGCACGCCGACCATGGGCGGCATGCTCATTCTCATCGCGATCTTCGTGAGCACGCTGCTGTGGGCGGACCTGTCGAACCGCTACGTGTGGGTCGTGCTGATCGTGACGTTCGGCTTCGGCGTCATCGGCTTCTGGGACGATTACCTCAAGCTCGCGAAGAAGAATCCCAAGGGCCTCATCCCGCGCTGGAAATATTCGTGGCAGTCGCTGATCGGCCTCGCGGCCGCGATCTTCCTGTTCTACACGGCGAAGACCCCGGCCGAGACCACGCTGTACCTGCCGTTCTTCAAGAACTTCGCGCTGCCGCTCGGCGCGATCGCGTTCATCGTGCTCGCGTATTTCATGATCGTCGGCATGAGCAACGCGGTGAATCTCACCGACGGCCTCGACGGGCTCGCCATCATGCCGTCGGTGCTGGTGGGCTCCGCGCTCGGCGTGTTCGCGTATGCCAGCGGCAATGCGAACTTCGTGGAGTACCTCGTCATCCCCGCGGTGCCGGGCTCGGGCGAACTGCTGATCTTCTGCGCGGCGCTCGCGGGCGCCGGTCTCGGATTCCTGTGGTTCAACACGTATCCCGCGCAGGTGTTCATGGGCGACATCGGCGCGCTCGCGCTCGGCGCCGCGCTCGGAACCATTGCCGTAATCGTCCGGCAGGAACTGGTCGCGCTCATCATGGGCGGCATCTTCGTGGTCGAGACCGCCTCGGTGATCATCCAGGTGGCCTCCTTCAAGATGACCGGCAAGCGCGTGTTCCGCATGGCGCCTATCCACCATCACTACGAGCTCAAGGGCTGGGCCGAGCCCAAGGTGATCGTGCGGTTCTGGATCATCTCTTTCATCCTGGTGCTCGCGGGCCTCGCGACGTTGAAGCTGCGATGAGAACCGTCACCGACACCGCGCCGAACGCCGTCATCGTGGGCATGGGCCGCACGGGGCTTTCGGTCGCACGCCACCTGCAGCGCAGCGGCTTCCGCATCGCGGTGACCGACAGCCGGGAGCAGCCGCCGGAGCTCGAGGGCATGAAGGCGCTGGGTGCCTCGGTCGTGACGCGTACCGGCGGCTTCGACGCGCGGCTGCTCGAGCAGGCCGATATCGTCGTCACGTCCCCCGGCGTGCCGCTCGACGATCCGTTTTTCACGCAGGCGCGTTCGCGCGGTCTCGACATCGTCGGCGACATCGAACTGTTCGCGCGCGCGGCCGACGCGCCGGTGGTCGGCATCACGGGTACGAACGGCAAGAGCACCGTGACGACGTTGCTGGGCCGGATGGCGGAACGTGCCGGCGTGCGCGTGCGCGTGGGCGGCAATCTCGGCCATCCCGCGCTCGACCTGCTCGATCGCGGTCCCACCGACCTCTACGTGCTCGAGTTGTCCTCGTTCCAGCTCGACACGACGCACTCGCTGAAGCTCAAGGCCAGCGTGGTGCTCAACGTGAGCGCGGACCACATGGATCGTTACGCGACGCTCTCCGCGTACGCCGCGTCGAAGGCGCGCATCTACGCCAACAGCGAAAACGCCGTCGTGAACGCCGACGATCCGGAAGTCGCCCGCATGCCGCGCGCGGGACAACGCGTGCTCAGCTTCAGCCTGGAGAACACCGCGGCCGACTTCACGCTGACGACGCCCACGGCGGGCGGTGGCACGTGGCTCACGCGCCGCGGCTCGGCGCTGCTGCCGTTGTCGGCGCTGAAGATATCCGGCCGGCACAATGCCGCGAACGCGCTCGCGACCCTCGCGCTCGGCGACGCGCTGCGCCTGCCGATCGCGCCGATGCTCGAAGAACTGCGCGACTTTCCGGGACTGCCGCACCGCGCACAGTGGGTCGCCGAGATCGGCAACGTCAGGTACATCAACGATTCCAAGGGCACGAACGTCGGCGCGACGCTCGCCGCGGTCGGTGGTTTGACCGGACCGCTGGTCGCGATCGCGGGCGGCGACGGCAAGGGCCAGGACTTCGCGCCGCTCGCCGCCGCGTTCCGCGGCAAGGTGCGCACCGCCGTGCTGCTCGGCCGCGATGCCGCGCTCATCGAGACCGCGCTCGCGGGCATCTGCCACACCGTGCGCGTCGGCACGATGGAAGAAGCGGTGCGCGCGGCCGCGCGCTTCGCGCAACCGGGCGACACCGTGTTGCTGTCGCCGGCCTGCTCGAGCCTCGACATGTTTCGCGACTATGCCGAGCGCGGCAACGTGTTCGCCGCGGCGGTGAAGGAGCTCGTGACATGAGCACGCGCCGCGCACTCCACATCGACCCCATCGCGTTGTCGCTGGTCGCCGCGATCGTGCTGCTCGGCCTCGTCATGGTCACGTCGGCCTCGATCTCGATCGCGAGCAAGGAATCCGGCAACGCGTTTTCGTACCTCGAGCGTCAGCTCATCCTGTGCGTCGCGGGCTTCATCCTCGCGGCGATCGTGTTCTGCATTCGCACCGAGTTGCTGGAGAAGATGGCCTGGCCGCTGCTGATCGTGGCGATCGCGCTGCTGTTCCTCGTGCTGGTTCCCGGTGTGGGTCACGTGGTCAACGGCAGCCGCCGCTGGATCCGCCTGCTCGGATTCAACTTCCAGGCTTCCGAGCTCGCGCGAGTGTTGACGCTCATCTTCATCGCGAGTTATGCGGTGCGTCGCGACACGGAGCTGCGCACGACGGCGATGGGCCTCGTCAAGCCCGTGGGGCTCCTCGTGTTCATGGCGCTGCTGCTGCTCGCGGAGCCGGATTTCGGCGCGGCCTCGGTGCTGTTCCTCACCGGCTTCGGCATCCTGTTCATCGCCGGTGCGCGGCTGCGCTGGGTGTTGCTCATGGCCCTGGCTGGAGCCGCCGCGATGGCGTTGCTCGTCATGCTCGTGCCGTACCGCATGGCGCGTGTCACGTCGTTCCTCGATCCGTGGGCGGACCCGTACAACAGCGGCTTCCAGCTCACCCAGTCGCTCATCGCCATCGGGCGCGGCGAGTGGTTCGGCGTGGGTCTCGGCGAGAGCGTGCAGAAACTCTTCTATCTACCCGAGGCGCACACCGACTTCCTGTTCGCCGTCCTCGCCGAGGAGCTGGGCCTGGTCGGCGTCGCGGCGACGCTCGCGCTGTTCATCGCGCTCGTGTGGCGCAGCTTCTGGATCGCGCAGCTCGCCTCGCGCGCCGGGCTCAAGTTCCAGTCCTATCTCGCGGCCGGCTTCGGCCTGTGGCTCGGCGCGCAGGCGCTCATCAACATCGGCGTGAACATGGGCGTGTTGCCGACCAAGGGACTCACGCTGCCGCTCATGAGTTACGGGCGCTCGAGCCTGATCGTGACGCTCGCGTGGGTCGGCCTGCTGCTGCGCGTGTATCACGAGGCGATGCATGCCTCGCGCGGCATGGCGAGCACGCGCCGGGAAGAATCACGTTCGCGCTTCGCGGAGGCGGCCGCATGAGCGCCACGGTGAACCGCGCACCCGTTCTCATCATGGCCGGCGGCACCGGCGGCCACGTCTTCCCGGCGCTCGCGCTCGCGCGGTTGCTGCGCGCGGCGTCGGTCGAAGTCGTGTGGCTGGGTACCGCGCGCGGACTCGAGGCGCGCGTCGTGCCGGCGGAAAAGTTTCCGATCGAGTGGCTCTCCATGAGCGGACTGCGCGGCAAGGGCATCGCGACGCTGCTCGCCGCGCCGTTCAGGCTTGCGCAGTCGATCTGGCAGGCGCTCGACGTCATGCGGCGACGCAAGCCGGGACTCGTCGTCGGGTTCGGCGGCTTCGTCACCGGGCCGGGCGGCGTCGCGGCCTGGCTCACGCGCCGCCCGCTCGTGATCCACGAACAGAATGCGATCGCGGGTTATTCGAACCGCTGCCTCTCGCACCTGGCGCGCCACGTGCTGGCGGCGTTCCCCGACGCGTTTCCGCGCGGCGTCGACGCACGCGTCGTCGGCAACCCGGTGCGCGCCGACATCGTCGCGCAGCCGCCGCCGGCCGAGCGCTTCGCGCGCCGCGAGGGAGCGGTGCGCGTGCTGGTGGTCGGCGGTAGTTTGGGCGCCGCCCGATTCAACACCGTGGTGCCGTTCGCGATCCGCGAAGCGGGCCTCACGCTGCGCGTCCGCCACCAGGCGGGCGAACGCGGCATCGACGCGGCGCGCGCCGCGTATGCCGAGGCGAAGGTCGCCGCGGACGTCTCGCCGTTCATCGACGACATGGCGAGCGCCTATGCCGACGCGGACCTCGTGATCTGCCGCGCCGGCGCGCTCACGATCTCGGAACTGGCCGCGGTCGGTGTCGCCGCCGTGCTCGTGCCGTTCCCGGCGGCGGTCGACGATCACCAGACCTTCAACGCGCAGTTCCTGACGCGCGAAGGCGCCGCCGTGCTGATTCCCGACCGCGAGCTCACGCCCGCGCGTCTCGCGGCCGAGCTGAAAACGCTGTGCGCGGGGCGCGGCAAACTACTCGCGATGGCCGAGCGCGCGCGTCTGCTGGCGAAGCCGCGCGCGGCCGGGGACCTCGCGGCCCTGTGCCTGAAGGAAATGGGCCTCGAACAGCTGGGGGAGGCGGCATGAGCGATCGCATGCGCCGCATCCATCGCATCCACTTCGTCGGCATCGGCGGCAGTGGCATGAGCGGCATCGCCGAAGTGCTGGTCAATCTCGGTTACGAAGTGCAGGGCAGCGACCTGCGCCCGAACCCGGTCACCGACCGGCTCGCGAAACTCGGCGCGCGCGTGATGATCGGCCACGCCACCGAGAACGTCGGCAACGCGGACGTCGTGGTCACCTCGAGCGCGGTTTCGACCGAGAACCCCGAGGTGGCCAGCGCGCTCGCGCGCCGCATTCCCGTGGTGCCGCGCGCCGAGATGCTCGGCGAGCTCATGCGCTTCCGGTACGCGATCGCGGTCGCGGGCACACACGGCAAGACCACCACGACGAGCCTGACTTCCTCGATCCTCGCGGAAGGCGGCGAGGATCCGACCTTCGTGATCGGGGGCCGGCTCAAGAGCGCCGGCACGAACGCGCGTCTCGGCGCGGGCCGCTACCTCGTTGCCGAGGCCGACGAGAGCGATGCGTCGTTCCTGCACCTGAACCCGATGATCGCGATCGTCACCAACATCGACAACGATCATCTCGGCACGCACGAAGGCGACTTCGAGCGGCTCAAGCAGAGCTTCGTCGAATTCCTGCACAACCTGCCCTTCTACGGGCTCGCGGTGCTGTGCGTGGACGACGCGCACGTGCGCGGCATCCTCACGCGCGTGAACCGCCCGGTAGTTGGATACGGATTCTCCGAAGGCGCGGACCTGCGCGCCGAGAACCTGCGCCGCGAAGGCTTGCAGACCCACTTCGAGGTCGTGCGGCGCGCGGATGGCCTGCGCCTGCCCGTCACCGTGAACCTGCCGGGCCTGCACAACGTCCTGAATTCTCTCGCGGCCATTGCCGTCGCGCTCGAGATCGGCATTCCGCACGATGCGATCCGCAACGCGCTCGCGAATTTCCAGGGCATCGACCGGCGGTTGACGCACGTCGCGGACGTCCACCCTTATTCCGAGGGTGGCGGCGGCGGCGACCCGGTGACCATCATCGACGACTACGGGCACCACCCGACGGAAATCGCGGCGACGCTCGATGCGATCCGCCAGGGTTATCCCGGCCGGCGGGTCGTGCTCGCGTTCCAGCCGCATCGCTACACGCGCACGCGCGACCTGCTCGACGACTTCGCGACCGTCCTGTCCACCGCCGACTCGCTGCTCGTGACCGAGGTGTACGCGGCGGGCGAGGCGCCCATCGCGGCCGCCGACGGGCGCGCGATCTGCCGGGCGGTGCGCACGCGCGGCAAGGTCGAGCCCGTTTTCGTCGAGAAGGTCGAAACGCTGGACGAGCCGTTGCGCGCGGTTCTCAAGCCCGGCGACGTCCTGCTGACGTGCGGCGCCGGCTCGATCAGCGCGGTCTCGCACTCGCTGCCGCAGAAGTTAGGGGCGTACGCGGCCCGGAGGAAGGCGTGACGTGCATGCCCGACGCCACTACAACGTGTACGAAAACGAGGCGCCCCAGGTGAGCCGGCCCGTTTCACGTCCCGTGCCGGCCATCGCCGCCAGGTTCGCGCCGCGCGTGAAACTCGCGGAACCGATGTCGCGCCACACTTCGTGGCACATCGGCGGCCCGGCCGACGTGTTCTTCACGCCGTCCGACCGCACCGATCTGCTCGCGTTCCTCGAAACGCTGCCGAAGGGCACGCCGCTCTTCTGGCTCGGCCTCGGTTCCAACCTGCTGGTGCGCGACGGCGGCATCCGCGGCGTGGTGATCGACACGACCGGCCTCGACAAGCTCGAGGAGATAGACCGGACGACGCTGTATTCGGAGGCCGGCGTGCCGTGCGCGCGCATCGCGCGCCGCTGCATCAGCCTGGAACTCGGACCCGCGGAGTTCTTCGCCGGCATCCCCGGAACGCTCGGCGGCGCGCTCACGATGAACGCCGGTGCGTTCGGCGGCGAAACCTGGCCGCGTGTTCGCGCGGTCGACGTCTGCGACGCGCGTGGCCGCGAACGGCGTCGCGACGCGCGCGAGTACTCGTATTCGTACCGCAGGATCGTGGCGCCGGTCCCGGGCGAGTTCTTCCTCGGCGCGGTACTCGCGTTCGAGCACCGCCCCGGGCTCACCGACGACGCGCTGCGCGAAATGATCGCGCGCCGCAAGGAGAAGCAACCGATCGGCGAGTGGAGCTGCGGCTCGACGTTCACCAACCCGCCCGGCGATCACGCCGCGCG
>JAEZCN010000051.1 GCA_023433515.1 Pseudomonadota bacterium
CTTTCGGGATACTGGCACGGAAGCTGCACTGCGATTAGGGCTCGCCGATGTCGGCGTCGACTCCATCGAAAGACTGGCAATAAAGAATTGGGAGAAAAGAAATGAAATTGGTCACCGCCATCATCAAGCCTTTCAAGCTCGACGACGTCCGTGCGGCGCTGTCCGAGATAGGCGTTTCCGGAATGACGGTGACGGAGGTGAAGGGTTTCGGTCGCCAGCGCGGTCATACCGAGCTGTATCGTGGCGCCGAATACGTCGTCGACTTCGTCCCGAAGACCAAAATTGAAGTAGCCGTGCGCAGCGATCTCGTCGACCAGGTGGTCGAAGCGATCCTGAAGGCCGCCAAGACCGGCAAGGTCGGCGACGGCAAGATCTTCATCACCGATATCGATCGCGTGATCCGCATTCGTACCGGTGAGACCGACAACAGCGCTTTGTAGCGCGTAAACGCGACTCTTGACGAGCGCCCGTTCACTCACGTGACGGGCGCTTTGCTAACTAGATAATAGAAACGGGCTTCGTTCTCTGACAGGAGCGGGCGCTCGTCCGTGAAGTGGTGATTGGGAGCCGCTTGCCGCGGCTACGAGGGGTGGAAAAATGCGTGCTTCTATCTACCGGGCGCCGGCGGCGCTCGGCTTGCTGCTGTGCCCGTTACTTTCATTCGCGCAGGACGCCGCGCCCGCGATCGATAAAGGCGACACCGCCTGGATCATCGCCGCGACCGCGCTGGTGCTGTTCATGACGCTGCCGGGACTCGCGTTGTTCTACGCGGGGCTCGTGCGGTCGAAGAACGTGCTCTCCATCCTCATGCAGTGCTTCGCCATCACGGGCGTGGCTTCGCTGCTGTGGATGACCGTCGGATATTCCCTGGTGTTCACCGACGGCGGCGGCGTGCAGTCGTTCATCGGCGGTTTCGACAAGGCATTCCTGAAGGGCGTCACTCGCGATTCGCTCTCGGGGACGATTCCCGAAACCGTGTTCGTGATGTTCCAGATGACTTTCGCGGTGATCACGCCCGCGCTGGTCATCGGCGGTTTCGCCGAGCGCATGCGCTTCTCGGCGGTGCTCGGATTCTCCGCGCTATGGCTGTTGCTCGTGTACGTGCCGCTCGCGCACTGGATCTGGGGCGGCGGCTGGCTGGCCCAGCTCGGCGTCATGGATTTCGCGGGCGGCATCGTGGTGCACGTGAGCGCGGGCGTTTCCGCGCTGGTCTGCGCGCTGGTCCTCGGCAAGCGCCGCGGTTTCCCGCAAACGCCGATGACGCCGCACAGCCTGCCGCTCACGGTCGCGGGCGCGGGCATGTTGTGGGTCGGCTGGTTCGGCTTCAATGCGGGCAGCGCCCTGGCCGCCGATGGGTCGGCCGGCATGGCGATGGTGACCACGCACATGGGCGCGTCGGCCGGCGCGCTCGCCTGGATGTTCATCGAATGGAAGAAGTACGGTAAGCCGTCGATGCTCGGCGTCGTCACCGGCATGGTGGCGGGCCTCGGCACGATCACGCCGGCCTCGGGTTTCGTAGGTCCCCTGGGCGCGGTTGCGATCGGCCTGTCGGCCGGAACGGTCTGCTTCTACGCGACGCAATTCCTCAAGCGCAAGCTCGAGATCGACGACTCGCTCGACGTGTCGCCGGTCCACGGCGCCGGCGGTGTGATCGGCACGCTGCTCACCGGCGTGTTCGCGGCCGTGAGTCTGGGGGGAACGGGCTTTCCCGTGCAGGAGTCCATTGGCGCGCAGGTGGGAGTGCAGGCGCTCGGCATCGTGGTCGGCGGCGCCTGGTGCGTGCTGCTGACGTGGATCATCCTCAAGCTGATGGACGCCATGTTCGGACTGCGCGTGTCGGAAGAAAAGGAGACCGAGGGCCTCGATCTCGCGGAGCACGGCGAGCGCGGATACTCTGGGTAACCGTCCTCGCGCCAGGAGAGCCGCATGCCCCGTGCCATCCGTATTCATGAAACAGGTGGCCCGGAGGTCCTGCGGCTCGAGGACGTCGAGGTAGAACCACCTGCCGAAGGCGAGGTGCAGCTGCGCCACACCGCCATCGGGATCAACTTCATCGACGTCTACGACCGCACGGGGCTCTATCCACAGCCGCTGCCCGGGGCGCTGGGCCGCGAAGGCGCGGGGGTCGTCACGGCGCTCGGTCGCAAGGTTCGCGGCCTGAAAGCCGGACAACGCGTCGCCTACGTCACCTCGAAGCCGGGTAGTTATTGCGACGTACGCAACGTGCCCGCCTCGCGGGTAGTGAGGATCCCCGCGGGCGTGAGCGACGAACAGGCGGCGGTGCTCATGCTCAAGGGGATGACGGCGTGTTATCTGCTGCGGCACACGTACCAGGTGAAACGCGGCGACGCGATCGTCGTGCACGCGGCCGCGGGCGGCGTCGGCATGCTGCTCTCGCAATGGGGTCGCGCGCTCGGCGCCACCGTCATCGGCGTGGTCGGCAGCCCGGAGAAAGAGAAGCTCGCGAAGCAGAACGGCTGCAGACACGTGCTGGTGCACGGCCGCGACGAAATCGCGGCTTCGGTGAAAAAGCTCACGAAGGGGCAGGGCGCGCACGTCGTCTACGACGCGGTCGGCAAGGACACGTTCTTCGAATCGCTGGACAGTTTGCGCAAGCGCGGCCTCATGGTGAGTTACGGCAGCTCGTCGGGCCCGGTCGAACCGATCGCGCCCGCGGAGCTCGTCAAGCGCGGCTCGCTGTACCTCACGCGGCCGACGCTGTTCGACTACACGGCGGAGCGCGCGGATCTCGAGCGGATGGCGCGGGAAACGTTCGGCGCCGTGAAGAAGAAATGGATGAAGATCCGGATCAACCAGCGTTATCCACTCGCCGAAGCGCAGCGCGCGCATCTCGAGCTCGAAGGACGGAGGACGACCGGCGCATCGGTCCTCATTCCATGAAACGTCACTTTCCCCGCTTGAAAACGATGCGTGCCGTCTCGTCGAGGATCTGATCCAGCGGCATTCGCGATGCGTTGCCGGTCCACGCGATCGAAATCTTGCGGTCCGGGAAGTGATACGCAAAAGCCGTGAATGACTCGATCGCGCCGCGTTCCCCGAAGCCGGTCACACCGTCGACCTCGACGGTTCCAAGTCCTAAGCCCGGATCGCCATCCTCGCCGCGCATCCTCGCCAGGCTGTGTGGTGTCACGACCCTGCCCGCGAACAGCGCGTCCAGGTAGACCGCGAGGTCGTTGGCGTTCGAAACGATGCCGCGCGCCCCGCCATCGACCGTGGGATCGTTTTCGATTTCCGGCTGCCAGCCTTCCTCCGTCCACCTGTACGACTCGCTCTCGAGCGACTTCGCGGCGCCGGTGCCCGCGAAATAGGTACGCACCAGGCCGAGCTTGCCCAGGATCCGCCGCGCGAGGACGTCGTCATACGAATGCTCGTCGACTTTCTCGAGCATGTAGCCGATCAGCAGGTAGTTGGTGTGGCTGTCCTCGGTGCGCTCGCCCGGTGCAAATCGCACGCCTTCGCGGGAAATGACGTCGAGCATCTGCGACTTCGTGCGCGGCGTTGCGCGCCAGGTATCGAAATCCGGCGCCAGAGTGTAGTCGGACAATCCGCTGCGCTGCTGCAGCAGGTTTCGATACGTGATCTCGATGGCGTTCGGCAGGTCCGGATAGAACTCCGCGAGACGATTGTCGAGCGTGATCGTCCCGCGTTCCGCAAGCTGCAGCGCGAGCGTCGCGGTGAACAGGCGACTCACCTCACCGATGCGGTACCGCGTGCCGGTGTCGGCGGCCTCGGGCACGCCGTTCTCGATCTTCGCGAATCCGATCGAACGTCGGTAGCGCACCACTCCGCGCTCGGACACCGCGAAGCTGCCATTGACGGTGCCGCTCTCTTCCAGCGCATCGAAATACGCGTCGAGCCTGCCGACGGGCACAGGACTTTGCGCCGATGCCGTCGTGATCAACAGCGCGAGCGCCGCCGCCAGCGCCGCGCGCATCACTTGTCCTTGGGTCGCTGCACGGCCGCACGCATCAGCAACATGGCGGTGATCGGCGCAGTGGTGATCACGAACAGCGTGATCAGCACCTCGTGCACCACCGGACGCCCGCCGCGCAGCGAGGCGATCAGCATCGACGCGATCAGCACGCAGCCGATGCCGAGCGTGCTGCCCATCGAAGGGCCGTGCATGCGCTGGTAGAACTGCTTGAGCCGCAGCAGGCCGAGCGAGCCGAGGACGGTCAGAATTCCGCCGAGGATCAGCAGTACGGAGGCGATCAGCATCGCCCAGCCGGGAAGCTCGTGCCCGTTCATGGCTCGATCGCCTCGCCGCGCAGCAGGAATTTCGACAGCGCGATGGATCCCACGAATCCGAACAGCGCGATCAGCAGCGCGACGTCGAAGTAGATGGTCGTCCCGGAGCGGATGCCGAGCACCAGCAGCGTCATCAGGCCGTTCACGTAGAAAGTGTCGAGCGCCAGCGCGCGGTCCTGCGCGCGCGGACCGCGCAACAGGCGCACCGCGGCGAACGTCATCGCGAGCACGAGACACAGCTGCGCGAAGCCGATGGCGAAGTCGAGGATTTCGTTCATTCGAAGATCTCCATGAGCAGCTTCTCGTAGCGCCGCTTGATCGTGTCGATCCAGGCCGACTCGTCCCTGAGATCGAGCACGTGCAGCGTGAGCGTCTTGCCGTCCGGGGTCAGGTTCGCCCACACCGTGCCCGGAGTGGACGTGACGATGGCGGCCAGCACGGCCAGGCCGTGCGGATCGCGCATGTCGAGTGGAATGTCGACGAAGGCGGAATGGATTTCGCGTCCGCGCGTCAGGCCGAGCACGATGCGCGCCACCGCGTAGTTGGAATACACGATGTCGACGAACACCCGGCCGATCAGCCGCAAGATGCTGCCGGGATTCCGCAGCCGCGGAATCAGCGGCCGCACGCGGCTGAAGCCGAAGGTCATCGTCATGGAGACGACGAAGCCGAGCAGCAACTGCCCGAACGTGACGCGATCGACCAGCAGCAGCCACATCGTGGTGAGGCAGACGACCAGCAGCCATGGACGGCGATCGGTCATGGATTGACCTCCGCGCGATCGCCGAGCACGTTGCGGATGTAGACGTCGGGTTCCTCGAGCGCATCGGCGGCCGAATCCAGGTACGCCATCGCCGGACCCGCGGCCACGGTCATCGCGATGCAGATGAGGATCAGGAACGCGACCGGCGCCGCCTCGCTGATCCACAGACGCGGCGTCTGCCGTCCGGTCACGCTCCAGAACAACCGGACGCCGACGCGCGCGAGGGCGATCAGGCCGGCGAAACCGCCGCCGAGCAGCAGCAGGATCAGCAGCCATTCTCGTCCGAAGGAACCGTCGGAAGGCAGGGCATCGACGGCCGCGGCGACCAAAGAGAACTTCGCGATGAAACCCGCGAGCGGCGGCAGCCCGGTGAGCAGCAGCGCGCAGCAGATGAACGCGAGCCCGAGGAATGCCATCGCGGCCGGGATCGCGACGCCGACTTCGTCGCCGGGCGAATACGGGTCCGGCGGCTCGCCCACCGCGAATGCGGAGTAGGTAGGCGGTGGCGTTGCCGCGGTTTCACCCTGGCGCGTCGGCGCCTCGCGCATGCGGTCGGCCATGCCGGTGAGCAGGAAGAACGCGGCGGTGCCGAAGATCGATCCGACCATATAGAAGAGCGCCGGCGCGGTCATCGCGGGCACACCCGATCCCACGGCCGCCAGAATCGTGCCCGACGACAGGATCACGGCGAACGCCACGAGCCGCGGCAGCTGCCGCGCCGCGAGCATGCCGACGATGCCGCACACCATCGTCGCGAGCGCGAGGTAGAACAGCCACATACCGCCGAACGGCGTCGTCGCGTCCTCGAGCAGCGAGGAGGCGCGCAGGATCGCGTACACGCCCACCTTGGTCGTGATCGCGAACATCGCGGCCACGGGCGCGCCCGCGGCCTGGTAGGCGCCGGGCAGCCAGAAGTTGAGCGGCCACGCCGCGGCCTTCACGAGGAACGCGATGCCGAGGATGGCCGCGCCGGTTTCGGCGATCTCGTGGTCTTCGGGCGACATGCGTCCCCAGCCGACCGCGATGTCCGCCATGTTCAGCGTGCCCGAGGCGCTGTAGATCATCGCGACCCCGATCAGGAACATGAACGCCGCCGTGAGGTTCACCGCGACGAAGTGCAGCGTCATCTTCGTGCGCTGTGGTCCGCCGCCGTGCAGCATCAACGCGTACGACGCGGCGAGCATGATCTCGAAGAACACGAACAGGTTGAACAGGTCGCCGGTCAGGAACGCGCCGTTGAGACCGACGAGCAGGAACTGCACCAGCGAGTGGTAGTGCACACCCATGCGATCCCAGCGGCCGACCGAATACACGATCGCGGCGAGGGCCAGCGTCACGTTCGCGGTGACCATGAGCGCCGAGAGTCTATCTACCACGAGGACGATGCCGAAAGGCGCCTGCCAGTCGCCGATGGCGTAGACGCCTACGCCCTCCGACCAGAAGTCGGGCACCGCGTCGGTGGTCAGCACCATCATGCTGATCCCGGCCGCGAGTTGCAGCAGCGTTCCGGTGAGCGTGAGCAGCAGGCGTGGCCAGCGGCGCGTTTCGGCGAACAGCAGCAGCAGCGCGCCCACGAACAGCGGCACGACGATCGGCAGTACAGGCAGATGTCGGACCCAGGCGCTCACGAATCGCGCTCCTGGCCGTCGACGTGATCCGTGCCGGACATGCCGCGCGACGCGATGATCAGCACGAGGAACAGCGCCGTCGTCGCGAAGCCGATCACGATGGCGGTCAGCACCAGCGCCTGCGGCACGGGATCGGCGAAGCGCGCGAAGTCCCGGGTCGTCTCCGCGACGATGGGCGGAACGTCCACCTTGAGGCGGCCCATGCAGAAGATGAACAGGTTGACCGCGTACGACAGCAGTGCCAGGCCGATGATCACCTGGAAGGTGCGCGGCCGCAGCAGCAGCCACACGCCGGAGGCCGTGAGCACGCCGATGGCCAGCGCGACGATGATCTCCATCAGCGCGCCTCCGTGGTTTCGAGCGGCCTCACCTGCGTCGTCGAGTATTCGACCGGGCGACGGTAGCTGCGCAACGACTGGTGCGCGAGCGCGATGAGCATGAGCGTGGTTGCGCCCACCACGAGCAGATAGACGCCGAAATCGAACAGCAGCGTGCTCGAGATGTGGATCTCACCGATCAGCGGGACCCTTGCGTGCCACTCGAGGCTGGTGAGGAAATTGTCGGACTGCAGCCACGCGGCCGCGCCGGCGGTCGCCGCGCACATCAAGCCGAGCGCGATCGAATACTGCGGGTGAATGCGCATGCGCGATTCGATCCACAATGTCCCGCTCACCATGTATTGCACGATGAACGCGGTGGCCATCACGAGTCCGCCGACGAATCCACCGCCCGGCGCGTTGTGACCGCGCAGCAGGAAGAACACCGAGATCACGCCCGCGACCGGCAACAACAGGCGCCCGAGCACCGCCGGCACGCGCATGTGGCCGCTCGGGAGCGTATCGGCGAAATCCTGGCGCGGAACTTCCGGGCTCCCGTCGGACTGTTGCGCGCGCGGCAGCGCCACGCTCTCGGGCGCGGGGCGGAAACGACGCAGTAGTTTGTACACCGCGAGCGCGACGATGCAGACGACCGTGATCTCGCCGAAGGTATCGAAGCCACGGAAATCGACCAGGATCACGTTGACCACGTTGCGGCCGCCGCCGTCGGGCAATGCATGTTCGAGGAAGAACTCCGAAATACTCGAGCCGCGCTCTCGCGCCATGATGTAGAAAGAGATGGCCGCGAGCCCCGCGCCGGAGACGGTGGCGAGCGCGACGTCGCGCAGCCTGCGCGTGCGGGCGCGCAGGGTACGGCGCGCGACATCGTTCATCTCCACGCGTTTCGGCAGCCAGCGCAGGCCCAACACGAGCAGCACCAGCGTCACGACCTCGACGCTCACCTGCGTGAGCGCGAGGTCCGGGGCGGAGAACCAGGCAAACGTCAGCACGGTCACGAGGCCGGCGCCGCCGGTCATGATCAGCGCCGCGAGGCGATGGAACTTCGCCTGCGCCGCCGCGCCGATGGCGCAGGCCGCGCCCACCACCCACAGCAGCGCGAAGGTCGGATCCGCGGAAGTCAGCTGGAACTCGCTCTGCAGCGGGGAGAATTGCCAGATGGTGAGCGCGGCAACGGCCACGGCGGCGAACACTATCCAGCCGAGCTGCGGTTGCAGCCGGCGCGTCGACATCGTGTTGAGCAGGCGATCGGCGGTACGCATCAGCACCACCATCGCGACGTCGAAGGTGCGCTTGCCGTCGAGCCGGGGCGCGAACGGCGCCGGCGCGAGGGCGCCATCGCGGCGCTTGTACAGCAGTAGATAGAGCACGATGCCGCCCATGAGCGCGACGACGCTCATGATCAGCGGTACTGTGAAGCCGTGCCAGACCTTCAGGCTGTACTCCGGCACGTGTGCGCCGAGCACCGCGTGTGCCGCGGCATCGAGGAACGGACCGATGGTGCGACTCGGAAAGATGCCGACCAGCACGCAGGCCGTGACCAGCAACGCACTCGGCACGAGCATCCAGCGCGTCGGCTCGTGCGGCGCGCGCGGCAGGTTCTGTGCCAGCGGGCCGAAGAAAGTGCGATGCACGAGCCGCAGCGAATAGGCCACGCTGAAGAGGCCGGCGAGGGTCGCCATCGCGGGCAGCCCGATGCGCAACCAGGGATCTCGGCCGACGAAGATGGTCTCGGCGAAGAACATCTCCTTCGAGAGGAATCCGTTCAGCAGCGGCACGCCGGCCATCGCCGCGGCCGCGACCACCGCGAGCGTCGCGGTGATCGGCATCACGCGCCCGAGGCCACTCAGGCGGGCGAGATTGCGGGTGCCGGATTCGTGGTCCACGATGCCGGCGGCCATGAACAGCGACGCCTTGAATGTGGCGTGATTCATCATGTGGAACACCGCGGCGACCAGCGCGAGCGGGCTGTTCATGCCTAACAAGAGGGTGATCAGGCCGAGATGGCTGATCGTCGAGTACGCGAGCACGCCCTTGATGTCACGCTGGAACAGCGCGATCACCGCGCCGAGCAGCAGTGTCGTGAGGCCCGCGCCGCTGACCAGCGCGAACCACAGATCCGTCCCGGCCAGCGCCGGCCACATGCGCGCGAGCAGGAACACGCCCGCTTTCACCATCGTCGCCGAGTGCAGATAGGCGGACACCGGCGTGGGGGCGGCCATGGCGTGCGGCAGCCAGAAATGGAACGGGAACTGCGCGCTCTTCGTGAATGCTCCGAGCAGCAGCAGGATCAGCATCACCGGGTACCAGGGATGCGCGCGCAGCAGGTCGCCCGACGCGAGCACCTCGTCCAGTTGATAGCTGCCCACCACGTGGCCGATCAGCAGTACCGCCGCGAGCAGGCACAGCCCGCCCGCCGCCGTCACCGTCAGTGCCATCGTCGCGCCGCGTCGCGCGTCGGCACGGTGGTACCAGTACGCGATCAGCATGAACGACGTGAAGCTCGTGAGCTCCCAGAAGATCACGAGCTGCACGAGGTTGCCCGACAGCACGATGCCGAGCATCGCGCCCATGAACGCGAGCAGGAACGAAAAGAAGCGCGCGACCGGGTCGCCCGAGGACATGTAGTAGCGCGCATAAAACGCCACCAGCGTGCCGACGCCCGCGATGAGCATCGCGAACACCCATGCGAAGGCGTCCATGCGCAGGCTGAGCACGAGACCGTACTCCGGCAGCCAGGGCATGCTGGTCTCGACTACGCCGCCCTGCCCGACGACTTCGGGGTAAAGCAGGATCACGAGCGTGCTCGAGGCGAGCGCGAACGCGCCCGCGAGCCAGGCGGCGGTGTTGCGCGCATGACTAGGCAGGAACGAAGCGCAGATGCTGCCGACGAACGGCAGCAGCAGGACCAGGATCAGCATCATGTGATTCTAGACGCGAAAATTTGTCGTGCGCCGGCAATGATGGCCGCGATCGCGGGGTGTTTGACGGTGCGCTCCAGCGAGATGGCGAAGAATTGCGCCGTGACGGGGCGTGCCGTTCCCACGCGTTGGAAACCGAACTCGCGGCGAAACTGCCTCTCGAGCACCAGCGGCACGGGCGCGAATCCGTGACCCGCGCGCACGAACTCGCGCAGCAGGGCGTAGTCCTCGAACTCCCCGACCAGGATGGGCCGCACCTCGTGTTGCTCGAGCCATTGATCGAGCGCGCGGCGGATCGCCGTGTCATCCGTGGGCAGGAGCATCTGGACCCCATCGAGCGAGCCCGGAAATCCGCGCTTGAGACTCGCGGCGATCGCCGGGGCCGCCATCCAGCAGACACCGCTCGCGCCGAGTGGATGGTTGTAGGCGCGCACGTTGAGCGTCGGCGTGACCGGTGCATCCGACAGCACCACGTCGAGCTCGTGGACCGCGAGTTTCGCCAGCAGATGTTCGAGCGTGCCTTCGCGGCACGACAGCCGCACGGGCTGCGCGAGGCGCATCGCGGGCTCGAGCAGGCGCTGCGCGACTTCCTTGGGCACCACGTCGTCGATCCCGACGGTGACCCGCAACGGACGCTGGGACGGGCGATGCGCCAGCGCGTCGAGCAGTTCGTGCCCGAGTCCGAAGATCTGCTCCGCGAACGAATACACGATGCGCCCGGCTTCGGTCGGGACCAGCTTGCGGCCGGACTTCGCCAGCAGCTTCTCTCCGAGGCGCTCCTCGAGCGAACGGATCTGCGCGCTCACCGTGGGCACGGACAGCGCCAGCTCGTCGGCCGCACGCGTCACGCTGCCGGTGCGCACTACCGACCAGAAATAGAGCAGGTGCTGGTAATTGATCTTGCGGGAGATCGCCATGATTAGAGCAAAGCTAACGCATCGGGCGATTCTTTCAAATTGTCCGAATGAGGGATGCGGGCTAAAACAGCCCCATGAATACCTTGCTCGAAACCACACCCACCACCCGGCCGGCGATCGTAATCGCCGATCGCGACCTGCGCCGCCTGGATGGCCTGCTCGGCGCAGGCGCGGCGGCGCGCCGTGACGCGAGCCACCTGCAGGAACTGCGGGCGGAGCTCGACCGCGCGATCATCGTATCGCCCGAGGAAATCCCGGCGGGCGTGATCACCATGGACAGCACCGTGATGGTGGAAGACCTCACGACCGGCATGCGCCGGCAGATCACGCTCGTGTACCCGACGGACGCGAACCCCGACCTCGGCCGGATTTCCGTCCTGGCTCCGCTCGGCACGGCCCTGATCGGCTTCCGCGAAGGTGACGAAGTCGAGTGGCGGATGCCCGGCGGCCTGCGTCACCTGCGAATCGAACGTGTATGGAGGCGTCATGAAGATACTGTGCGCCACTGACCTGCTGCCGAAGACCGATCCAGCGATCGAACGCGCGCACCAGCTGCGCGCCGAGCTCGGCGCGCGGCTCACGCTCATGCACGGCGTGATCCCGGGTACGACACCGGACGGCACGCTCGAGCAGCGGTTGCTGAGCGCGAATTCGCGGCTCGCCGGACGTGCCCGCCGGGCCACCGCGCCCGTCGAGCTCGTGGTCCGGTGTGGGCGTCCGCCCAAGGTCGTCACGGAAATGGCGCGCTCGCGCCATGCGGACCTGGTCGTGATCGGACCGCACGAGGTGGACCCGGTGGCCGATGCCATCAGGGGCACGCTCACCGAACACATCGTCGGCGATGCGCGCTGCCCCGTGTTGATCGTGCGCCGCCGGGTGCGCGACGAATATCGCAGCGTGATGCTCGCGCTCGACGGTTCGCCGACGTCGCGCAACGTCATCGACACGGCGGAAGCGCTCGGCCTGTCGCGGCGCGGCGTAGATAGAAGGCTGACGGCCATCCACGCGCATGAACCCCCTTACGAGGCGATGATGACCTCGGTGGGCGTCGGCGACGCGAGCGTCGCCAAATATGCGGCCGCGACGCTTGCGCAGGCGGCGGAAGCGATGCGCGCCGAACTGCGTGCGCGCAGCAACCATCCCGAGCGTTATCGCCTGCTGGTCGTGGAAGGACGCCCCGTGCCTGCGATCCGTCGCGCCATGGAAGAAGAGACCCCTGACCTGGTGATGCTCGGCACGCGCGGACTGGGCCGTTTCCGGCGCGCGCTGCTCGGGAGCACGGCGAACGAGATCCTCCGGACGACGGACTGCGACGTGTTGCTGGTGCCGGAGACCGCGGTGCGCGTGGCGCGGCGCGCGCAATCGCGCGGTGTCGGGCCGAGCCCGGACGACTTCGGCCCGGGAGCCGCCTGACTCCCTAGCGGACGACGTGCAGCGGGCGGGCGCTGCGCCCGACCGCGAGCGCGCCCGATCGAACTACTTCGATGAGCTCCGTGCGCTCGCCCAGATCGCTCACGAACTTGCCGATCTCGGCCTCCGAGGCCGTGAGTTCGACCACGAAGCTCTCGGGTGAGGGCGCGAGCACGCGGCCGCCGGCCCGCACGACATAACCGCGGACCGAGTCGATGAGCTGCGGCTCCACGCGCAGCTTGAGGACGACCAGCTCGCGCTCGATGTGTTCGCCGCGCGTGAGATCTTCCACCGCAACCACGTCGATGAGCTTGTTGAGCTGGTTGACGATCTGCAGGATGACTCCGTCCGCGCCCTTGGTGACCAGCGTCACGCGCGATACCAGGGGGTCGTCCGTGGCCGCCACCGACAGCGACTCGATGTTGTAGCCGCGCGTCGAGAACAGGCCCGTGACGCGGGTGAGCGCCCCGGCCTCGTTCTGGAGGTGGATGGCGATGATATGACGCATGCTCTGGATGGCTTTCTGGGGTGCGGACATGTCGGCCAGAATAGCGGTTTGCC
>JAEZCN010000054.1 GCA_023433515.1 Pseudomonadota bacterium
CTGCACTGAGCGGCGACACATGGCCCGCCATGCGATCGGCGACGTCCAGGGTTGCTGCGATGAATTGAAAGCGCTGCTCCAGCGCATCGACTACTCCCCCGACCGCGACGAGTTGTGGTTCGTCGGCGATCTCGTCAATCGCGGCCCGCAGTCGCTCGAGACGTTGCGCCTCGTGCGCTCGCTCGGCGCCGGCGCGACCGTGGTGCTCGGCAATCACGACCTGCACCTGCTGGCGCTCGCGTTCGGCAGCAAGCGCAAGCACAAGGAAGGCGACACGCTCGACCAGGTGCTCGAAGCCCCCGACCGGGACCAGCTGCTCGAATGGCTGCTGACCCGTCCCCTCGCGGTGTTCGACGAACCGCGCGGCGACTTCCTCGTGCACGCGGGATTGCTGCCCGAGTGGACACCGCGTTTCGCGGCCAAACTCGCGCGCGAGGTGGAAGCCGTGCTGCGCGAAGACGCGCGCACGTTGTTCGACGCGATGTACGGCAACAAGCCCGACAAGTGGAACGACAACCTGCGCGGCATGGACCGGCTGCGCATCGTGATCAATGCCTTCACGCGACTGCGCTTCTGCGAACGCGACGGCACGATCGATCTATCGATGAAATGCGCGCCGGGCGAGCAGCCCGAGCACCTTTATCCGTGGTTCGACCTGCCGGAGCGCGCGAGCCGCGACGTTCGCGTGGTCTGCGGGCACTGGTCGACGCTGGGACTCGAGCGGCGCAAGGACCTGCTCGCGCTCGACACGGGATGCATCTGGGGCGGCTCACTGACCGCGGTGAATCTCGACACGGAAGACGAGCCGGTGCAGCTCGCCTGCAAGGGACATCAGGAGCCGGGCGAAGGCTGATCCGGCGCGACTTCGGCGGGCGGAATGATGTCCTGCGCCGCTGGAGCTTCTTCCTCTGTTGCAGGTTCGGACGCGGGTGCCACGCCGGGCGGAAGCTGCGTGGGAGAGACGTAGCCGGGGTCGGCCGCGGGCGCGGCTTCGGCGAAGACCGGCATCGGACCCCACGAGATATAGATGGCCGCGGTGTTCGGCCTGAACAGGCTCGGCACGAATTCGAGGTCGATCGGCTTCGCCCCATCCGGCGAGACGGGCAGGACGTTGCGTTCCTCGCCGCGCACTTCGATCTGCTGCACGCTGCCGGGACGCACGCGCACCGCGACACGAACCGGCCAGGTGGCCTGCTCGCGCAGGCGCGCCGCGACGGTGCCCGTGCCGCTGACGCCCGACAGGTCGATGACGAGCGTGTTGCGCTTCCAGTACTGCGGGTAGCTCGCCGGCGTGCCGTCGGCATTGACGAGCTCTATTTCGTTGACGACTTCCGGACCCGGTTTCGGCTTCTTTCCGAACGGCCACATTTTCGACATCGTGCCGCAGGCGCTGAGCGCGAGGGTCAGGGCGACGACAAGCGGAAGACGAAATTTCACTTCGGACCACTCCGGACTTATGGCAACACTGTTAGCCGGGCGCCACGATATCACGCGAGCCCGGCGGGAGCCGTGCGCGGGGCTGACGCCGCGTGGCGACAATGGGGCAACTGTGGAAGGGGTCACATCGGCGGCGCACCAACGACTACCATAGACGCGCTGGAGAGCCCAATGCCAGAACCAACCACCACACTCCAACCCTTCAATTTCAAGCGCTGGATCGACGAGCACCGCCACCTGCTCAAGCCGCCCGTGGGCAACAAGCAGGTGTTCACGGACAGCGAGTTCATCATCATGGTCGTAGGCGGTCCGAACAGCCGCAAGGATTTTCACGTCGATCCGGGCGAGGAATTCTTCTACCAGCTCGAAGGTTCGATCACGCTCGCGACGATCCAGGACGGCAAACGCGTCGACCTGACGATCGGCGAAGGCGACATCTTCCTGCTGCCGCCCAACATGCCGCATTCGCCGCGGCGGCCGGCAAACACCGTGGGACTCGTCATCGAACGCGTGCGCCGCGCGGGCGAGCGCGACGGCTTCCAGTGGTACTGCGAGAACTGTCACGAGAAGCTCTACGAGGAATTCGTCGAGATCACGAACATCGAGACCCAACTACCGCCCATCTTCGAACGGTTCTTCGGCAACCCCTCGAACCTCACCTGCCGCAAGTGCGGCACGGTGATGGAAGCACCCAAAGTCAAAAAGTGATCGCGAAACTCAGCTTCGGTGGACACGAGATCCGCGCCGCGCTCGATCGCGGTGTGAGTCTCGCCATCGCGGTGGAGTTCGGGTCGCCGGGGCCGCGGCACTTCGGCGCGCCGCCGCCGGCGTCGAAGCCGTTCGTCGTCGACGGCTTCAACGGCAGCGTCGCGCACGGCGCGTCGGCCAATTGCTCCACGATGACGCTGACGCCGCACTGCCAGATGACGCACACCGAAAGCGTCGCGCATCTCACGCGCGAGTCCGGCGATACGTGGCGCGTCGTGCCGCGCGGACTGCTGCCCGCGGTGGTAGTTAGTGTGCTGCCCGAACCTGCGCGCGAATCGAACGAGAGCACCGACCCGCAGCCCTACGGCACCGACACGCTGATCTCGAAGCGGCGGCTGCGCGCCGCGTGGCCGATGGGGAAGATGGTCGACCCGGTGGCGGCCATCATCCGGACCCTGCCGAACGACGCCGCGAAACGCACGCGCGACTACAGCGCGCTGATGCCGCCCTACCTCACGCGCGAGGCGGTCGAATGGCTCGTGGAGAAGCGCATCGAGCACCTGGTGCTCGACGTGCCCTCGGTCGACCGCACGCACGACCAGGGGCGCCTGGTCGGGCACCGGATATTCTTCGGCCTGCCGCCCGGCAGCACCGCTCGCGGCGATGCGGCACGGTCGCGCGCCACCATCACGGAACTGGCCTTCATCCCGGACGAGGTCCGCGACGGGCCCTGCGTGCTGTCGCTGGCCGTGCCGGCCATCGGCGGGGATGCCGTTCCCAGCCAGCCGATTGTGTATCCTCTTGCGCCATGAACGCCTCGGCCTCCGCATTCTCCGCTGAAGCCGCGCTGCTGCCGGAATTCTCCGTGTCGCTCGACTACGCGCTCGACTGCGACGCGGCCGACATCCTCGCGCCGTATCGCAGGCAATTCGAGCTGCCGCGCGGCAAGAACGGCGAGGCGCTGATCTATTTGTGCGGGCACTCGCTCGGTCTCGCGCCGCGCGCGGCGCTCGACTACGTGAGCGAGGAGCTGGCCGAGTGGGCCGAGATGGGCGTCGCCGGGCATCACGCCGCGACGCGGCCGTGGATCGACTACGCACAGAATTTCACGAAGGGGCTCGTGCACGTGACGGGCGCGCTGCCGAGCGAAATCGTGGCGATGAACTCGCTCACGATCAACCTGCATCTCATGATGGCGTCGTTCTACCGGCCCGTGGGACTGCGCGACAAGATCCTGATCGAGGCCGGCGCGTTTTCGTCGGACCGGCACGCGATCCTCGGACAGATCGGCTGGCACAAGCTCGAGGCCGAAGAGGCGCTGGTCGAGCTCGCGCCACGGCGTGGAGAGGAGACGCTGCGGCTCGAGGACATCGAGGCGAAGATCGCGGAGCTCGACAGTGAACTCGCGCTGGTGTTGTGGCCGGGCGTGCAGTACCGCACCGGGCAGGCGTTCGATTGCGCGGCGATCGCGCGCGCGGCGCATGAAGTCGGCGCGATGGCGGG
>JAEZCN010000073.1 GCA_023433515.1 Pseudomonadota bacterium
ACCCACTCCGAAACGCCACGCGAGCCGCGCATCGTCGGGCTTCTCATTGAAGGAGACCAGGTCCGAGGCGAGTCCATCCAGTTCGACGTCATCCTTCACCAGCTGATCGCGGATCAGCACCTCGCGATAACGCCGCGCCATCGCCGCGATCTCCGCGATCGAATACTCGGGGTGATACTGCACGCCCCAGAACGTCGACTTCGGCAGGCGGATCTCCGCGGCCTGCAAGCCCATGTCGTTGTGCGCGAGCGGCGTCGAATTCGTTGGCAGGCTCTCCACGGTGTCGACGTGGACGGTGCAGGCCTCGAACACTTCCGGCTTGCCCTGGTACATCGCGTGGTCGCGGCCGAGCGCGCTCAGCATGATCCGGCGCGCGAAGCCGAACTCACGGCCGCGCGGATTGCGGATCACCGTCCCGCCGGCCGCGGTCACTCCAACCTGCAAGCCCCAGCAGCTGCCGAAACACGGCACGCCCGCCTCGAACACCTGCTTCACGAGCTCGACCTGCCGCTGCACGGCGAGCTCGCGCGAATACACGTTCAACGCGGAGCCGGTGATCACGGCGCCGTCGTAATCCGCGATGGCCACACCCGGAGCCAGTCTGGGCTCTTCGTCCGCGGGACGAACGATGTCGCACTGGATGCCGGGCGAAATCCGCGCCAGCGTCGCGGCATACCCCTCGCCCGAATCGGTGCCGCCCACCGCGACGTGCTTCGCGCGGGTCGCTGCCTCGTTGCCGTCGATGACGAGAATGCGCGTCACGCGCGCCTAACTCTTCAGGGACAGGTCGCCCTTCACCGCGGAGCGGAAGATGCGCTCCAGCGTGAACGCATCGACCGGGATCGGATTGCCGCCCGCGGAAGGGTCGATCGCCGCCTCGCGCCCGATCTCCTCCGGATTGCGCAGGGTCACACCGATCTCGCCGAGCGAATGCGGAATGCCGAGTTCCTTGCGGAACGCGAGCACCCAGTCGAGCACGCCTTCGTAACCGGGCTTCGGCAGATCGAGCACGCGCGCGACCACGCGCATTCCGTCGTAGATCGCCTCGCGGTTGTGCACCATGACGTAAGGCAGGATCACGGCGTTGGTCAGGCCGTGGTGGGTATCGAAGAACGAGCCCACGGGATGCGCGATGGCATGCACGGCGCCAAGGCCCTTCTGGAACGCCGTGGCGCCCATGCTCGCGGCCGCCAGCATGCGCGAGCGTGCCTCGAGATCCACGCCGAGCCGCACCGCGCGCGGCAGATAGGTCTTGATGAGCCGCATGCCCTCGAGCGCGATGCCGTCGGCCAGCGGGTGGAATCCCGGCGCGCAGTAGGCCTCGAAGCAATGCACGAACGCATCGAACCCGGTCGCGGCCGTCACGTTGGACGGCAGTCCCACGGTGAGCTCCGGATCGGAGATCACGATGCCGGGCAGCATCTTCGGATGAAAAATGATCTTCTTCTGGTGTGTCTGCTCGTTGAGGATGACCCCTGCCCGGCCCACCTCACTACCGGTGCCGGCCGTGGTGGGCACGGCCACGACGGGCGCGATGCCCTTCGGATCGGCGCGCGTCCACCAGTCCCCGATGTCCTCGAAGTCCCACAGTGGCCGCGTCTGGCCGGACATGAACGCGATGACCTTGCCCGCATCGAGCGCCGAACCGCCGCCGAACGCGACGACGCCATCGTGCGCGCCGGCGTTGTACGCCGCGAGCCCCGCTTCGACGTTCGCCGCAACCGGGTTGCCGCGCACGTCCGCGAATAACCTGGCGTTGCGCACCAGGCCGAGCGCATTGCGGATCATCGGCGAGTCCTTGAGCCCCGAATCCGTCACGATCAGCGGCCGCACGATGCCGAGTTCCTCGCAGGCCTTAGGCAGCTCGGAAATGCGGCCCGGGCCCGCCCAGACGCGCGTCGGGTAGTTCCAGTTACCCTTCATCGGTGTGGTCATTTCGTGCGGGTCCTCAGGTGAAACGACTTGGGGCGCGTCAGGTGCTCGTAACCCACGACCGACAGCGTACAACCGCGGCCCGAATCCTTCACGCCCACCCACGCGAGCGCCGGATCGAGATAGTCGCAGCGGTTCATGAACCAGGTGCCGGTGTTCACGCGTTGTCCGAGCGCGATCGCCGCGTCCTCGTCCTCGGTCCAGACCGCCGCGGTGAGCCCGTAGTCGCTGTCGTTCATGAGGGCGACGGCCTCGTCGTCCGAGCCCACCTTCATGACGCCCGCGACGGGGCCGAAGATTTCCTCGCGCATCACCGGCATGCGGTGATTCACGTCGAGCAGCACCTGCGGTGCGAGATACGGCGTGCCGGACTTGCTCATGGCGAACTCGCCCTCCGGTATCGCCGCGCGCGCGCCCGCGGTCACGGACGCGTCTATCTGCATGCGCACGCCATCCGCCGCCGCGGTACGCACCAGCGGACCGAGCGTGGTCGACTGCTGCATCGGATCGTCCAGCAGGTACTTGCGTGTGAGATCGACGAAGCCATCGACGAAGCGCTGGTACACGCCGTGGTGCACGTACACGCGCTGCAGCCCGCAACACGACTGCCCCGAATTGAAGTACGCGCCATCGACGATGTTCTCGATGGCGTGATCGAGGTTGGCATCGTGGCGCACGTAGACCGGATCGCATCCGCCGAGCTCGAACCCCACACCGATGAAACGAGTCGACGCCGCGCGCTGCACGGCGCGGCCTCCCGCAACGGACCCCGTGAACGCGACGAAATCCACGCGCGGATCGCGAATGATCCGGTCCGTGTCCTCGTGCGAGGTGTGCAAGACCTGGAACACACCCTTCGGCAGGCCCGCAGCCTCGAAACACTCCGCGAACCTCTCCCCGCACAACGGCGTCTGCGCCGAATGTTTCAGGATCACGACGTTACCCGCCATGATCGCGGGCACGACACTGTTCACGGCGATCAGGTAGGGGTAGTTCCACGCGGCCACGGTGAGCACCACGCCGAGCGGCTCGCGCCGCACGAACCGCGTGAAGCCCTCCTTCGGCCCGGCATCGAGGTCCCCGAGCGCGGCGGGCGCGATCGCGATCATGTGTCGCGCACGCTCGAGCGTGCCGCGCACTTCGCTCGGCGCGAAACGCGCCGGCCGGCCCATCTGCCAGGTCAGCTCCTCGGCGATCTGCGGGCCGCGCTTCTCGAACTCGTCGCAGAAGCGCGCGAGGATCGCGGCGCGGTCCGCAACCGACGACCCGCGCCAGCTCAGGAATGCCTTGCGCGCGGTCGTGAGCGCGGAGTCGATCTCGCCGAGCGTGGCCAGCGGCCGCTCGACGTACACGCGCCCATCCACCGGACTGATCGTTTTCTGTATGGCCGTCATCAGATGATCTCGAAGTAGCGCGCCAGCTCCCAGTCGGTGATGGCGCGGCGGAACTCACGGTCTTCCCACTCGCGGCTTGCCGCGTAGTGTTCGACGAACTCGTCGCCGAACAGCGTGCGCGCCGCCTTCGACTTGAGCAACCACTCGGATGCCTCGGTGAGCGTGCGCGGCAACTTGCGCGATGCGGGGAATTTCTTCTCGTACGCATTGCCCTCGACCGCCGCGTCAGGCTCGATGCGATTCTCGATGCCGTAGAGCCCGGAGCCGATCGCCACTGCGATGGCGAGATAAGGGTTGATGTCGGCCGCAGCGATGCGGTACTCGACCCGCTGGCTGTGCGGCCCGCCCGGAATCACGCGCAACGCCGTCGTGCGATTCTCGATGCCCCAGGTAGCCGACGTCGGGGCCCAGAACCCCGGTATCAGCCGCGAAAAACTGTTCACGGTCGACGCAACCATGCAGAGCAGTTCGGGCATGAGCTTCTGCTGACCGCCGACGAACCAGCGCATCTCATCGGACATGTTGTGCGGATTCGCGGAATCGTGGAACACCGCCTTGCCGTCGGCCTTGTTCTTGAGCGAGGTGTGGATGTGGCCGCTCTGCCCCGGCCAGTCCTTCGACCACTTCGCCATGAACGTCGCCATCATGCCGTTGCGCTGCGCGAGCACCTTCGTGAACGTCTTGAACAACGCGCCGCGATCCGCGGCCTCGAGCGCCTCGCAGTATTGAATCGCGGCCTCGAGCACGCCGGGACCCGTCTCGGTATGCAGTCCCTCGATCGGAATGCGCATGTCGGCGCAGAGCTCGAGCAACCGGTGATAGAACTCGGAGTGCACCGAGCTGCGCAGCACCGAATAGCCGAAGAATCCCGGCGTCATGGTGGCCAGGTCGCGGAAGCCCTTCTCGCGCACCGACTCCGGAGTCTCCTTGAACATGAAGAACTCGAACTCGGTGGCCGCGATGGCCTGGTAGCCCATGTCGTCGGCCTTCGCGAGCACGCGGCGCAGCGTCCCGCGCGGGCACACCGCTTCGGCCTTGTCCATGAACTCGCCCAGGAACATGACCATGTCGCCTTCGAACGGCACCGCGCGGCAGGTCTCGGGCAGCACGCGCACGGGTGCATCCGGATAGGCCGTGTGCCAGCCGGTGTAACGCACGTTGTCGTAGAGCTGGTCGTTCGAATCCCACCCGAGCACGACGTCGCAGAAGCCGAATCCCTTCTCGAGCGCGGAGAAGAACTTGTCGCGGCCCATGTACTTGCCGCGCAGGATGCCGTCGTTGTCGAAAACACCGACCTTCACGTGATCGAGCTTGCGCTCCTCGACGATCAGGCGTGCGTCGGCCGCGGTGCGGACGTTTTCAGGCTGCATGGGGCGACTCTTGTTATATGTCTTGTCGCAAATATCCGGTTTTCCCGGCCCGAATGCAAAAACGCCGCGCAGCCGGTCTCCCGGCCGCGCGGCATTTCAAAGCTTCGCGACTCAGCCCTTCGCCTTGAACGCGCGAACCTCGGCATTGAAGCGGTCGGCCACCTTTTCGAGCTCGGCATGGGCAGCGGTCTGCTTGGCCGAACTCTTCTCGCAGGCCAGGTACTCCTCCATGCTCTTCTTGAACGCGTCGATGGTTCTCTTGGCCGCCATCATCTCTTCCATCGAGGAGGTCTTGCCGTCGGGGATGGACGTCGGCGCCGTGGGTCTTTCGCATGCAAAGGCCGGGAGCGCGCAGACCGCCCAGACTGCTGCAACCGAAAGGGTCTTCTTCATTTCCATCTCCAATAAGTAAATCGCGGTACAGGTACCTGCTTCCTGTATCGGCCGCACCTGTCCCCGATTTAGGGCGAATTCATCACGCGCGCCCCGTCAGGGGGCCCCTTACTTGATCGCGAGACGAAGGTCCTCGATTTCTTCCTTGGCGCCTTCCAGGGCCTCTTCGATGGCCCTTATGTCCAGGCGCAACCGCGAGAACGCCGCGATCCGTTCGACGGTCATCGAGAGGTCGTGCATGCGGCCGGTGTGGCCGACGACGAGGTAACTCGCGGCGAGGATGTCGGTGAGATCGGGCTCCTCGCCCACCACTTCGCGATTGAGGTCCTCGTAACGCAGTACCGCCTGGATGACCGGGTCGTGGATGCGCCAGCCGGAAAGGATGGTCTTCGCGAACTTCGAGTGCCACTTGCGCATGATGGCCGTGTACTTGCCTCGATCGCGCAACACGAATGGATAGTGCGCCGCGCGCATGAGGATGAACAGTTTGCCGACGCCGTGCATGAGGCCGCCGAGGAATGCGACGTCGCGATTGAGGTTCGTGAACTTGCGCGCGATGACGTACGACACCGCCGCGGTCCACGCGCTGCGCTCCCACAGGGCTTCGAGGTGCGGGCGGATGTCCTTGACCGAATGCGCCTGGGATACCTGGCGCAACGCATACGCGAGCGCCGCGGAACGCAGCAGGTCGAAACCCACGCGCGTGACACCGGTGCGCAGATCGGTGATGGGCTTGCGCGTCGGATTCAGCACGGCGGAGTTCGCCATCTGCAATACGCGCCCCACGAGAACGGGTTCGTAGTTGATGACCGGCACGAGCTGCGGGATTCCCACTTCGGGATCCGACAACATCTGCTGCAGTCGCGTGACGATCTGCGGCACGCCGGGCAGCGTGAGCTGTCCATCCGGCCGGATCGAAGCAAGGTCCTTCTCGAGAGCCGCCGCGTCGTGCGCGACGATATCCTCGATGGTGGTCGTCCCTAACGCCATCGGTGCCATCCTCAGTCTCCCAGCGCGCACTTGAGCGCGGCAATTTCTTCGGCGGATTCGTCCAGTACCGCGTAGCAATCCCGCACCTGAAGCTGCATGCGCTTCAGCGCGGCGACCAGCGTCGGGCTCGGCGAGGCGATCTCGTCGCCGTTCCGGTTGCTGTCCACAATGGTCGCGAGCGCGAGCACGTCCGTGAGCGTCACCGGTCCGCGCGCCTCGCGATTGAAATCCTCGTGGCCGGCCACCGCGTCGACGATTTCATCGGCGACCTTCCAGTTCTCGAGCAGCGCCTTGGCGACGTTCGTGTGCCAGTCGCGCACGATCGATTCGTAGGTGAGCGGATCGGCGGTGAGCGCCGGGAACTTGCTCGCACGGGTCAGGATGTAGATGCGGCCGACGTTGTGCATGAGGCCGGCGAGCAGCGCCGTATCGGCGTTGAGCGAGGAGAAGCGCCGCGCGATCACGTGGCTCAGAGCCGCGATCTGCACACCCTTCCTCCACAACGTGTCGAGCTGTCCTTCGAGATGGCGATAGTCGCCCGAACGACGCAGCTGCTCGACCGCGAAGCTCAGCGCGACCGAGCGCACGATGTTGAAACCCACGCGTGCGACCGCGGTGCGCAGGTCGGCGATCTGGCGCGACGATGCGTTGAGCGCGGCCGAATTCGCCACGGTCATGAGGCGCGCGGCGAGCGAAGGCTCGGAGCCGATCAGGCGCACGACCGTCTCGTTGTTCACGCCGTCGTCGGAGAGTGCGCGCTGCAGACGTGTCACCACCTCCGGCACGGAAGGCAGAGCGACCTGCCCCTCCGACAGATCGGCCGCGAGCGATTTCACGAACGCGAACACCACCGTGTTCGGCAGTGCGCGCGAGCTGACCGTCGTCTCCGTCGCGCTCATGCGCCCAACGCCTGTCGCAACGAGGCGATCGAATCCTGGGACTCGGCGAGCGCGGCCACGCACGACTCGGCATCGAGCTTCATGCGGCGCGCCGCCGCGCTGTCGAGGAACAGCATCTCGTGCGCACGCGGATCCGGTCCGAGCTGCGCGAGTATGCCGCCGATCGCGAGCACGTCGCCGAGATCGGTGACCCCCTCGTGTTCCCGCCAGGCGCTCTCGCCCAACGCGATCGCCGCGACGATCTCGTCGGAGAGTTCCCAGTTCTTCAGGATGGCCTGCGCCATGCGTACGTGCCAGTCGCTCACGACGCGCTGGCAGGTTCCGGGGTCGGCGCGGACGGACGGAAAACGCACGACCCGCGTCAGTAGATAGAGCTTGCCGACGCTCTGCAGGAGCCCGGCGAGCAACGCGATGTCCGGATTGATCCGCGAGAAGCGTCGTGCCACGACGTGGCACACCGCGGCGGTGTGCGTCGACTGGCGCCACAACTCGGACAACTCCTCGCCCACGCCCTTGTACGCCTCGGCCCGGCGCAGCTGCGACATCGCGAACGCGATGGTCGCGCTGCGGGCCATGTTGAATCCGATGCGGGATACGGCGTTGCGCAAGTCCGTGATCCGCTTGCGGCCCGGGTTCAGGGCGGCCGAGTTCGCGAGCTGCAGCAGCCGCGCGGCGAGCGCGGGCTCGGCGCTGATGATGCGCACCACCTGCTCGACGTCCACCTGTTCGTTGGTGAGCGCGCGCCGGACGCGCGCGGCGACGTCGGGAAAGCTCGGCAGGTCGATGCGCTCGCTCGTGAGTTCCACGTTCAGCGTTTCGACCAGGCGCGCCAGGTCCGACTGGCGCGCATTCGCGCCACTCGGCGGGGGCGCCAAACCGACTAATTTGAGGGTCATGAAAACTGCATCCGTCTCTTGAGTCGTTATCGGACGCCGGGTCGGACTATTTAATGACAAGCGCCGGAATTGGCCGGCTTATGTGAAGTAAGGTCAAAACAGCTCGATATCTCCCTCGATCGGCGCCGTATCGAGGTGCCTGAGGTATGCGCGCTCCTGCACCGCGAAGTTCTCATCGCGGCCCGGCATGAGCTTGCGCACCCGCATGCGGCCAGACTGGGGGAAATACACCACGCGGCGGGCGAAGCGGTCGCCGAGGTCCTCGCCCAGCACCTGGTACCCCTCGTTCTCGATGAAGTGCCGAACGAACGCGATGTTGCGCTCGCCGATGTCGGTGGACATGTCCGGCAGCACGCGCCCGCCCCCGACCAGCTTGATCTGCAGGTCCTGGCGGCGGCCGCCGAGCTTGAGGATCTCGTTGATGAGCCGCTCCATGGCGACGTTGCCGTAACGCGTCGCCGAGCTCACGGCATCGCCCCAGGAGCTCGTGCCCTGCGAACCGTCGAGCGGCAGCATGAAGTGGTTCATGCCGCCGACCCCGATGCGCGGATCGCGGATGCAGGCGGACACGCACGATCCGAGCACGGTCGAAACGGCTTCTTCGTGGAGGGTGACGTAGTACTCGCCGGGCAGCACGCGCGCGGCGAAGCATTCATGGACCTGGTCCCAGTAACGGGCGACATGCGCGAACTGCGGCAATGCGGGCTTGAGCTCCGCGTCCTGCGGCGGGTTTCCCCTCACCAGCTGGTGGTTGCTCGTTCTGCTTCGTTCGGTCATGTCCTTATGCCCAGGTGAGTCTCAAAACAATTCGATACTGCCGCGGGGTGAGTCGTGCGCGGATTCGGCGATGCCGCGTTCGGCATCCGGAATCTTCGCGAGCATCACGTCGAACATGCGGCGCTCGTCTTCCATCGTGTAGCGCGCGCGGATGACCGCGAGCAGCAGGTTCATCGGCGGCGTGGTGGGTGCCGCGAGCGCTTCGCGCAGATCGCCGAGCGCGGCGCTCACGTGGCGCAGGCGCTGCACGAGCGGATCGTGGAACTGCATCGCGAACAGCGCGCGTTCGGCCTCGGCCGCGACACGCGCGCCATGCGCCGCGATCGTGGGATCCGCGTGCGCGCTCATCTCGGCGCCGAGCCTGACGAATGCCGCGACCGAGCCGGCGAGCCGCTCGAGTTCCTCGCTCGCGTTCTGCACGGCGGCCTGCAGCTGATTCGAGGTCAGCTCCAGCAGCGGTGGCAAGGGAATCTCGTCAGCCACGGTCATGCGGCACTGAGCAAGCGGTCGAGCGTCGCCAGTAGTTGGGTCGGATTGAAGGGCTTGACGATCCAGCCCGTGGCGCCGGCACGTTTGCCCTCGGACTTCTTGTCCTGGCTCGACTCGGTCGTGAGCAGCAGCAGCGGCGTCAGGCGATAACCCTTCAGCGTGCGCAACTCGCGTACCAGCGTGATGCCGTCCATGCGCGGCATGTTCACGTCGCAGATCACGAGGTCGACATTCTCCTTGCGCGCGAACTCGAGCGCCTCCTGGCCATCCGTCGCTTCGACCACCCCGTAACCGGCCGACTCCAGCGTTGCGCGCACCATCTGGCGCATCGAGGGAGAGTCGTCAACCGTAAGTATCGTTGTCATGATGTCGTTCCAATGTTGCCTATCCACGTGCGGCGAGGGCCTGCGCGCCCGCCGTCTGCACCCATCGCATGATGGTCTCCGCCACCTTGTTGAGCGGCACCACCTCGTCGGCCGCTCCGAGCCTCACGGCGGCGCCGGGCATTCCCCAGACGACGCTCGTCACCTCGTCCTGCACGATCGTCGCAGAGCCGGCGTCGTGCATTTCCTTGAGTCCGCGCGCGCCGTCATCGCCCATGCCGGTGAGGATGACGCCCACGGAGTTGGGACCTACCTGCTGCGCCACCGAGCGAAACAGCACGTCGACGCTCGGGATGTGCCGGTTGACGGGCGGTCCGTCATTGAGTCGGCAGCGATAACGCGCGCCGTCGCGCTCCACCAGCAAGTGCCGCCCGCCCGGCGCGATGTACACGTGCCCTGGCATGATGAGCTGGCCGTCGGTGGGCTCGCAGACATTGAGATGGCTGGCGGCGTCCATGCGGCGCGCGAACGGGCCGCTGAACGCCGCGGGAATGTGCTGTGCGATCAGCACCGCCGGACTGTCCGGCGGCAACGAAACCAGCACTTCGCGGATCGCTTCCGTTCCGCCGGTCGATGCGCCGACCGCGATGATCCGGTCCGTGGTGCGCAAGACGCGCGGTTTTGCGGCACCCAGCGGAATGATGGCGTCCGCGGAGTGACGCGGCGCGACCGCCACCGGAAGCGCCGGCGCGCTGCGCGCGTGCACGCGCGCGTCCGCGGCGACGCGGATCTTCGCGAGGATCTCCTCGCTGAAACCGGTGAGCGTGCCCGCGATGTCGGACTTGGGCTTCGACACGTAATCGACGGCGCCGAGCTCGAGCGCACGCAGCGTGATCTCCGCGCCCTTGTCCGTCAGCGACGACACCATGATGGTCGGGATCGGCCGCAGCCGCATGAGGTTGGCGAGGAAGGTCAGGCCGTCCATGCGCGGCATCTCGACGTCGAGCGTGAGCACGTCGGGATTGGTTTCCTTGATGCGCTCGCGCGCGACGTACGGGTCCGACGCCGTGCCGACGAGCTCGATGTCTTTCGCTTCCTTCAGGATCTCGCCGAGGATCTGCCTCACGAGCGCCGAGTCATCGATGACCAGAACCTTGATCTTCTTCCGTGACATGACCGGTCCCTCAGTCTTCCAGTCTGCGGTAGATGGTCCGGCCAACCAGCTCGTAGCGCGTACTCACGCGGTACAGGGTCTCCGAATGTCCCAGGAACAGCAGGTCGCCGGGACGCTGCAGTTCCGCCATGCGGTCGAACAGCACGCGCTGCGTGGGCTTGTCGAAATAGATGATGACGTTGCGGCAGAAGATCGCGTCGAAGGGCCCGCGCATCGGCCAGGGGTTCATGAGGTTGAGCTGCTTGAACGTGATGAGATTCCGCAGCTCCTCGCGGGCACGATAGTTGCCCGTTTGCGCGCCCGTTCCCTTCTCGAAGTAACGCCCGACACGCTTCATGTCCATGTTCTCGAAGCGCGCGGCCGAGTACACACCCGCGGCACCGGTTGCGAGCACGGCCGAGTCGAGGTCGGTGGCGAGGACCTTGGCATCCCAGCCCTCGAGCTGGGCCTGCGCTTCGCGCAGCACCATGGCGATCGAATAGGGTTCTTCGCCGGTCGAGGCCGCGCAGCACCAGATGCGCAGCCGGCGCGACCCGGCCGTTCTCGCCCGCAATGCCGGGATCATCTCGCGTGACATGTATTCGAAGTGATGCGGCTCGCGGAAGAAGGAGGTCAGGTTGGTCGTCACCGCGTTGGTGAACTCTTCGATCTCCGGCCCACCGCCCTCGAGCACCTGGATGTAGTCGCCGAAGTTGTCGAGTTTGAGCGCACGCAGGCGCCGCGCGAGCCGTCCGTGGACGAGCTGAAACTTGTGATCCGACAGCGCGATCCCCGTGTGCGTGCGCACGAGCTCGCGGATGCGCTGGAACTGCGACTGCGTGAGCTCGAACTCGATGCGCGTGAGGCGCACCGTGGTCTGCGAAGTCGGTTCCGGGATCATGTCGGTACGCGGATCAGCGCGTCGCGTCGCGCACGGCCGGCGTGGAGATGCAGGAAGCGACCAGCTGATCGATGTCGAGCAGCATGACCATCTTTCCGTCGACGCTCGTCAGTCCACGCACGCAGGCGCCCTCGGTCGACGCGCCGAGATCCGGCGTCGGCTTGATACTGTCCTGGCTGATGCTGTAGACCTCGGATACCGCGTCCACGACGATGCCCGCGGTCTTCTCGCCGTGGTCGGTCCGCACGCGGACCACGATGACGACCGTGGAGCTGTCCGCGGCGCGTTGTTCGACGCCGAAACGCGTGCGCAGGTCGATGACCGGCACGATGACGCCGCGCAGGTTCATGACGCCCAGTAGATAGGGCGGCGTGTACGGCACGCGCGTGACGCCGTCCCAGCCCTTGATCTCCTGGACGCAGAGGATGTCCACGCCGTATTCCTCGCCCGCGCAGACGAAGGTGAGGAACTGCGACGTGCCGGCGGGTTCGCCGGAAGTCTGGATGGCTGCTGCTTGCATGTTCGCTCCCCGGCTCAGAACTCGGTCCATTCGGTGTCGTCACCGACGGCCTTGCGGATCGGCGGCGGCTCGGCCGCGGCACGTGCCTGCGGCGCGCGTGGCGCCTGCGACCGGGCGCGGCGGGCCTGCGAGTCGGCGGCTGCCTTCGAATCGCCACGCACCTGGTAGCGCGCGACGAGCGTGTTGAGCGAGATCACCTGCTCGACGATCGCCTGGCTGGCGGCCGCGGCTTCTTCGACGAGCGCGGCGTTCTGCTGCGTGCCCTCGTCCATCTGCATGACGGCCTTGTTGACCTGCTCGATGCCGGAGGATTGTTCGCGCGACGCCGCGGCGATTTCCGCCACGATGTCCGTAACCTTCTTCACCGCGTTGACGATTTCTTCGAGTGTCTTGCCCGATTCGTCGACGAGGCGGCTGCCTTCATCCACCTTCGCTACGGTGTCCTGGATCAGCGCCTTGATTTCCTTCGCGGCGGTTGCCGAGCGGCCCGCGAGGTTGCGCACTTCGGTCGCCACCACGGCGAAGCCGCGGCCCTGTTCGCCCGCCCGTGCCGCTTCGACGGCCGCGGTCAACGCGAGCAGGTTGGTCTGGAACGCGATCTCGTCGATCACGCCGATGATGTCGGCGATCTTCTTGCTCGCCGCGTTGATGCCGCCCATCGCGGCCACCGCATTGCTCACCACCGCGCCGCCCTT
>JAEZCN010000086.1 GCA_023433515.1 Pseudomonadota bacterium
AACCGCCACAAACAGCCCTACCGGGCTCCCGATGCGGCCGCTTTCCTGGGGCCGTCCATGCCGGAATATGTGAAAGAACTCACAAGTGAGGCGATGATTACCCGGTACGGGTATTTCGATCCGGTCAAAGTTTCGCGATTAATCACGAAGTTGGGCCGGTCCAAGGTGCCCGCGGCACGGGACAATATGGCCTTCATAGGGGTGTTATCCACGCAGATCTGGCACGCGACGTTCGTGTCCGGCCAGACGGTGGGTTGACCTTTTTTCGCGACTTTACGAAGGCTTAACAAAGGGACGCTAGAACATGGCAGACGCGCTGAACGACCAGATCCGCAACTTCATCCTCGAGAACTACCTGTTCACGAACGACACCAAGGCGCTCGGCCTCGACGACTCGCTGCTGGGCCGCGGCATCGTGGACTCGACGGGCATGCTCGAAATCATCTTCTTCATCGAAGAGCAGCTCGGGGTGAAGGTCAAGGACGAGGAAATGATCCCGGACAACCTGGACTCGGTGAACAAGATCGCGGCCTTCGTGTCGTCGAAGCGTCAAGCCGCCTGAGGCGTCCGGTTCGCACCGAATGCACCCGTCGATCGTCCAGCACTTCGAAGAAACCGCGGCGCGTTCCGGCGCCGCGGTCGCGCTGCATTGGCGCGGAACGCGCTGGACCTATGACGAGTTGTCGCGCGCCATCGCCGCGGCGGCTTCCGGATTGCGCGAGCGCGCGCCGGAGCGTGGCGGCCGCGTCGCGCTGCTGCTGCGCAATTCGCCGCAGTACGTCGCGCTGTACTACGGCGCTCTGACGGCGGGACTGGTGGCCGTGCCGCTGAACGCACAGGAACGCGCCAGCGTGTTGATCCGCCAGATCGAACACTGCGAGGCGCACATCCTCGCCGGCTCGACGGATCATCCGGAGTGGCCCGCGCTCTCGCAGGCGGCCGCGTCGGCGGGCTGCACCGTGATCGCGATCGCGCCGCGCGACGATGACTCCTCGCTGGACCAATTCGTGCGCGACGTGGGCGGGCAGGGAACGCCATTCGCCGATCGGCCGAAGTCCGACGAACTCGCGAGCATCATCTATACCTCCGGGACGACCGGCCGCCCGAAGGGCGTGATGCTGAGTCACGGCAATCTCGCCGCCAACTCGGCCGCCATCATCAAATACCTCGCGCTCACGCCGGCCGATCGCGGTCTGTGCGTGCTGCCGTTCCATTTCTCGTACGGCAACTCCGTGTTGCATACGCACCTGCTGGCCGGCGCGGAACTCGTGATCGAGGACAACCTCGCGTTCCCGCACCTCACCGTGCAACGCATGCAGACCGAAGCCATCACCGGCTTCGCGGGCGTCCCGTCCACGTTCGCGTTGTTGCTCGGTCGCGTGAATTTCAAGGAACACGACCTTTCGAAGCTGCGATATCTCACGCAGGCCGGCGGCGGCATGGCGAAACCGCTCATCGCGCGCCTGCGCGCCGAGCTGCCGCACGCGGCGCTGTTCATCATGTACGGACAGACCGAGGCCACCGCGCGGTTGTCCTATCTGCCGGCCGAGGACCTGGCCGAGAAACTCGGCTCCGTCGGTCTGCCCGTCGACGGCATCGAAATCCAGGTCCAGCTCGACGGGCGTCCCGTGAAGACCGGCGAGATCGGCGAAATCTGCGCGCGCGGCGCGAGCATCATGCAGGGCTACTGGAAGGATCCCGCCGCGACGCGCGAAGTGATGCGCGACGGCTGGCTGCGCACCGGCGATCTCGGGCACATCGACGAGGACGGCTACCTGTTCATCGACGGCCGCACGGTCGACATGATCAAGGTCGGCGCATTCCGCGTGAGCCCCCAGGAAGTCGAGGAAGTGATCGCCGCCCTGCCCGGCGTCGAGGAAGTCTGCGCGGCCGCGATGCCCGACGAACTCCTCGGCCAGGCCGTGAAGGCCGTCATCGTCAAGCGCGCAGGCGCGGACGTCGACGAGCGCGCCGTCAAGGCGTACTGCCGCCAGAACCTGGCGGCTTACAAGGTTCCCAAGCTGGTGGAGTTCGTGAGCGTCATGCCGCGCACCGCCTCCGGCAAGATCCAGCGATTCAAGCTGGCCTGACCCATTCCGCAAGAAGTGCAATAACCAGAGGTTTTCATGGCGTTCGACGCAAGCGTTCTCGATATGGACAACGACAAGGTCATCGACCGCATCTGCACGCGGTTGCGCGAGATCCTTGCGAAGGACGTGGGCAAGCGCGGCTTCGTGGTCGCGATGTCGGGCGGCATCGACTCCTCGGTGAGCTCGGCGCTGTGCGTGAAGGCGCTCGGCAAGGAACGCGTCTACGGCATCATGCTGCCGGAGAAGGACTCCTCGGGCTTCAGCACGGCCCGCGGCAAGCAGCTCGCCGAACATCTCGGCATCCGCTACGAGGTGTTCGACATCGCGCCGGCGCTCGAGGGCATCGGCTGCTACCGCCAGCGTGACGAGGCGATCCGCCGCGTGTTCCCGGACTACGGCGACGGCTGGAAGAACAAGATCGTGATCAAGGGCGGCCTCGAAGGCCGCATCAACCACTTCGAGCTCGTGGTGCAGACGCCGGCGGGTGAGCTGAAGACCGCGCGCCTGCCGCTGCCGGAGTACCTGCAGATCGTCGCCGCGACGAATCACAAGCAGCGGGTCCGCAAGACGGTCGAGTACTACCATGCCGACCGGCTCAACTACGCCGTGATCGGTACGCCGAACCGGCTCGAATACGACCAGGGTTTCTTCGTGAAGAACGGCGACGGCAGCGCGGACGTGAAACCGATCGCGCACCTGTACAAGTCGCAGGTCTACGCGCTCGCGCGCCACATGAAGCTGCCGAAGGAAATCTGCGAGGCCACGCCGACCACGGATACCTACAGCCTCGCGCAGGGCCAGGACGAGTTCTATTTCGCGCTGCCGTATTCGCAGATGGATCTTGCGCTGTACGCGCTCAACAACGGCCACGGTGCGAAGGAGCTGGCGGGCGCCCTCAAGATCACCGAGGCGCAGGCGGAGCACGTCTTCAAGGACATCGAGGCCAAGCGCAAGACGACGCGTTACCTGCACCTCAAGCCCGTGCTGGTGGAGCCGGTCACGGAGCTCAAACTCTGAACCGCGCGCCGCGGCGCGAGTGACGAGGCTTCGGTAGAGGCCATGCAAATCCTTTTCTGGGTGTCCCTGTTCCTGATCGCGTATCCGTACGCGATCTATCCGTTCGTCCTCGTGACGCTCAACCGCGTCTTGGGGCGCGGGGCGCACGCGGGCGACGATTCGTACCAGCCCAGCGTGACCGTCATCCTGCCGGTGCACAACGAGGCCCGGCGCATCGCGGAGAAGGTGCGCAACCTGCTCGAGCTCGACTATCCGCACGACAAGCTGCAGCTCCTCGTGATCGGCGATGCATGCACCGACGACACGCTCGAACGCGCGCAGGCCGCGGGCGGCGGGCTCGTCGAAGTCATCCCGCTCGCGACGCGCGCGGGCAAGGCCGCGGGGCTCAATGCCGGATTGCAGCGGGCCACGGGTGAGATCGTGGTGTTCACCGATGCGGGCATCATGCTGGAGAAGCAGTCGCTGCGGCGGCTCGTCGCGCACTTCGCCGATCCGCGCATCTCCGTCGTCTCCGGCGAGGACTACATTGAGGGCAGCGACAGCGAAGGTTTCTACGGCCGTCTCGAACTGCTGTTCCGGCGCGAGGAGGCGAAGCTGCATTCGATCGCGGGCGCCAGCGGCTGTTTCTACGGGCAGCGGCGCACGACCTGCAAACCGTTCATCGCCGGGATGGCGCCGGATTTCCTGTCCGTGCTGGTCGCCGTCGACGGCGGGCACCGTGCGCTCGCGGAACCGGCGGCGCGTGGCTCGATGACGGCCGCGTCCAGTCAGCGCGCGGAATTCGCGCGCAAGGTGCGTACCTTCCTGCGAGGCATCACCGCGCTGTTCGGCAACGCGCACCTGCTCAATCCGTTCCGGTATCCCGCGTTCAGTTTCATCCTCTGGTCGCACAAGCTCATGCGCTGGCTCGCGCCGCTGCCGATGGTCGGCTGCGTCGTCGCGGCCTGGATGCTGCGCGACCAGGCGTTCTACCTGGTGGCGTTCGTCGCGCAGGTAGTTTGTTACGCGTCCGCGCTGCTCGGGCTCGTGTTCCCGGCACTCGCCGCGCGCGTGAGCCTGATCCGCCTGAGCGCGTTCTTCGTGCTCGTCAACGCGGCCGCGTTCAAGGCGCTGCTGCTGTGGCTCGGCGGCTCGCGGCTGGAAGTGTGGGAGCCCACCCGGAGGCCCGGATGACGGGTCGACCGATCCGCGTACTGCACCTGCGCGATTCGCCGTGGATCGATGGGCCGGGGAGGACAATCTTCGACACGGCCACGCACCTCGATCCCGCGCGGATCGAGTACCACGTCGGCGCTTTCATTCCCGTGGACCGTAAGGATGAGCATCCGCTCGTGAGCTCGCTGCGCGCGGCCGGCGCCTCGGTGCGGCCGCTGACGGACCGCGGTGGGCTCGACAAGGAGCTGGTGGCGCAGATCGTCGCGTTGATCGACGAGCTGAAGATAGACGTGCTGCACACCAGTGAATTCCGCTCCAACGTCATGGGGCTGCTCGCGCGGCGTCAACGGCCCGTGAAACTGGTCGCGACCGTGCACGGCTGGATCGCCAACGACCGGCGCGGCCGCATCTACCGAACGATCGACAAGATGCTGCTGCGCTCCTTCGATGCCGCGATCTTCGTATCGGAGGCCACGCGGCGCCTGATTCCGCGCTGGTGGTTGCCGGAGCGGCGCACGCAGGTCCTGCACAACGGCCTGGTGCTCGAAAAATACGGGCGGGAGACCGTGTCCGCGCCACGTCGGCCGTTGGATCCGGACAACATCACGCTGCTCAACGTCGGCCGCCTGTCGCCGGAGAAGGGGCAGGACCTGCTGTTGCAGGCGATCGCGCCGCTCGCGACGCGGTATCGCGGACTCCATCTCGAGTTCGCGGGAACGGGGCCTGAAGAAGAACGGCTGCGCGCGCTCGCGCAATCGCTCGGCATCGGCGACCGCGTGCACTTTCTCGGTTACATTCACGACATGCCGGCGCTGTACGCGGACGTGGACCTGCTGGTGCAGAGCTCACTCACGGAGGGCCTCCCGAACGTCATCGTCGAGGCGGCGTATCTGCGCGTGCCCATGGTCGCGACCCGCGTGGGTGGCACCGCCGAGGTCATCCGGCACGGCGAGAGCGGCTGGCTCATCGAGGCGGGCGACGTCGATGCGATCCGTTCCGGCATCGAAACCTTCCTCGGGCGGACGGAGGAGTTCGTGGCGATGGCCGAGCGGGCCAGTCGCCGGATCGTCGAAGGATTCTCGATCTCGGTCCGCACGCAACGACTCTCGGAGTTCTACGAACGGATCTGCCCGGTCGGTCCGCGATGAAACGCGCGGCGCCACCGAATGGCTCGCTGATCTACGGCTGGCTGCTCGTGGTGCTGTTCCTCGAATACGCGCGGCCGGCGAGTTTCTTCCCGTTCCTCAACATCCCGTTCTTCTACAGCGCTTTTCCATTGTTGCTGTTCGTCGCCTCGTTGTTCACCCCTGGACTGCGCAGCGCGAAGGAGGCGTTCGCGGACAAGCAGGCGAAATGGATTTTCGCGCTGCTCGGCGTGGTGTTCCTGTCGATGCTGGTCTTCTGGGCGTACGCCATCGACGTCTTCACGTCGGTGCTCGGCTACGTCCTCCTGTTCATCGTGATCGCGCGCGTCTGCACGACCTGGGAGCGCATCCGCGGCGTGGTCAAGATGCTGCTGTTCGCGCACGTGTTCCTGCTCGCGATGAATCCACAGGTGCTGCTCGATCCGAGCACGCGTCAGTACATCAAGGGCGCGACGTTCCTCGGGGACGGCAACGACTTCGGCTTGTCGATCTGCCTGCTGTTTCCGCTCGGCCTGTGGCTGGTCCAGACGAGCCCGTCGAAGTTCGGCAAGGCGCTCAACTGCGCGGTACTGCTGTTGTTGCTGTACGCGATCGTCGCGTCGCAGTCGCGCGGCGCGACGCTCGGCATCGGCGCCACCTTCGTGTTCCTCTGGTGGTGGAGCAGGTACAAGGCGATCGGCGCGGTGGCGATGGTGATCGTCGCCGTCGGCGTGCTCGCGCTGGCGCCCTCGGCATACACGGCCCGCATCAGCACCATTTCGAATCCGACCGATGGCTCCGCGCAGGGGCGAATCGACGCGTGGAAGGCGGGCATGGGCATGGGCGTCAACAGTCCGATCATCGGCGTGGGCGCGGGACACTTCGGTCCGCGCTGGGGCAAGACCGCGCATTCGACTTACGTGCTCGCGTTCGGCGAGCTCGGGATTCCCGGATTCATCTGCGTGCTCGCCATCGTGATCGGCAATATTCGCTCGACGATGAACCTGAGAGCGCGCATACGCGCCGCGAACCCGGCGCCGGCGGAGCCAAAGCCACTGCCGAAAGCGAATGGCCGCAAGGCGAAGACCGACGAGCCGCCCCGGGTCTTGACGGAGGCGGAACGCGTCGGCCAGGCATTGTTGTTCTCCGCCGCGGCGATGATCGGATTCGCCGTGTCGGGCGCGTTCCTGTCGGCGACCTATTACCCGCACCTGTACGTGCTGACGGGACTCATGCTGAGCGCCCGTGCGATCGCGTCGGGCGCCACCGGCCTGCCAGTTGATGCGGCGGTGAAATCCCGAATGGCGGTCCGGCGCGAGGCCTCGCCGCCGTCGCCGCCCGCCTAACCGGGAAGGCGAAACACCAGCAGGTTGCCGTACGACGGTCCGCCGAAGCGGATGAAGCGGTACCAGAAGTTGTTGAACGCGTGGACCAGCGTGCGCAGCGGTTTCCACGGCAGGATCATGTAGATCTCCGTGAACTGTCCGGCGCGGCGCTGCTGCAGCTTCAGCCCGTGTTTTTCGAATTCGCGGATCAGCCAGGGAATGTCGGCCTGGCGCGTCATGAGCCGGCCGGTCGGGTGTGGTTCCCAGAATTCGAGACCCGCGGGCGTCTCGATCACTTCGCCCAGGTCGCGCCCTAACAACTTCTTGAGCGTGCGCAGGAACCAGGCCTGCGGCGAGCGCACGTTGCCCTCGCTGATCACGACGATGCCGCCGGGCTTCACGATGCGCGAGAGCTCGGCCACTGCCTTCGTGACGTCCGGAACGTGCATGAGCACGCCCCAGCACAACACGCGGCTGGCGCTCGCGGTCGGCAGCTCCAGCGCCGTGAGGTCGGCCTGGCGGAATTCCATGCGATCGGCGAGCCCCGCGGCCTGTGCCGCCTTGCGGGCGTGCTCCAGGATCGCGGCGGAGAAGTCGAGTCCCAGCACGCGGTAGCCGCGTTTGGCGAGATGCAGGGACTTGGTCGCCGAACCGCAGCCGCCGTCCACCACGGCAGTCTCGTCAGGCGTCCCGAAGACCTTCGCGATGTCGTCGAACGCGAGGTCGTAGAAGCGGTCGTTCTCGCTCGTGCGGAACTGACGCAGCCAATCCGCGTGAATGTCCATCGCCTGCAACGTGGCCTTCGGTTCCTTCCTGGCTTCGGCATCTACGATCATGGTCGTTTCCCTACCTGATCTTGGTAGTTTGACACAAGAGCTCAGCGGAGTCCTAGACGGCGCCCCCATTCGAGTCTCGCGGGCGCCAAATCCGCGGGTCTTTCGAGCTCGAATCGGGTTCGCGGCCCGAACGGATTGACGAACGAGGCGAGCGCGCGCAAGCGTCCCGGATGGGAGGGCGGCAGGTTGAGCTGCCCGCGCGACCGCAGTAGTTGCAACAGCAGCGCATCCAGGTCGCCGGCGAGCCAGCGCGAACGCACGCCCACGCGATAGGCCTTCGCCGCCGGAAGCGGCTCGCCGGCCGCGATGGCGGCGGCGATGCTGGGGAAGTCGACGCCCGCGTCGACCGCGAGCTGCAGTGATCCCCAGAAGCGGCCGTTGATTTCCATGAGGCGCAGCGAGCCGTCGCGCCGGTCCTGTTTGAATTCGACCATCGCGACGCCGCGCCAGCCGATCGCGCGCAGCAGCTTCGCGGCGTGTTCCGCGGCCACCGGATCCACGGCGGCGCTTTCGCATAACACGCTCACTCCGCCGGACGGAGGTTTCTCGCGCACGCGCCGGTGCGCGAACGTGGCGACGATGTCGCCGCGGTCGATCGCGACGAAGACGCCGACGCCGGGTCCTTCGATGCGCTCCTGCAGCAGCACTGGATAGACCGCCGGCGGCAATCCTTCGAGGGACTTGCGCAGGCTCGCCGCGTCGTGCGCATACGCGACGCCGGTCGATACCCAGCCGTCGGGCGTGCGCACGCGCGAGCGGGCGGGCTTGACGACGATCGGAATCGGCAGCGACGGCGCATCGGCGATGCCCTGCGCGGCCGACGTCGCGACGACCGTGCGAGGAACCGGAATGCCGAGTTCCTGCGCCAGGCCGATCACGTGCGACTTGTCGGCGGCGTTCGCGACAGTCATGGCATCGGGAAACGGGATGCGGGCCGCGAGCCGCTCCTGGTGCGCGGTGACGAGCAACGTGGTCACCTCGGTCATCGGCAGCACGACGTCGATGCGCTGGCGTTCGACACCGCGCGCGAGCGCGTCGACGAATCCATCCGAGTCGGATGCCGGATCGGGATAGGCCTCGAACGCGCGAGAGTGGCGCGATACCGAGGCGAGCGAGGGGTGCGCGACGCCGGCCGTCACGACGTGGTGTCCGCGCGTCCCGAGCGCCCGCACCGCGGCGAGCGCCGAGCGCGTGTCGCTATCCGTGACGAGGATGCGCATCGATCTTGGGAACGGGCCGCGCGACCGTGGCGCGGCGCAGGCGGTTGAAGACCATGAGGATGGCGCACAGGAAATCCGGCATCGTGCGCGTGGCACCCTCGTGGACGTTGATCCTGGGTAGTTTGAGCGGATCGCGCACGTCGCCGAGATAGCCCTTGTCGGTGGTGAAGCCGAGGCGATACCCCGCGGCGCGAGTGAGCCGGATGACGTTGTCGTCGTAGTTGCCGTTGGGGTAACCGATCGACTCCGTGGGGGAGCCGACGGATTGCGCGATGCGCCGACCGGCTTCCGTGAGTTCCTGCGCGGCGTGGTCCGCCGCGAGTCTCGTGAGGGGCGTGTGCGAGCAGCCGTGCGAGCCGACGTTCACGCGCGTGCCCCGCGTGAGCGCGGCGACCTGGTCCCAGTCCATGAACTGGTCGTCGCCGAGATTCACCGCGTCCGCGCCCAGCGACGCGCGCACGCGCTCTTCGATGGTCGCGATCTCCGGCTGTGGGCGGGTTTTCAGCGTATCGACGGCTTCGCGAATGATTCGTCGCTGATCGGCGGGCGCGCGCGCGCCGAGACCGGCGACACCGAGGGTACGTTCCACGAGCGCGCGCGATTCGTCCCCGCCGCGCGCCGCCAGGAACATGAGCCGCGAAAGACGCTCCTGCCAGAAGCAGTCCTTCCCCCCGATGTAGTCGGTCGCGACGAAGATGACGGCCGGCACCTGCTGCTCGCGCAGGATCGGCAGCGCGTGCTCGAAGTTGTCGCGCCAGCCGTCGTCGAAGGTCACGACGCAGCTGCGCGACGGCAGGTCGCGGCCCGCCTCGAGGATTTCCGCGAGTTCGCCGATCGACAGGACCCGGAAGTGGCGGCGCAGGAACGCCATCTGGCGCGCAAAGGTTTCCGGGCGCACGCAGATGCTGTCGGCCGAGAAGGTGTCCGCGTTCGCGGGCAACACGCGGTGATACATCAGCACGAAGCCCCGGCGGCGAAACCGGATCGACGCGATGACCCACAGCAGGCCCGAGTAGTAGAGCGCGTTCGCGATGAAGCGACGGCCGTGTTTGCGCAGGAATCCGCTCATGTGGCCGCGCCGCTCAGCTCGCGCGCCCGCGCGGGCGCATTCGATCGGGCCAGCGTGCGGACTCGTTCCGCGTAGTCCCCCTGGCAGTAGCCGTGCGTGGGCAACGTCACGATCTGCGATGCCACCAGGCGCGCGCCGGGCATCGCGTCCTGCGGCGAGCGCAGCCGCGCGACGACCTCGGGGACGTCGCACAGCGCGAGTGGGTAGGAAGTCGTCGCGCCGATGCCGGCCGCGTCGACGGCGGCGACGAACGCATCGCGCGCGGATGCGCCGGTCACGCGCAAGGGAAAGCGCACCCACGCGGGCTGCGCATCCGCCGCGATGGTGGGCAGCTCGATGCCGGGCACGCCTTCGAGCGCGGCGTGCAGCGCCGCGGCCCTGGCGCGGCGGTCAGCCGCGATCGCGTCGAGGCGCCGCAACAGTTCCACGGCCACGCCCATCTGCGGCGCGCTGAGCTTCGCGATCGGATAACGCTCCTCGTACATCGTCCGTCCGAGGCCGAGGAAGGGCAGCGAACGGATGACTCCATAAAGCGCGGGGCGCAGGCATGCCGCGTAGATGGGTAGTTTCATGCAGTTGCCGAGCGTCTCGGCGAAGGTCGAGTCCGGCAGCGCCTTCATCGACTCGCCGATCGCGTGGGCCACCCGGTCCTCGCGGCAGACGATCGCGCCGCCCTGGATCGTGCAGATGACCTTGCCCTTGTCGAAACTGTAGAGGCCCGCGTCGCCGAACGTGCCGACCGCGCGGCCGGCGATGCGCGCGCCGAAGGATTGCGCGCCGTCGTCCACCATGAAGATGCCGCGTTCGCGCGCGATCGCCTCGATCGCGGGCAGGTCATTGGGCAGGCCGTAGAGATTCGCGCTCACCACCGCAAGCGCGCGGCCGAAGTCGGCCTTTTCGAGCGCGCGCGGATCCATCCCGAGCGTCTGCGGGTCGACGTCCACGAGGCGCGGACGCAGCCCGGCGCGCGCGATGGACGCGGGGACCGAATAACAGGTGTACGCCGGGATCAGCACCTCGTCGCGTCCCGAATCATTCGCGAGCGTGCGCAGCGCCTGCAGGATGAACGACATGGCCGCGCGGCCGGAGGCGATGGGCCAGGCGTGTCCGACCTCGGCGCGCGCGCGGATCGCGGCGTCGAGCGTCGCCCGTGTTCGTCTCGCGGACGAGCCGCGCACGAAGCCGCGGCCGATCTCGGCGAGGCTCATGACGGTGCCGGCGGGGGCGAGGTAGGCCACGACTAACTACCTCAGGGGATCAGGCGCGCGATCGGCGGGCCGGCGAGCCGCGTCGCCCACAGCGGCAGCTTGCGCCACGCCGCGATGGCGAGCTGGTACTTGGGATTGTCGACGTTGAGCTGCGGCATGGGCCCACCGTCGGGTCGATGGAAATACCAGTAGAGCTGGTGCGCCCCGGCGTTCCACTTGCTCTTGAACTGTTCCGAGCCGGATTGCGAGGTGGAGCGGCCCAGGTGGTACAGCTTGTGCCCGGTCTGGCAGGCATCGCGCAGCATCTCCCAGTACAACACGTAATTGGCGTCGAGGTGGCGCAGCTCCTGGCGCGCGCCGGCCCACATGCCTTCGACCACGCCGTTGAATTGCCCGTTGAACGCGACCGCGATGGGTGCGCCCTTGTGAATGCAGGTGAACACCGAGGTGTTGTCAGGGAACGTCTGAAGCACCCGTTCGAAATAACCTCGCGAATAGATCGGGGTGCCGAGACTGCGCCAGGACAGTTCGAGGATGTGGAAGAAATCGTCCAGCAGTTCGATGCCGCCCTTGCGCACCGTGAGTTCGTTCTTCTGCGCGCGGCGGATGTTCTTGCGATGTTTCGCCGAGAAGGAGTTGAACAGCGCGTCCGGATCCGCCATGAGCGGCACCGTCATGCTGACCTTGCGCAGCGAGACCGGCATGGTCGTGTCGAGCGCCGCCGGGCAGCGCAGCTCGAGATAGTCGGCGCGGAGCGCCTCGGCGCGCGACATCGCGTGGCGCGTGAGCTCCGCGGCGGCGAGCGGCGTCGCGGTGACGGGACCGCCGTAGTTCATGAAAGGCATCGAGCAGAGGATGCGGCCGAACAGACGACTCTTGACGAACACCAGCGGCAGCACACCCTGGATCGCGCCCTGGGCGTCGCGCGCGGCCAGGTATTCACACTCATGGCCGAGCTCGCGCTCGTTGAGATCCTTCCAGTCGAAGAGGTGATAGAACGATCCGTCGTGGGCCGCGACGAACGCGTCCCACTCGGCCCGCGATTCGGGACCGACGGAGGCGACCAGCAGACGATCCTGGGAAATTTGCTCGGGTTGCATGAGTTCAGCGGCGCGCATCGTGCACAAGCTCGGCATAGAGTTTCTCATGCGCCGCGATCATGTGGCCGACCGTGCAGGTCTGCTCGTATCGGCGGCGCGCGGCGGAGGCGAGGCGTTGGCGCAGCTCGCGATCGCGCAGCAGGCGACGCAGGCTCTCGGCCAGCGCGGCGGGATTCGCGGGCGGGACGACCAGGCCGGTTTCTTCGTCGAGCACCACGTGCGGATTCTCGCCCACCGAGGTGACGACCATCGCCTTCTGGTGGGCCATCGCTTCGAGCACCACGATCGACATCGCCTCCCAGAGCGAGGACTGCACGAAGATGTCCGCGAACGGCAGCACGCGATCCGCGGCATGGGCCATCCAGCCCAGGAACTTCACATGTTCGCCCAGTTTGAGTTTCTCGGCCTGCTCGCGCAGCGGCTTCTCGAGCACGCCGCCACCCACGAGCGCGAGCTGGAATTGCTCACCGCTGTCGCGCAGCAGCGCGACTGCGTCCAGCAGGTGCTTCAGTCCCTTCTGCTCGATGAGCGTGCTGATGCTGGCGATGATCGGGACGTCGGTCCGCAGCTCCGCGAACCTCTCAGGTGAAACCCCGCGTTCACGCGGGTCGTCGACGCCGTTCCACAGCACGCGCATGCGCTGCTCGGGAATCCCGTAAAGGTTACGGATGCTCTTCGACTGCTCGTGGCCCACGGCGACCAGCGCATCCGGCACGCGCCACAATGTTCCTTCGATGCGCTTATGGTGAACGGAGCGGTGGGGGTAGTTGCCGAAGTGCCAGGTGTGGACGAACTTGAGTCCCGGTGTCGTGAGCCGGCAGGCCGAGCCATCGATGAGGCCGTGGATGTCGTGCGTGTGAATGACCTGTATGCGACGTTGTTTGATCAGGCGGCGCAGCTTGAGGAACGTCAGGTAGTCACGTTTGCCCGGGACCAGCCCTGGAATCGGCACGAGATCCACGCCGGCGCGCAGCATCCGATCGGCGTTGATTCCGGGCTCCTTGAGGTAACACGCGGAGACCGCGAAATCGTCGCGGCCGAGCCTTTCCCCGAGGCACGCGGCGACCTGCTCGGCTCCGCCGATGTGCAGAGTCGAGTTGACGATCATGACGCGAATTCGGTCCGGACTAGCCACGCGCGCGGGCTCGGCGGGTTCGGGAAAAGGCCCCGCCACGTGTGGTTGCTGCATCATTGCAAGGTTACCGGCGGGACCCGGCTCCGTAGTTGGATTAATGAAAACTCTGCCCCGAACTGCGAAGTGGATCGCACTGTAAAAACCCGGATGTTTGTCAAGATCCATGTGAGCAAAATCACATTTCCAGCCTAGTCGCCGATTGTCGACGGTTTGCTGTTTCCTTGCTGTTCTTGTTCCAATCGTAACCCTAGGTCAGCTTGCTGTTTTGCTTACGCTGGCGGGGCTCCAGGAGAGCCGGCGGCCATGCCCGCACCGCCCACGAACGCCTCGGACGAGGCTGGAGAAAATTGAGATGTTGAAGATTCATCAGAGACGAACCTTTCAACTCGGGGTCGCTTTGCTCGTGTTGTTTGCATCGATGCAGACATTCGCGGCGAACTACCCGCTCGAGTTGGTATCACCGCGTGCGGCCGGCACGGCGCCCGTGAGCGGTAACGATGCGATCAGCGCATCGAACCGAATCTTCCGCGCGTATCCCGGCATCGAGTACAACATTCGCGCGGTCATCGTCGGCGGCGCGTATCCGTATACGTTCTCGCTCACGAATGCGCCGACCGGAATGGTCATCAATCCGAGCACCGGCGAGATCCGCTGGCCGAGCCCGACCGGCACGAGCGCGACTCCGACGATCACGGTGCGCGACTCGGAAGGCACGGAGAGGTCCTCGCCCTGGACGATCACCGTTTCGACGAGCGGCTTCCGCTTCGTCGATGCGAACGCCGGTCAGCGTCACCCGACCGGCAACGGCAGCCTCAGCAATCCGTGGCGCACGCTCAGCGACGTGGTCGCCGGCGGCAGCGCCAGCGACATCGTCTACTTCCGTAACGGTACCTACAACGCACTCGATCTTCCGCGTCAGAGCGTCGGCTCGGCGTGGGAACGCGTGGAGCTCAACTCCTCCGTTCCCAACAAGTGGATCGCCTTCCCGGGCCAGAGCCCCGTCATCGATTTCGGCTATCGCTCCGGCGGCGAGCCGGGCGTGATCATCCGCCCGAACTCCGACAACCTGTACATCGACGGTTTCGAAACCCGTGCGACGCGCGTGATCGGATTCCAGATCCACTCGGGCTCGTTCGCGGTGATCCGCCGCATGCGCATGCACGAGCTCAACCCGGCGCGTGCGAACCTCGACGGATCGAACTCCGCGCTGATCATGACGATGTCCGCGTATTCCGATTCGAACACCGGCGGCAACGCGGGTAGTTGGGGTCAGTACCTGGCGATCCAGGACTCGGAGTTCTACGACGCTCCGCGCGACAACTTCCTCAAGATGTATTCGCAGTGGAAGATGGTCATCGAGGACAACTATTTCCGCGATGCGTTGCTGGCGATCGAGCTGAAGGCGGACCTGCCGCAGTTCACGTACCGCAACAACCGCCACACGAACATCACTTCCATCGCCATCGGTGGAAACATGCACTCGTACTCGACCTCGGGCGAAATCTGCTTCAACCTGGTCAACACGCCGAGTGCCCAGTGGACGCTGGACATCAACTCCGACGGACAGGCGCGGCGCATCGATTCGTATCGCAACACGCTCATCGGCAACGTGCGCGTGCGCAACGTGGACTCGGTCGACGGTCCGTTCCGTCTTTATGACAACGTCATCGTCAACAACGATTCGAGCGCCAACAAGATCCGCTTCGAGAGTGTCTCCGATACTTCCCGCGTGATCATTCAGAACAACCTGACCGGCACTTCCGGCGTCGTCGACGCGCAGGGACTGCTGACCAGCGCGTATGCCCAGTATCGCGGCGTGCGCGGACACGAGGTCGGGAACGTAGTTCGACCGCGTGCTCCGTCGTCCCTGACGGCGCAGTGAAACTTTCCTGTGCGGGGGCTGTCCTGTGGGGCAGCCCCCGCGCAGGTGCTTAGATTGAATATTCGAACTAGCGTGTTCCGACAGCTTCACGACGTCCTTGCTACCCGGGGCGGACCAGGTCCGTTCGGGTGTGCTAGATTGCCGGGCATCCTCGCCGTGCTTGACGTCAATGGAGCTGACCTCAAGTGAAAAAAATCACCGTCGCCGTCTATCACGTCGAGAAATCCGGCGCGGGCAAGCGTGGCTTGCTGAAGCGGCTGGATCCCGCCACCAACGCGTGGACTCACGCGAGGATGCTGAGATACAGCATTCGCAAATGTTCGCCCGGCGCCAAGTTCGTGCTCCTGACGGACACGGACTCGCCGGTCGATGCATCGCTGTTCGACGAGGTCCGTCGTTACGAAGTCGACCGCGACGCCATCATGTACGAACGGACCCGGGTGCAGATCGAGTACCTGGAGTCCCTGCCGCCCGATGAAGGGCTGCTCTGTTTCCTCGACACCGACATGCTCGTCGTCAGGAGGAGTTTCTTCGAAGGCATCGGAACGGCTCCGCTGGCGCTGACGATCCGCGAAGACGAAATCACGAGAGTAAACGGCGGCGTGATCCTCGTGAACATGCGCAAGCACGGCGAAGCACTGAGCCTGCTCAAGAGCGCTCTCGAGATCTACGCACGCGATTTCTCCGACAAGAAGGCATGGTGGGGAGATCAACTGGCCTTCGATGCACTCCTCGAGACTCCCGAGGGCAGTTCGGTCCAACAGCTCGACTGCAACGAATTCAACTACTCGCCGGGACCGTTCCGATCGGCCTGGTTGATGGTCCACACGGCCAATCGCAGCCTGCTCCATTTCAAAGGCACCTGGAAGAGGTACATGCCCGTGGTGTTCTGCCGCTACTGGGCATTGGGATGTATGCGAAACATCGGATTGGGCGTCGCGTTCACATCGGGCTTCGCACTACTCAAGGATTGCCTGAAGGCCGCGATCACGCGGATTCCGCGGCATTCCTAGCAATGAACGCCTGGACCCGGTGGTCCGGGGCGGGCATGGCTCACAACACCGGCACATCGCCGGACGGAACCTCACCGCGCCGTGAGTGCTTCCCCTAGACTTCAGCCGCTCACACAGATCCGGCTGCATGCTCAATCCACAATCCCAACAAGCACTTGCCGAACTGCCCGGCGTTCGCGCTTTCGTCGCGGGCGCGTTGCTCCTGCGTTCCGGATGTTTCTCCCTGATGGGGAGGAAGTACCGGGCGCTGGACGATTCCTGCCGCGCCGCGAGATACGCGGACGGGACCGGGATCGTGGGCTCGCTCGCAATGTCGAGAGTCGAGGCCGGCATCGACGCGATCGCGCGCGCGGAGCGCAATCCCGTGGCCGAGGCTTACCTGCAGGACCAGACATCGGAGCGCGACGCGGCGGTGTACGCGCTCAGCGGCAAGGGAGGCAAGGCGGACCTGTTGCGCGACCTCATCGTGCTCAAGAAATACACGCCCGATGAAAAGGGCGTCATCCTGCTCAAGTACGCGCGCACGTTCAGCGCGATCGTCGGGCTGCTCGACGTACCGAAGCTGCAGGAACGTTACACCTTCGTGCTCGAACCCTGCTGGGCCGGATACTGCGACCCGTGCATCCTGATGCTCATCGGGCGCGGCCATCCGCTCATCGTGATGTGTTTCACCGAAGAAGATCATCGATACGTCGAGAAGCTGGGCGCGCACGTGGTGCCGGTGCGACTGGGTCCCGCCGACTGGGTCGATGCCTCGGTCTTCGCCGCGCCGCAGGTGACCGAGAAACCCTACGATCTCGTGATGGTCGCGAACTGGGGCGCGCACAAACGCCACTCGCAGCTGTTCCGTGCGCTGCAGGACGTGCGCGATCGCGACGTGCGGGTGCTGTTGTGCGGATTCGCCTGGGCGAGTCGTACCGCCGACGACGTCCGGCGCGAAGCCGCGGCATTCGCGAACCCGCGCGTCCAGATCGAGATCATGGAAAACCTGCCGCACGCGAAGCTGGCCGATTACGTCGCCCGATCGAAGGTGTTCGTGTTCCTCACGCGCAAGGAAGGCGACAACAAGGCGCTGGTCGAGGCGATGTTCGCGGACGTTCCGGTGATCGTTTACGACAAGACCATCGGCGGCGCCGGCAGTCGCGTGAACAGCGCGACCGGCGTATTCGCCTCGGACGAACAACTGGCCGGGAAGATCGTCCACATGCTGGATCACCATCGCGAGTTCACGCCGCGCCAGTGGGCGCTCGCCAACACGGGCAGCGCGGTCGCGACGCGCGTGCTCGACGACGCGCTGCGGCGCGCGGTGACCGGGGCGGGCGGCCGCTACACGACGCCGATCGTCGAAAAGACGAACGCGCCGAATCTCGCGTACAAGGATCCTTCGGTCCGCGCGGACTTCGCCGCGGACTACGAATTCATCCTGGGTTGTCAGCGCGTGAGCAGTCGCTCGTAGAGACGCTGCGTCTCCGCGACGTTGCGCGTGATCGAGAACTCGGCCTCGAGCCGCTGCCGGCCTGCGCGGCCCATGCTCGCCACCGCCGCGGGGTCGACTAACAACTCGCGCAACCGCGCCGCCAGCGCATCCGGGTCGTTGGGCGGGAAGAGATAGCCCGTCACGCCGTCGACCAGGATCTCGGGCACGGCGCCGTCGCCGCTCGCGACCAGCGGCTTCTCCAGCGCCATCGCCTCCAGCAGCACGCGACCGAAGGGTTCGGGCGCAACCGATGCGTGGATCTGGATCGCGAGCACGTTCACGTAGTTCGCGATGTCCTGCTTGAACCCCGTGATCAGCACGCGTCGGTCGAGTCCCAGTTCCGAGATCAGCGCGTGCATGCGCTGGCGGTAGGCCATGTCGTCTGGCGAGGTGTCGCCGATCAGCAGGCAGACGACGTCGGGATGTTCGTCGCGCAAATTCGCCATGGCGCGGATCACGACCTCCTGCCCCTTCCACGGCTTGATGTTGCCGACGATGCCGACGAGCCGCGCATCGGCCGAGACGCCGAGCTCGGCGCGGATCTCCCCGGGATCGCGCGTCACGCGCATCTGCGCCGGGTCGAGGCCGTTGTGGATGGTCACGAGCGGCAGGCCGTGCACTCCGCGCGCCGGGAAGTTGTCACGAACCGCCGCTGAAATGCAGATGATGGATTGCATGCGGCGGCCTAACAGGAGGTCGCGGGGCTTGTAGCGGTCGTTGATCCCACGTTCGTGCGTGATGCAGGGAATCCGGGCGAGCAGGGCGCCGAGGGTCCAGGTGTGGTTGCGGGTGATGCTGTTGTTGAGATGCAGGAGCTGTATGCGCTCACGACGCAGCAGGCGCGCGAGGCGAATGGGCTCGACGACCCAGCCGCGCAGGAAATTCGCGCCCTTGGCGATCAGTCGCCCCAGGGGGCCCTTGAGGGTCACGGGGCGGGGGGTAGGGTGAACCCGTGTCGTTATGCCCGCGTCGTGGAAACGCGGCCGCAGCGCGTTATCCGCGGCGAATACCACGATCGGCTCGTACCGGCTTCTATCCAGTCCGGAAACCAGGAACAGCAGGCTGAAAAATGAGCCTCCCACCGTGCCATCGACATTGCCTTCGACATAAAGAATGCGAACGGAACCCGCAGTTTTCATACACGGCAATCCTACCGTGCCGGGGCGTTCGGGGCTTGTGTGTATCATTGCCGCCCTCTCGGAATAAGGCTGTTCGCGGTGCCGCTCCAGGCCTTCAGGAAAGTGCTGCGCTTTGCGTTTGCGGACGGCGGTTCCGTCAGCGCGCGTGTTTTTCGCTCCGGCATGTGGGTCGGAATGTCCGAAGCGGTCATGGCCGTGCTCGGCGTCGTCCGCTCCGTGGCGCTCGCCCGTCTCCTCACGCCCGACGTGTTCGGTCTCATGGCCCTCGCGCTCATCGTCGTGCGCGCCATCGAGACGTTCACCCGTCCCGGCGTCGCGCAGGCGCTGATCGCGCGGCAGTCGGACTTCGACGAGGCCGCGCCCACCGCCTTCACGCTGCTGGTCGGCCGCGGCGTGGTCATCGCCGCCTGCCTGATCGCCGCGGCGCCGTGGATCGGGGATTTCTACGACTCCCAATCGCTCGGCACCGTGCTCCAGGTGATCGCGTTGACGTTCGTGATCACCGGCTTCCTCAACATGAACACCATCGCGCGGCAGAAGGAACTCGATTTCCGGCTGCTGAGCTACCTGGCGCAGGTCACGACGATCGTCGGTACGGTGGCGACCATCGCGGCGGCCTGGTGGCTGCGCAGTGTCTGGGCGCTGGTCATCGGCCAGCTCCTGACCGCGCTGCTCAACACCGTCCTTTCTTACTACTTCGTTCCGGGGCGCATGCGCTTCGGCTTCGACCGCAAGATCGCGCGCGAGCTGCTCGGCTACGGCAAGTTCATCGCGGCCTCGTCGATCGTGCTGTACATCGCGACCGAGCTCGATTCGGCGGTCATCGGCAAGGTGCTCGGACACACCGAGCTCGGCTTCTACACGATCGCGTTCACGGTGGCGCACCTCGCGACCACCAACCTTTCGAAGATCGCCGCGAAGATCATGATGCCTGCCTACAGCAAGCTGCAGTCCGATCCGGCGGCGTTGCGCAGCGCCTACCTGCGCACGTTCTCGTTCGTGTTGCTCGCCGTGTTGCCGGCGAGCGCGGGTCTCATCGTGCTCGCCGAGCCGCTGATCTTCGCCGTGTACGGCGAGAAGTGGCTGCCGGCGGCGCTGCCGTTGCAAGTCCTGGCCGTCTTCGGACTGCTGCGCGCGCTCGCGGCCTTCGCCGGGTACATGTTCGAGGGCATCGGCAAGCCGCAGCTCTCGATGTACATGGGTGTGCTGCGGCTCGCGGTGATCGCGCCCCTCATCGTGCCCGCGACCCTGACCTACGGACTGCTGGGCGCGGCGGTGACCGTCACGCTGGGCATGCTCGCGCAATGGCTGCTCGGACTCTGGTACCTGCGCAAGTATGTCGGAGTGCGCCTGGTGGAGCTGGCGCGTGCGATGTGGCGGCCGGTGTGGACGACGGCAGCCATGACGGCGCTCGCTTTCGGTGCGTCGCTCGCCTGGGACAACCATCGGCTGCTCGGGCTCGCGGCCACGATCCTGGGCGCGATGCTGGCGTACGGCCTGCTGAATCTGCGAACCTTGGCTGAATTGCGCGGCGCCAGGAAGCCAACCGCATGAACGCGACGACGCCCACGCTGCTGCACGACCTGATCGACATCGGCGCCTCCCGGTGGAGCGGGCGCGTCGCGCTGCGGTACAAGCAGCGCGACAGCACGTACGCCGAGGTGGCCGATCGCAGCCGGCGCCTCGCGGCCGGACTCGCGGCGCGCGGTGTCATGCGTGGCGACCGCGTGGTCGTGCATCTGCAGAACCGCCCGGAAGTCGTCGAACTCGCGCTCGCCGCGAGTCGCCTGGGTGCGATGTTCGTGCCCGCCAACCCGATGCTGCGCGGTCGGCAGCTGCGCCACATCCTGCAGGACAGCGGCGCGCGCGTGCTGGTGTGCACGGAAGCGTCGCTGGGCGCGGTGGCCGAGCTCGGCTCGTCGCACGAACTCGCGACGCTGGTGGTCTGCGACGAAATCGATCCGGCGCGGCGCGCGCATGCCGCGGTTCATCGCTTCGAGGACCTGCTCGAATCCAGGGGCAGCCCGCTCGATGCTCGCGCGATCGACCGGGATCCGGCGGCGCTGCTCTACACCTCCGGCAGCACCGGCCGTCCGAAGGCCGTCGTGGTCTCGCATCGCAATTTCCTGTCAGGCGCCTCGATCGTCGCGGGGTATATCGGCAACACGGCGGACGATCGGCTGTGCGCCGCGCTGCCGCTCAGCTTCGACTACGGATTCAGCCAGGTCACCACGGCGTTCACCGTCGGCGCCTGCGCCGTGCTGGCTAACTACTCGACGGCGGCCGCGCTGCTGCAGGATGCCGCCGCGGAGAAAGTCACCGGCCTCGCGGGCGTGCCGACCATGTGGGCGCACATGGCCGAGGGCGAGTGGCCGCGCCCACTGCTCGAGTCGCTGCGTTACATCACGAACTCGGGCGGGGTCATGCCGCCCGGCACGTTGTGCAAGTTGCAGTCGCGCCTGCCCGACGCGCGCATCTACTGCATGTATGGCCTCACCGAGGCGTTCCGGTCCACCTACCTCGATCCGGCCGAGCTCGCGAACCGCCCGGGCTCGATCGGCAAGGCGATCCCGAACCAGGAAGTCATGGTGCTGCGACCCGACGGCACCCAGTGCGGGCCGGACGAACCCGGCGAACTCGTGCACCGCGGTTCGCTCGTGACGCTCGGTTACTGGAACGACGCGGAAAAGACGCAACACCGCTTCCGGCCGCTGCCCGGCAGGAACGCGGGCCTGAGTGACGAAATCGCGGTCTGGTCGGGCGACACCGTGCGTGCCGATGCCGACGGCTTCCTCTATTTCATCGGCCGGTCGGACCAGCAGATCAAGACCTCCGGGCACCGCGTGAGCCCGACGGAAATCGAGGAAGTGGTCCTCGAAGTGCGGCACGTCATCGAGGCGGTGGCGGTCGGATTGCCAGACGAAGTCCTGGGATGCCGGATCGCCATCGCGGTCGTGGCCGGGAAGGCGGCGGGCGCCGACGTGCGCGAGGAGATCCGCCAGCACTGCCGCAAGCACCTGCCGTCGTACATGGTCCCGGCGCACGTGCAGCTCGTCGACGGCATTCCGCGCAATGCGAACGGCAAGCCGGACCGCGCCGCGACCGCCGCGGCGCTCGAGCGGTACGCCGCGACCTGCGCCGCCGACAACGTACACGCCCTCAGGCCACGCTGAGCGATGTTCCTGGGGAGACTCATCAAGGCGCTCGAGCGCCGGTTCCGCTCGGCGCGCGCATTGCGCCGCGCCCCCGGGCTCACCCGCGCCCGGCTCGAGCGCGGCGGCATCCGCCGGGTGCTCGTGATCTGCTACGGCAACATTTACCGCAGCGCCTACATCGCCGAATATCTGCGCGTGAAACTCGCGGGGCGCATCGAGGTGCGCGGCGGCGGCTTTCACAAGGTCGTCGGGCGGCCCTCGCCGGAAGCGCACGTGCGGATGTGCGCGCGGCGCGGTGTGTCGCTCGAAGCGCATCGCTCCCGCTGCGTGGACGCGGCGGACCTCGAGTGGGCGGACACGATCGTGCTCATGGACCGGCACAACTGGCTGGCGCTCGAGGCGATGGGCGCGGATCCGGCCAAACTCGTGTGGGCGGGTGTACTCGCCGGCGGGCCCGTGGAGATCGTGGATCCCTACGGCCAGGACGAGGCACGGGCAGGACGTATCCTGGACAGACTGGAACGTGCGGCGGAGGAGTTGGTCCGCCGCGTGATCGACGAGAGGACTTGATGGAAGAACCGTTCATCTTCGCGCGAGGAGACATGCCGCTGTTCGGCATGTTGCACCGGCCGGCGGGCACTCCGCGGCTGGGCCTCGTGACCTGCCATCCGTTCGCGGAGGAAAAGCTCTGGAGCCATCGCGTGTTCGTGAGCATGGCGCGCGCACTGGCGGCCAACGGCATCGCGGTGCTGCGATTCGATTTCACGGGCGCGGGCGACAGCGGCGGCACGACCACCGACGCGAGCCTCGATGTCTATCTGGAGGATCTCGCGGCCGCGGTGGGCGAGCTCGAACGGCGCATTCCAGGACTCGAGCGCATCGGGCTCGTCGGACTGCGCCTCGGCGCCAGCGTCGCGGCGCTGCTCGCCGAGCGCGCGCAGACCGACGACCGGCTCGCGCGACTGCGCGGCGCGCCGCTCGTGCTCTGGGATCCGGTGGTCGACGGCGAGGCGCATTTCCAGGAGCTGCTGCGCATCAATCTCAGCACCCAGCTCGCGGTCTACGGCAAGGTGCGCGAGACGCGCGAGCAGTTGCAGGAGCGGATCCGCGCCGGAGAAACCGTGAACGTCGACGGCTACGAGATCGGCAAGCCGCTGTTCGAATCGTGCGCGCTGCCCAAACTACTGAACGCGGATCCCAAGCAACACGCCGGGCCCGCGCTGGTCCTGCAGGTCGCGGCGAACGACAAGACGCTGGAGCGCGCCGACCTGGCGGCGCTCGCGGGCGCGTACCGCGCCGGCAGCCTGGCGCGCGCGATCGAGCAGCCGTTCTGGCGGGAGATCAAACCGTTCTACGGCCGCGCCGCGAATCTGCAGCAGGCCACGCTTTCCTGGCTGGAGAAGGCCCATGGGTGAGGTGCGCGCGGTCAGCTTTACCAATGTCAACGGGCAGAAGCTTTTCGGCACGCTGCATTCGCCGGCGCCCGGCGCGCCGCCCCGGCCCTGCGTCGTCCTGTTGTCGCCGGGCGTGAAGATGCGCGTGGGGCCCGGACGGCTCTACGTGCCGCTCACGCAGGCGCTCAATGAGCTCGGCCACCCCGTGCTGCGCTTCGACTTCTTCGGCCTCGGAGATTCGGAAGGCGAACTCGCCGAGACGATGCTCGCGGACATCTACAACCACATCGAGGTCGGGCGATACGTCGACGACACGATCGCCGCGATCGCGTGGCTGCGCACACAGGGCCACGAGCGGTTCGTGCTGGGTGGCCTGTGCGGCGGGGCGATCACGGCGCTGCTGGCGGCGCGGCGCGAGCCGGGGGTCATCGGCCTGTTGTCGCTCGGCATGACGGTCACGCTCGCCAGCAACGCGGCGACTCCCGGCAAGTACCTCACGGGCAAACAACTCGACGGCAAGCGCAGCCAGTATTTCCGCAACCTGCTGAGGCCCGCGTCGCTGTGGCGCTTCGTGACCTTCCGCAGCGACTACAGCACCATCTGGCATTCGATGAAGCGACTCGTCGTCAAGCCCAAGGTCAAACCCGTCGCGTCCGCGGATCCGGTCGCGCAGCCACCCGAGCAACGCGGCAACGCGAACCCGCTGTTCCCGCCCGCGTATTTCGACTTCCTGCGGCGCGGCGGCAAGGCACTCATGATCTTCAGCGAGAAGGACCGCCTCTGGTCGGAGTACGAAGAGAAGTTCGAACAGCCGTTCGCCGAACGACTGAAGCCGCTCGAGGCCCAGATCGAGAAACACGTGATCGCCAACGCCAACCACGTGATGTCGCTCAGCGAGTGGCAGCGCGAGATGGTCGACGTGTCGCGCAACTGGATAAAACGCGCTTGGGCGGCTCCATGAGCGACGCGGCGCCCGACTACCGGCTGGATCACGTGTGTCTCGCGGTGCGCAAGATCGCGCCCGCGCGCGAGATGCTCCAGCGCACGCTCGGCTACAAGCCGCGCACGGAGCCCGTCGAGAACACGCGCCAGAAGGTGATCGTGCAGTTCATGAGCAAGCCGGGTTCGATCGACATCAAGCTCATCGAACCAGCCTCACTCGATTCGCCGCTCGTGGAATTCATCAAGCGCGGCGGCGGAGGGCTCCATCACCTGGCGTTTCGCACGGATTCCGTCGAGGCGGGCTGCAAGGACCTGCAGTCGCGCGGCGCGCGCATCCTCGCGGAGCCGCAGCCCGGCGAGGCGTTCGACGAGACGCCGATCGCGTTCGCGTTCCTCGGGATGGGATTGAACGCGGAGCTCATCGAGACCGACGAGCGCCGCTCGGAAATCGGGGATTGATCGTCAGACCGAGAAGGCCTGCCGCCACAACCGCAGGTTGAGCACGCTCCACAATATTTCGCTGTAGTCGGCGCGCCCGGCGCGGTGATCGGCGACGAGCGTACGCAGCTGTCCCGCATCGAGCAGTTCGCCGATGGCGCTGCTGTTCGCGGCCTCGTCGAGTAGTTTGCCCATCGGGCCCTGTGCCGCGAACCACGGCTTGAGCGGCACGCCGAAGCCCGACTTGCGCCGGTGCACGATGTCCGCGGGCAGGTACCGCAGCGCGACGGCCTTGAGCACGCGCTTGCGGTGCCGCAGCGTCTGGCGGTACTCGCGCGGCAGTCCGCGCGCGAAATCGATGACCTCGTTGTCGAGGAAGGGCACGCGCGACTCGATGCTGGTCGCCATGCTCATCTTGTCCTGGCGATTGAGGATCGAAACCAGGTAGGTCTGGAAGTCGAGCTCCGCGAGAGCGCTCACCTCGTCGAGGCCGCGCGCGCGAGCATCCCGGATGCAGTCGAGGCGGAATTCGAGCGGCATGTCTCCGCGCCGGCCCAGGAGTCCGCGTACGAGCGCCGGATCCACGCCGGTGCAGTTGAAGAGCAACACGTCGTCGCGCTCGCGACCCGCGAACGCGGCCAGCTTCCGCATGCGGTGATCGGGCAGCGCCTTGAGCAACGAGAGCAGGCCGCCGCGCAGCGCGCCCGGCAGTCGCACGAACGGCTCGAGCAGCCGCGGGATGTAATAACGCGGGTAGCCGCCAAAAAGTTCGTCGGCGCCTTCGCCCGTCAGCACCACGGTGACGTGCTGGCGTGCGAGCTTGCTGATCGCGTAGATGTGCACCGAGTTCGCGAAGTTGAGCGGCAGGTCGTGATGCTCGATGAGCTTCGGCAACAGTCCCGCGAATTCGGTTTCGTCGATCTTGAGCTCGTGGTGCGTCGAGCCGGCGGCCTTCGAGGCCATGCGCGCGTAGACGCTCTCGTCGAAGTCGGCTTCGTGGAAGCCCACTGAAAAGGTGTTGATCGCGCGCGACATGTGCCGCGCGGCGATCGCGGTAGTCAGGCTCGAATCGATGCCGCCCGAGCAGAACGTGCCGAGCGGCACGTCGGACATGAGCTGGCGCTTGACCGCGCGGTTGAGCAGCGTGTCGAGCTGGTTGGCCGCCTCCTCGAACGAACCGGTGAAGCGCGGCGGCGCGGCGCGCACGGTCCAGTAGCGGCGCGGCGGCTCGGCGCGACCCTCGCGCACGACCATCGTGTGACCCGGAGGCAGCACCTCGATGCCCGCGAACAGGTTCTCGTTGCCCGCGACCTGGCGGAACACCAGGAACTCCGCGAGGCGCTTCTCGTTCAGTGACGGTTCGACGAAACCCGAATGGAACAGCGCCTTGATCTCGGAGGCGAAGGCGATGCCGTGCCCGTTCTGCGCGACGTACAGCGGCTTGATGCCGGCCCGGTCGCGCGCCAGCAGCAGGCGGCGCTCGAGCCGGTCCCAGATCGCATACGCGAAGATGCCGTTGAGCCGTTCGACCGCGCCGTCGCCGTCGGCGACGTGCAATTTGAGGATGACCTCGGTGTCCGAGTGGCTGACGAAACTCACGCCACGCGCTTCGAGCTCCGCGCGCAGCTCCTGGTAGTTGTAGACCTCGCCGTTGTAGACGATCGAGTAACGGCCGTCCTCGGTGCTCATCGGCTGGTGGCCGAGCGGTGACAGGTCGATGATCGAGAGGCGGCGCTGCGCGAGGCCGAGCGGGCCGTCGATCATGCTGCCCGCGTCATCGGGGCCGCGATGCACGAGCGCATCGCGCATCCGCGTCAGCCGGTCCGCATCGCAATTCTCACGCGTCCGGAAGACGCCGACGATTCCGCACATGGTTTGATCAGAGTCCCGTGTCGATTTCGGAGATCACCCACTTGAATTTGCCGCGCGCGGTGCGCGGCATCTCCTTCACGAGCTCGATGTCGATGCGCATGTCGTCGCCGACGCGCGCCTTCAAGTCGCGGATGAGTTGTTCGCCGTGTCTGGGCGAGTATTCTGGACGGGGGATCAGGCGGATGAGCAACCGATCGAGATCGGTCTGCACGAGTTGTGACGCCTCTATCGAATCGAGCGGCTTGAACGGATGCGTGAGCACGGAGGGCGGAATGAGCCGTCCGTCCTTGAGCCGCAGCAGGTCCTCCGCCTTGGTCGAAACGTCCTCCATGAGGGGGAGGGGGCGGCCACAGGGGCAGCTCCCCACCTTGCGCGCCGTACGGTCCGTGGTGCGATACCGGATCATCGGCATGCCGAGGTTGTGCAGCGAGGTGCCGGTCATCAGGCCCTCGGTGCCGTCGGGTACCGGCTGGTTGTTCTCGTCGAGGAATTCGGTGACGCCGTACTCCTCGCACAGGTGGTGGCCCGAGTGCCGGTCGCACTCGACCGCGAACACGACGCGTTCGGCGGCGGCGTAATAGTCGAACACGCGCGTCTGGAAAGCCTCTTCGATGGCCTCGCGCTGGAAGTCGTACAACGTCTCGGACGACGTGATCGCGGCCTTGAGCGGCAGGCGCTCGTTGCGTTTGAGCAGCACGCGCGCCAGCACGTAGAGCGAGGACGGATATCCGTCGATGACCTCGGGCCGAAACTCCCGCAGTTTCTCGAAGTAGTGAGTCAGGTTGTCGGGCGTCAGGTGGAAGCTCGACATCAGCAACTGGTTCTGGTGGCGGTTGAAACGCCAGAACGGCGGTTTCTTCTGTGTGAGCGGCACGATCACGTTGCCGCGCACGACCGCTGCGCGGTCGCCGCCTTCGCCGAGCTTGAGGCCGGCCCACGCGTATTGCCGGTCCATGACCGCGTAGTTCATCGCGATCATGCCGGCGTCGTAGTACACGGAGAGCGGAGAGCCCGTGGTCCCGCTGGTGTGGCCGTGCGTGAGGGCGCGGTCTCCGGGGCGGCGCGATTTGAGGTCTGCGGTGCGCCGCTTGATCGTGTCGCGCTCGAGCACGGGTAGTTGGACCAGGTCTTCGCGTCCGCGGAACTTCTCGACATTCACGCCGTGCCTGTCGAAGGTCTCGCGGTAGTAAGGCACGTGTTCGTACGCGTGCCTTACTACCGCGCGCAGGCGCTCGTCCTGGTACGCGCCCATCTTCTGCGCGTCCCACCATTGGCTCTCCTCGAGCAGCGCGCGCAATTCGGGGAACCGGCCGCCGTAGCGCGCGCGGCCGAGATTGGCGCTGAACGCGCTGACCAGCCACTCCTGCACGCGCACGGGCGTCAGGTCGTAGAGCCGCTTGAGCAGGGCGTTCACTTGACCACGTCCTGGTACGCTTTCGCGAGTTGCGCGCCGAGCGATCGCCACGCGTATTTTTCCTCGGCGCGGGCGCGGGCGGCCGCGCCGAGACGCGCGCGTTCGGCCGGGTCGCGCAGCAGCCGCGCGGTCTGCGCCGCGAATTCGGCCGGATCGTCCGCGAGGATGAAGTGCACGCCGTTTTCGCCGTCGATGCCTTCGGCGCCCAGCGTGGTGGCGACGATGGCCTTGCCCTGCGCCATCGCGTCGACCATCTTGAGGCGCGTTCCGCCGCCGACCCGCAGTGGCACGACGTAGACGCCGGTTCGCGCCACCCACGGCCGGACGTCATCGACGAAGCCGGGCGCGAGCACGCTGTTATCGCGCGCGGCCGCGGCCACGAGTTTTTCGCTCGGACGCTGTCCGATCGCGAAGAACTTCGTTTCGGGGACGAGCGTCTTGAGTCGCGGCCAGATGTCGTCCAGAAACCAGTCGACGGCGTCGCGGTTGGCGAACATGTTCATGCCGCCGGTGTAAGCGACGGCGGCTTCCGCGCCATCGCGCGCGGTGAAGTATTCGGTGTCGACGCCGTTCGGAATCGCGACGGTGCGCGCTCCGGGACAAATCTTCTTGAGTGTCACCGCATCCGCTTCGGACACGACGATGTTGAGCGGGAAACTTTCGACGTATCGCTTTTCGAAGTCCACGAGCTTGCGCGTCTGCGACGCGACGTAGGCCCGCGCGGCCGTTCCGGTTTCGAACTCCGCGCGACGCGCCATGAGCTGCGACTCGATGTTGTGATGCGCGAGCACGCAGGGCACGCGACCGCAGTATTCGCGAAACGGCGCGAGCGCGATGGTGTCCAGATGTACGAGATCCGGCGGATTCGCGCCGCCGCACAACTCGGTCAGCCGGCGCGCGAGCGCGCCGCTGCGGTGCGCGAGCTCGCTGAAGGGCTTCGGATAGACGGCGCCCGCAGCGAAAGCCGCGAGCTTGTGCAGCTTCGACTTCTTCGGCCAGAGCTCGAAGTACTCCACCTGCCGGCAGAACTTGCCGAGTTCGACCCGGCTGCGCTCGAGAGGCTCGCCGAACGGCAGCTCGTCGGGATGATGGAAGGCGAGCAGGTGCACGTCATGTTCGCGGCCGAGTTCGCGCAGCAGGTTGAAGCCTCGCTGCAGCACTCCGCCGTGCGGCGGGTACGGCACGATCTGGGTGACGAAAAGGATGCGCATCAGTGGGGACGCGGGCGACGAAAAATCATATATTTCAAGCAAATGATAGCCGAGGGAACAACATGTCTTTGTCCGATCTTGTTCGCCGTCGCTCCGGATTTGCGGCCCAGTTCGCACTTGCGATGTGCGCCACTTTCGGCGGCTCGCTGAGCATGGCCGCCAACCAACCCTTGTTGGTGATCACCGGCGCCTCGTACGCGGCGAGCTGGAAGACACCGGCGCTGCCGGGCTACACGGTCGTCAACAAGGGCAAGGGCGGTGACGACACCAAACAAGTGCTGGCGCGCTTCGATGCCGACGTGCTCGCCCTGAAGCCGGACACCGTGCTCATCTGGGGCCACATCAACAACTACCACCGGGCGCCGGGAGGCGATCTCGAGGCCGCCAGGAAGCAGGCCTGGGCGGACATCCGCGAGATGGTCACCCGTGCCCGCGCGCAGGGCGCGAACGTGATTCTCGCGACGGAGATCACGCTCAGCGAAGCCGTGGGGTTCACCAACCGCGTGATGGCGTTCATCAACGGCCTGCGCGGCAAGACGAGTTATGCCGCGCGCATCAACGAACCGGTGCGCGCGGTCAATGCGCAGATCCGCCGATACGCGCGCGAGAACGGTCTGCGCGTGCTGGACATCGAGAAACTGTTCGACGATGGCGAGGGATTCCGCAAGGTCGAGTATTCCGACGACGACGGCTCGCACGTCAGCCCGGAGGGTTACGCGGCGCTGACCCGTTACGCGCAGTCGGAAATGTCACGCTGAGGTGCGGGTGACTCCGAGCGCGCCGCTCGGGAAGAACCGCTTGAGGCGCAACAGCGGTCTCTCGAGGATCGCGTAGGAGAGGCTCGCCGCGCCGACGGTCGCGGCGGCCAGGATGACGAGCTGGAACAACATCAGCGGCATGCTGTTCGCCGCCAGTCCGCCCGCGGCGAACAGGCTCGACATGAACATGAACACGATCGGGTGATACAGGTAGACGCCGTAGCTCACCTTGCCGATGTGGACCAATGGCTTGAACGCGAGGAACCGCGAATTCATCGCGAGCACGACCGCGGCCCCGGAGACGATGCTCGTCAGGGAAAAACCGACCGTGCACACGAGCATCGAGCCGCGTTTGAATTCGCCCAATGCGACGAGACCGGCGAGCAGCGGAGCGGAGAGGGCCATGACGGTGCGCGCCGGTACGCGTACTCCATTCCTGAGCAGGACGGCCAGCAAGGCTCCGACGGCGAACGAATCGGCGCGCAGTGGGGTCATCATCTGCAACCACATCCATCGATCCGGGCTCCACAGCGCGAGGCGGACGAGCGGCGTGACGACGATGATCGCCGTGCAGAAGACCACCATGTTCCGCAGCGTGAGGCGCCGGACGAGCGCGGGCCAGAGAAGGTAGAACTGCTCCTCGATACACAACGACCAGGTGATGTCGAGAACGAACAGCTGCCACCCGCCGGCGGCGAGCGCGAAGTTGCCGAGATACAGCCAGTACATCCATGCGTCCCGCGCGACCGTGTCGGGCAGACGCGCCGCGATCGGCATCGCGATGAAGACGAACGCCAGGACCAGGAAGTAGATAGGGAATATGCGCAGCGTGCGCCGCGCATAGAAGTTGACGAAGTACCGCGGGCTGTCGCGCGAGTCCCAGAGGATGCTCGTGATCAGGAACCCGGAAAGAACGAAGAACAGGTCCACGCCGATCCAGCCGGCGGCCGCGAAGCGATCGAGGATCTCGGGGCTGACTCGATAGCCCCAGAAGTGGGTCAGCAGGACCATCAGGACCGCGATTGCGCGCAATCCGTCGAGTTGCGGAACGTGACGATCCATCGTCAGGCACTCCCTCGCCGCCCTTATAGTTATTCTGAGTAGTTAGTATCCCGCGCGCGTACGGAAATACGCAAGCGCACCTGAATGGTGCGCTGCGTGCGGAGAGGACCAGCCGGATGGCGTCGGTATCAGGCGCCCTGCGCCTTGCGCAGAACCGGCGGTTCCTCGGGCTGCGACGCGCCGGCCGCGGCGGGCGACTGGCCGGCCGCCGCGATCACCTGCTGCGAGACGTTTGTGTCATAACGCTCCGCCGCGAACGCGGCGTACAGGTCGAGCGCCGGATGCTTCGGGCGCAGCAGCTTCTGCAGTCCCGTGGCGAACAGGCTCAGCGTCTTGAGCAGCCAGAACGGCATCCAGAAGAATCTCAGCTCGGGGCGCGTCGCGCGCAGCCGGTCGGCGAGGTCGCCGCGCGTCGTCGCCGGCACTTCGACCAGGTTCACGCGGCGCGGGGCGACCGCGAAGTTGTCGGCGTAGTACCGGATCACTCGCGCGGCGGTGCGCGTATCGCACACGCTGAGCGCGCTGCGGCGGCTGCCCATCGCGACGAACAATCGCGCGACGTCGCGGCCCAGGCGTCCGGGCGGCGTGTAGTCGCTGAAATCCACGAGGGGTCCGAGACGGATGGTGCGCACGTCGAGCTTGCCTTGCGTCGCGCGTTCGTCGGCGAGCGCCTCGGCCTCGGCCTTGGCCCACACGTACGGACCCCGCGAGAGGTTGCCGCGGTCCACGGGTGAATCCTCGCGCTGCACCGACGCGCCGGGCTCGTGCACGGCGACGCTGCCGATGTTCACGAGCTGCCGGACGCCGGCGGCTTCCATCGCGTCGAGCAGGTTGCGCGTCGCGACGACGGTGTTGCGCTCGTGCGCCTGCTGGTTGCCGGCGGTTTCGGCCGCGCAATGCGCCACCACCGAAATGCCCGAAAGGAGTTCCGGCGCAATGCCGCGACCCAGGTCGGCCTCGACGTATTCGATGCCCGGCACGCGATTGCGGGCCGACGGCGTGCGGCGCACGGCGGCGCGCACGCGCCAGCCGTCGTCGCGCAGCTCTTCGAGCACGCGCTTGCCGAGGAAACCTGAGCCGCCGGTCACGAAGATGGCGCCGCGATCCGGGTTCGGCGGGGGCAGGGCGCGCGTGCGCTCCTCGAGCACGACGCGGGCCTCTTCCTCGGCGCGCGCATCGGCGGCCGCGAGCTTCGCCGCGATCTGCTCGCAGATGCTCACGGTGTTCATGATGCTGCGGCGGGAGAGCGGCGGCGCGCCGTTGTCGCGGACGCTCCCGTACAGCATCGTCAGCAGCTCGCCCAGGCCCGGATAACTCTTCTGACGGCGGAACAGCAGGCGGAAGAGGCCCGCGAAGCTGCCCCAGTACTTCTGCCACGCGGTGCTGAAGGGTTTGACGATCACGGCCGGCGCGGAGGCGCCCGGGCCGAGCGACTTCACGACATCGCCGAGGATGAAGTCGGCCGTGACGGAACCGTTGGTGCCGACCACGCGCAGGTACGACTCCACCGGGCGAGCGCGCAGGCTCACGACCAGCGTCGCGAGCGTCTTGCCGCTGCGGATGACCGCGCGCACTTCGCCTTCGGGCGCGACGTCGAGTGCCGTGATCTCGGGCGTCGCCTGCGTATCGCGCTCGAGCGCGCTCAGCAGCAGGTACACCGGGTGGGGCAGGATGTCGACGAGCTGGTCGACCGCGCCCAGCGGCGAGCCGCCATCGGGGCGGCGGCGCACCGGCTTGAACGAGAAATAGCTTTCGGCGTGGATGATGTCGCCGATCATCGGCAGCCAGGTCTGGTAATGCTGGCCGGCGCGCTGGAACAGCACCTGGTGCGCCGCGCATACGCGCAGGTTGCGCGCCTCCGCGAGGTCGATCAGCTCCGCGGCCTCGCGCGCCGTCGGCGCGAACGGCTTCTCGACGTACACACTCGCGCCGTTCAGCAGGCACAGCTTCGCGAGTGAAAAGTGGGTCGCCGGCGGCGAGACGATGTGAACGATGTCGGGTTTCGCTTCCGCGAGCAGGCGCTCCGCGCTGTCGTATCCGGCGACGTCCGCGCCGAAGCGCGCCTTGATTTCGTCGCTCGTTAGATAGGGATCGCCCACGGCCACGAAACGCGCGCCGCTCTGCAGACGGATGGCCGTTGCATGCTGCTGTGCCATGCGGCCGCCGCCCAGTATCGCCACGCGCAATTCCTTCGACATGAGACTCCGACCACACCTGAAAAAGGGCGCGTAGTGTACTCGGTGTCCTGGGAAATCAAGGGGTCCGGGAACTGAGAGTCAGTGCACGTTATGAAGAAGTTCCGGTCGGGCTAGAATCCCCGCGCCCCGCCCGAACTGGGAAGATTCCGGGGCGGTGCCGCAAGGGCCACTCTGAACAGGGATTCCGTGAAATTCGCCGACTTTACCGAGGAGCGAGCCAAGCTCCATGAGGCCGCTATTGCCTTCGCCCGGGGTTCGCTCTCGGGTGACATGATCGAACGCGACCGCGAGTCGCATTTTGACCGTAACGCGTGGAAGGCCTGCGCCGAATTCGGAGTGCTCGGAATGCCCGTCCCGCAGGAGCACGGCGGCATGGGCCTCGGCCTTTCGGACCTGCTCGCCGTCATGGAAGGACTGGGCGAGGGTACCCGCGACCAGGGCCTGCTGTTCTCGCTGAACGCGCACCTGTGGACGAATTCGATCCCGATCCTGATCTACGGCAACGACGCGCAGAAGGCGGCCTATCTACCGCGCCTGTGCGACGGCACGCTGATCGGCGCCAACGCGGCCTCCGAACCCGGTTCCGGGTCCGACATCTTCAGCATGCGCACGCGCGCCACGCGCGACGGCGACCATTACGTACTCAACGGCGCGAAGACCTTCGTTTCGAATGCGCCCATTGCCGACCTGTTCGTCGCCTACGCGACGGTCAATCCGGCGCTGGGTGTCACCGGCATCACCGCGTTCATCGTCGAACGCGACACGCCGGGCCTCGTGATCAGCAAACATCTCGACAAGATGGGCCTGCGCACCTCGCCGATGGCCGAGGTGATCTTCGAGAACTGCCGCGTGCCGGTCGCGAACCGGCTCGGCCGCGAGGGACGCGGCGTGCCCATCTTTGAATGTTCGATGGAATGGGAGCGCGGCTGCATCCTCGCCAACTGCCTCGGCGTCATGCGCCGCCAGCTGCGCGACTGCATCGAACACGCGCGTACGCGCAAGCAGTTCGGCAAGCCGATCGGCAAGTTCCAGTCCGTCGCGAATCGCCTCGTGGACATGAAAGTCCGCCTCGATACCTGCCGCCCGCTCGTCTACCGCATCGGCGCGATGAAGGACGCGAACCAGGACGCCACCGTCGAGGCCGCGGTCGCCAAGCTGCACGTGTCCGATTGCTACGTGAAGTCGTGCCTCGATGCCGTGCAGGTGTTCGGCGGCTACGGCTACATGACCGAGATGCAGGTTGAACGCGATCTGCGCGATTCCATCGGCAGCACGTTGTACTCGGGCACCACCGAAATCCAGCGCAACATCATCGCGCGAGGGCTGGGCCTGTGAGCGCAGTCGCTCCCACGGCCGCGGCCGCTCCGGGGCTGTCCGCGATCGCACGGCACTGGTTCACGCTGCTGCAGCTCGCGCTCGTCGTGCTGGTCGTGCACCTGTACGACATCGAGGGCGACACCTTCCGCAAGGTCATCCTGCTCACGGCCGGCGGATTCGCGATCAACCTCGTGCTGCCGCTCGCCTGGCGACTGCGATTCTTCGTCGCGTTGTCGTTTGCGGGAATCTTCTGGGTCTTCGGCCTCGCCGATGGAGCCTGGCTGCTCGGACTCGGCCTCGTGCTCATCGCGGCCTGCCACCTCCCGGTCTCGTTCGCCTGGCGCGTTGCGATTCTCGTGGTCCTCGGCGCCGGATTCGCGGCGCTGCGTGCCGGCGTCGCGGCGACGCCCTGGACCGGCGCCATCTGGCCGATCCTGGGCTCGATGTTCATGTTCCGGCTCGCGCTGTACCTGCGCGCGCTCAAGACGCAGCCGGCCGAGCGCGGCATCTGGGGCACGCTCGCCTATTTCTTCATGCTGCCGAACGTCGCGTTCCCGCTGTTCCCGGTGGTCGACTACCAGACCTTCCACCGCACGAGCTACGACAAGGACGAGTCGGCTATCTACCGCACGGGCATGATCTGGATCGCGCGCGGCCTGCTGCACCTGGTGCTCTACCGGCTCGTCTATTACAACTTCATGATCGACCCGGTCGACGTCGCGAACCTGGGCGACCTCGCGCAGTTCATGCTCGGCACGTTCCTGCTGTACCTGCGCGTGTCGGGCCAGTTCCACCTGATCACCGGCCTGCTGCACCTGTTCGGCTTCCGCCTGCCGGAGACGCACAAGCTCTACTACCTCGCGCACAACTTCGTCGAGCTGTGGCGGCGCATCAACATCTACTGGACCGACTTCATGATGAAGACGGTCTTCTACCCGGTGTACTTCAAGGTCAAGAAGTGGCCGCCCGCGAAGGCGCTCGCGTTCTCGACCGCGTGTGTGTTCGTCGTGACCTGGCTGCTGCACTCCTACCAGTGGTTCTGGCTGCGCGGCGGCTTCCCGATGACGCCGCAGGACACGTTGTTCTGGGGCTTGCTCGGATCGTTCGTCGTGCTCGGCGCGCTGCGCGAGCTCAAGAAGGGCAAGACGAAACCCCTCAAGGGCGGCTGGCACCTGTCGCTCGCGCTGCACGCCGGGTTCACGTTCCTCGTGTTCTGCTTCCTCTGGTCGCTGTGGAGCGTGGAGTCCATCGGCCAGTGGATCTGGATGCTGGGCGCATTCGCCGAATTCGACTGGCTGGGCGTCGCGCTCATCCTCGGCGCCTTCATCGTCGTGGCGGCATTCGGCGGACGCGACTGGGAAGCGTCACGGCCCAAGAATCCCGACGACGCACATTTCCTGTTCCGGCCCGTGGTGCGCGCCACGATGTCGCTGCTGGTGCTGATCGCGGTGGCGCAGCCGCTGGTGCAGGCGGCCGCGCCCGCCAACGTCGGCGCCGTGCTCGCTGGCCTGCGCAACACGGGGCTCAACGCGCGCGACGCGGCGCTCCAGCATCGCGGTTATTACGAACAGCTCGACGTGCGCGGCACGCTCAACGCGCGCGTGCAGGACCAGCTCGGCGGCGCTCGCCGCGACTGGCAGGACCCGGCCAGCGTGGGCATCCTCAACGAGCGCAACGATCTCATCGACCGCGATCTCGTGCCCTCGCTCGCCATCGACTGGAACGGACATCGCTTCAGCACGAATTCCTTCGGCATGCGCGATCGCGAGTATTCGCTCGAGAAGCCCGCCGGTACGCTGCGCATCGCGCTGCTCGGTCCCTCGCACGTGATGGGCAACGGTGTCGGCGACGGCGAGCCCTTCGAACAGGTGCTCGAGGAACGCCTGAACGCGCAGGCGCCGCACGGTCCGTGGCAGCGTTACGAGGTGCTCAATTTCGGCGTCGACGGATTCACGCTGCCGCAGCAGCTCGCGATGCTCGAGGAGCGCGTGTTCCGGTTCTCGCCGGATCTCGTCATCGTCACGCAGTACCACCGCAGCAAGACGATGACGGAGCGGTACATCCTCAAGATCCTGGGCAAGGGAACCGCGGTTCCGCAAGGCGAGTTCGCCGACGCGCTGACCCGCGCGGGACTATTGCCCTACGATCGCGGCAACCTGCCGATTCCGTTCGAATCGTGGCGCTCGGTCGCACGCTCCATGGGCCTGAAGCCGCGCATGCCGGGCGACGAGGCTGCGGCGCGCGCGCATCGCGTGGCGGACCCGGTCAACGACTGGGCGATCGCGCGTATCGCGGAAGTGGCGCACGCGCACGACACACCGGTGGTCGGCCTGGGCCTGAACGTCGTCATCGACGACGCGCCGGAGGAGATTCCGAATCACGAGGCGTTCGAGCGGGCTGGAATCCCGCTGATCGACCTGTTCGACGTGTTCCCCGAACAGCAGCGCCCGAGCCTGCGCGCCGCGCCCTGGGACGACCATCCCAATGCGGCCGGACACCGGCTCATCGCGGACGCGCTGTATGGCGAGCTCGCGCCCATGCTAGAAAAATTACCGACGAAAGTTGTCCCAGCGGAGTAGACGATGCCCGAGATCAAGGAAACCGTACGCCAGTTCATCCTCACCCATTTCCTGCCCGGTGAAGACGCGGCCAATCTGACCGACGACACCGAGCTCAAGGAAAGCGGCATCCTCGACTCGCTCTCCACGCTCAAGCTCGTGTCGTTCCTCGAGGAAACCTTCAAGGTCGAATTCGAAGCCAACGACCTCGACGCGGGCAATCTCGCCTCGGTGGCGAGCATCGAGAAGCTGGTCCGCTCCAAGCTGGGCAAGTAATGGCCGACCGTTCGCTCATCGATCTGCTCGAAGGGTCGGTGCGCGCGCATCCGGCGCGCACCGCCGTGCTGATCCCGGGCGGCGCCAGCCTGACCTACGCCGAGTTCGGCGCGCTCTCCGATCGCGTGCGCGACCGGCTCGTCGCGCTCGGCGTGAAGCCCGGCGATCGCGTCGGCATGCGGCTGCACAAGTCCGTCGACGGCGTCGCCATCATTTTCGGCATCCTCAAGGCCGGCGCGGCCTACGTGCCCGTGGACGCGGAATCGCCGGCCGCGCGCGGCGCGTACATCCACGACAACTGCGCCGTGAAGGCGGTGTTCACCGAGACCGCGCTCGAGCCCGACGTGCAGCGCGAACTCGCGGCGCTCGGCGCGACGCCGCCGATCCTCGCGCTCGACGTCACACAGCCCGACGCGCTCGCGCGCCTGCTCGATTCGCTCGATGCGCGGGGCAAGGCGCCCGTGGCACAGCGCGTCCATCCGTCCGCGGACGACATCGCCTACATCCTTTACACGTCCGGTTCGACCGGCAATCCGAAGGGCGTCGTGCTCACGCATGGCAACGCCCTGAGCTTCATCGACTGGTGCAGCGAGGTTTTCGAGCCGGGCCATGAAGACCGCTTTTCTTCGCACGCACCGTTTCACTTCGACCTCTCGATCCTCGACATCTACGTGCCGATCAAACACGGCGCGACGCTGGTTCTGATCGGCGAGGCGCTCGGCAAGGATCCGATCAAGCTCGCGCAGGTCATTTCCGAACAGCGCATCAGCCACTGGTATTCGACGCCGTCGATCCTCAGCCTGCTGGCCAACTACGGCAAACTACCGAAGTACGATTACTCGGCGCTGCGCATGGTGTTCTTCGCCGGCGAGGTATTCCCGATTGCGCAGTTCCGCGCGCTGCGCGCGCTGTGGCCCGCGCCGCGTTACTTCAATCTGTACGGCCCGACCGAGACCAACGTCTGCACGTGGTACGAAGTGGAGTCCGAGGAGAAGATCGCGCAGATGCCGACTTTTCCGATCGGCATGATCTGCGAGCCGAACCTCGGCAAGGTCGTCGACGAGAACGGCGCGACCGTGCCGTTCGGCGCGGAGGGTGAGCTCGTGGTTCACGGACCGAACGTGATGCGCGGGTACTGGAATCTGCCCGAGCGCAACGCGATCGCGTTCCTGATGGACGAGCAGGGCCGCAAGTGGTATCGCACCGGCGACATCGTCACCGAACATGCCGGACTCGGTTATCGCTACGTGAGCCGGCGCGACCGAATGGTCAAGCGCCGTGGCTATCGCGTCGAACTGGGTGAGATCGAAGTGGGCCTGCTCCGGCATCCCGACATCCGCGAAGCGGCCGTGGTCGCGGTCGCGGATCCCGAATCGGGCGTGCGGGTCAACGCGTTCGTGAGCTGTGCCGACGGCAAGACGCTGAGCCGCATCCAGCTCAAGACGATTTCCTCGCAGAACCTGCCGCCGTACATGATCCCGGACGCGTTCACGGTGCTGCCCGCGCTGCCGCGCACCTCGACCGACAAGATCGACTACCAGGCGCTCAAGAAGACCTGATCCGGTACCAGATCCTGCCCAGGTACTCGTGGATCGCGAGGTCCGATACGGACAGGTGAAAGGCGCTCGGCATCCAGTCCGCGTGTCGCCAGTCGCGCGGCAGCTGATGGTCGGTGGGCGCGGGGATCGGCTTTGCGCCATGCCGGCCCAGGGCCTCCATGCTGCGTGGCATGTGACCACCCGAGGTGACCAGGAAGAACGGGGCGTCTCCGACACGGTCGGTGAGCAGCCGCACGCTCTCCGCCGTCGTGTTGCCGCCCGATGGGGACTCCAGCCGCTCGGACGCCAATCCCATCTCGAGCAGCGCCTGTCCCATGACTCCCGCGCTGACAACGTCCCCTGACAGGATCACCGTGCAGTCGGGCCGTTCGTGCGCCAGGTCCATGGCCTGCAGTACGCGGTAGGCCCCGGATGAATTCAGGCGACCCGTGAGCGGCATTTCGGGATCCTCGGTCGCCCATGCCGTGAGCACGACTATGCGTCGGGCTTCCGGGTGCGCCGCGCTGTCTTTCAGGGTGGGGTACGCGTATTCGAGCGGACTCATCAGGGCCGACGCGACCATCCCGGAGGAGAACAGCAGCAGCACCAGGGCGCCCGCGGCCAGCAGGCCGTGCGAGAGGCCCGGGCGCCGGTGCCACACCCGGGTTAGGAGGCCCAGGCCCAGCAGGATGAAGGCGGCGCCCGAAGGGGACAGCAGGGCGGCGAGGAGACCCATCGAAAGCTCCAGATGGACGGTAGGAAGGCACGCAACATAACCGGTACGAAGGCTCTCGACTGCTGTCGGCGGGTTTTACACGACGTGGACTTCTTCAGGCGCGTCAAGCCGGACCCGGCTAACAAGTGCTTGATTCCTGGATGTTAGTTTGCCCTGGCACGTGACTTGCTTCGTGACAGGCGAGCACCCCGAATTCGAAAACCGCAGGGAAATCCTCGTGAAAACCACCAAGCTCTTTTCCACCGTCGCCGCCGTCGTCGGCCTGTTTGCCGCCAGCGCCGCGCAGGCCAACTTCTATTTCATCGACAACGTGACGCCGCGCAACAGCGCGTCGACCACGATCTCCGTCTACAACGACTTCCGCACGAACCTCGCGTCGGCGGGTGTGAACCGCATGTACCTCGGCCGCTCGCTGGGCGCCAGTGGCACCCCGGGCCGGTTCGCGATCGAAATCGACTTCTTCGCCTCGGAAGCGGGTTTTCGCAACCAGTTCCTGATCGGCGGCGAGGTCGCGGTCGACAACCTGGGTAACCGCTCGTGGAGCAATCGCGACGCGGGCATCTACGAGCCGGCCGCCGCGGGCCTGTTGAACTTCGCGTTCTGCGCTGTCGACATCAACAGCTGCTACAGCAATGCACAGAACGACTCGTCGCGCAGCAACAGTTTCCAGTCGATCGGCATGTGGCTCACGAATAACAACACCGTGGCCTGGTTGCTGTGGGATGACGCGGGCGCCGGCCCGGATGACAACCACGACGACCTGATCGTCCGCCTGACGTACCGTTCGGTTCCGGAACCGGGCACCCTCGCGCTGCTGGGCCTCGGCCTCGTGGGCGTGGCGCTGGTTCGCCGCAAGACGTTGAAGGCTTGAGTCCTTCTCGAGGCCCTGGTGGCCACAACAAAAACGGCGCCCTCGGGCGCCGTTTTTGTTTGCGTCGGTGGAAGACGTCAGCGGCCCTTGAAGTCTTCGGGCGTGAGCTGGTGGCGCGAAAGAAGCTTGTAGAAGTCCGTGCGGTTGCGCTTCGCCAGGCGCGCGGCCTGGCTGACGTTGCCGCCGGTGATCTGCAGGATCTGCGATAGATAGGAACGCGTGAATTCGTCGCGCGCCTCGTCGAAGGAGGGCAGCTTCGATTGCGTGCCGCCCAGCGACTGCTGGACGAGTTCCACCGGGATGATCGGTGTTTGCGACAGCGCGACGTTCTGCCGCACCACGTTCGCGAGCTGGCGGATGTTCCCCGGCCAGTCGGCGGTGGCGAGCAATTCCACGGCTTCGGGCGCGTAGATCTTGCGCACACCGCTCTCGTTGCTGATCTGCGCGAGGAAGTGCGAGACCAGCAGGGGAATGTCCTCGCGGCGGCGATTGAGCGGCGGCATGTCGATGTGCACGACGTTGAGCCGGTAGTACAGATCCTCGCGGAACTGCCCGCTCATCATGAGCTGCTGCAGGTCGCGGTGCGTGGCGCTGATCACGCGCACGTTCACGGGAATCGCATCCGTCGCACCAATCGGGCGGATGTTGTTCTCCTGCAGGACGCGCAGCAGCTTGACCTGCAACCGCATCGGCATGTCGCCGATTTCATCGAGCAGCAGTGTGCCGCCATCGGCTGCCTGGAACAGGCCCTGGTGATCGCGCACCGCGCCCGTGAACGAGCCCTTGATGTGCCCGAACAGTTCCGATTCGAGCAGGTTCTCGGCCATCGCCGAACAATTGATCGCGACGAAGGGCTTCGCGCGGCGCGGACTCGCGGCGTGAATGGCGCGGGCGAGCAATTCCTTGCCCGTACCGCTTTCACCCGTGATGAGCACGCGCGCGTCGGTGCCGGCTACCATGTGCGCCTGCGAGAGTTTTTCCTCGACGAGCGAAGAGCGCGTGATGATCTCCGAGCGCCAGTCTTCGTCCGAATCCATGAATCCCGAGATGCGCAGCGCCTTCTGCACCTGATCGAGCAGCTCCTGCTTGTCGACCGGCTTCGTGAGGAAGCCGAACGCGCCGAGCTGCGTGGCGTGCACCGCATCCGGAATCGTGCCGTGCGCGGTGAGGATGATGACCTTCAGCCCCGGATAGCGCGACTGCAGTTCTTTCAGCAGCCCGATGCCATCCATCTGGTCCATGCGCAGGTCGGTGATGACCAGCTCGGGACGGAAACGGCTGGTGGCCGCGAGCGCGAGCGCCGCGCTTTCGACAGCTTCGACCTCATAGTTTTCCGCGCGCAGGCGGATGGTCAGAAGTCGCAGCAGGCCCGGATCGTCGTCGACGACGAGGATGCGCGCCTTGCGCTTGGGCTGGTGAGTCGGCGTTGTGGGCAGTTGCATGGCAGCTAACATCAGAAACCTCTACGGTTTCCGTCCCTCTGGCGTAGTTGGCCGCCGGTTGTTCGACGAGCCTTCGATGTTCGCGATCGCATCCAGCTTGGCCTGCGCATCGGCGAGTGCCTTCTTGAGACGGGCGTTTTCCTCGCTCTCGGCGGTCAGGCGTCGCGTGAGTTGCGCGA
>JAEZCN010000104.1 GCA_023433515.1 Pseudomonadota bacterium
CGTCGAAGACCTGTTGCGCAGCTATGTCGCAAGCGCACGCCTCGAAACCAATTTCGATCGGCTGCCCATTGCCTACCGCGCCGTGGCGACGGACATGGTGACAGGCCGCATGGTCGTGCTGCGCGACGGCGATCTCGCGACCGCGATGCGCGCGAGCATGGCGATTCCGGGCGCGTTCGCACCCGTGCTCATGAACGACATGATCCTTTCCGACGGCGGCCTCGTGCGCAACATCCCGATCGACGTTGCGCGCGGGTTGTGCGCCGACGTCGTGATCGTCGTGAATCTCGTGGAGCCGGCCGTGGATCCGCAGCGACTGCAGAGCGCGCTGCAGCTCCTGAGCCGCACGATGGACGTCATGATCGAGGCCAACGAGCAGCTTCAGCTGCAGACTCTTGGTCCTGGCGACGTCCGTATCGACGTGCACATGGGAACGATCACCACGGCGGATTTCGAACGCGTCCCCGAAACGATCCCGCTCGGGGAAGCCGCGGCGCGCGCGCAGGCGCAGGCGCTGGCGCGCTATTCCATGCCGGCCGCGCAATACGAAGCCTGGCGCAGGCGCGTGACCACGTCGCAGGACATCCAGGCACATCTTGCCGGTGTGCGCTTCGAGGGGCTGAAACACGTGAACCCCGAGTATCTCGCCTCACTCGAGCGCGTGCAGCCGGGCGATGTCGTCGACAGCGCCGCGATCAGCCGGGAGGCGCAACGCATGTCGGTGCTGCAGGATCTCGACTCGGTCGGTTACCGGCTCGACGGCGAACGTGCGTCGCCCACCCTCACCTGGCTGCCTCGCGAGAAGGTCTACGGACCCCACTACCTGAAGTTCGACCTCGGACTGTATGCCTCCATCGAAGGCGATCTCACGTTCGGCCTTTACGGCCGTCACGTGCGGACCTGGGTGAATCCGCTCGGCGCGCAGTGGCGCAACGAGATCCAGTTCGGCGGCCAGCAACTCGTCGCCACCAGTTTCTACCAGCCGCTCGACGTCGCGCAGCGCTGGTTCATCGAGCCTCGCGCCGCGTACTCGCGCTCCATCGAAGACGTCTTCCTCGACGAGGAGCGCATCTCGCGTTACTCGTTCCGCGACGCCAGTGCGCAGGTCGACGTCGGCGCCAACATCGGTCGTCATGCGCAGCTGCGGCTCGGCTATCTCTACGACCAGCGCGACATCGAGGTCGACATCGGATCCACGCTCATGCCGGAAAACTCACCTGTCGACGCGGGCCTGATCCTCGGCGCGCAGTACGACAGCCGCGACTCGGGGTTCAGCCCCACCAGGGGAATGACCGCGGCGCTGGAGTACATCCTTGCCGACGATGCGCTCGGCGGCGACCGCGGTTGGGAGCGCGCGGAGCTCGGCGTCGGCCTCGCGGTGCCGTTCCGTCGCGACGTGTTGTGGGTCACGGCCGCGAGCGGAACGGACCTGCGCAACGATCTGCCACCCGACCGCGCGTTCGCACTCGGGGGTCCCGGCAGTTTTCCCGGGCTCGAGCTCGGCGAGCTGCGCGTCGGCAGCTACTGGACCATCGGCACGAGTTATCTCTGGAACGTCAAGGAGATCATGCCCATCAAGAATTTCGCGCTCTATGTCGGCGGGCGCATCGTCATCGGCGCAGTCTACGACCGCATCGACTCGGACCGCACCGGCGAGTTGTACGGCGGCTCGGTGTTCCTGACGGGACGCACGATGTTCGGGCCGCTGACGCTCGGAGTCGGCGCGACCTCCTCGGAATCCTGGAGCGCGTGGCTCGGCATCGGCCGGCCGCTCGGCCACGGCACGATCCTGGAACGCGGCATCTTCCAGTAGTTAGCGAACGTCAGGCCAGCGGCCCGATCCTGAACATGATGCTCGCCACCACCGCGAGCCCCAGCACCAGCAGCACGAGCGCCGTGAGCAGCGTGAGCGATACGGGATAGCCGCTCTGCGCGTGAACCAGCCCGGCGTCGCGCATCGCACTGCGCGTGTGGCGCAGCTCGCGCATGAAGGCCAGGTGGTAGAAGATCCCGCCGGTCAGCAGGATGACGCCGAGCGCGACGAGCGCCGTGCCGAAGTGGCGCGATGCACCGAGGTCCGTAATGAGGCCCGACTCGACCAGCTTCTTGAGCACCTGGTAGATCGTGAATCCGAAGCCGATCATCGACAGCGACGTGCGGATGAATGACATCAGCGTGCGCTCCGCGCTGAGCCGCGTGCGCTGAAACGACATGCCCGTCCGGCGCATCGACAGCTCGCTGCGCCTTTGAGAAAGATGCGTGCGCAGCTTCGACAGGTCCGTGCGGTACTCCGAAAGCTGCGTGCGGTGCCCGGATAGTCCGGTCCTGTGGTTGGACAACCTGGTCCGGTAATGCGAGTACGTCGTCGAAGCGACGTCGGACTTTGATTCGTCGACGTCCGGAATCGGGGGCACCGGTTCCTCGGGCACGTGGGGCGGGCGCACCGGTTCCTCGTCCGCCGCGGATGCGATGGTTGCGCTCATCGCGGAACCATCACCTCGTCGCAGGCACGCTTACAATCGGTCGTAGGTCTTACCGTTCAGAATCGAACGGACGAAACCGATCGCGGTGTGCGGCCGCTCAGTACATCGCGCAGGTTCGTCAGCATCGCGTTCCGCGCGGCCGCGGAGACACCCGCGATGCAATCTTCCGGCACGATGAGTCTGAACCCCTGCGTGTGTGCATCGCACGCCGTTATCCAGACGCAGCTTTCCGCCGAGACGCCGGCGAGGACCAGCGTATCCACGCGCAGATCATCGAGCAGCGCGGCGAGCGGCGTGCCGAAAAACGCCGAGTGACGGGGCTTGAGGACGATGTAGTCGGACTCGACCGGAGCGAGCGACCGGACCAGCGCGCAGCCCGGACGACGCGGATCGGTGCAGCGCGCGATCAGCGCAGGCGCGTCGCTGCGCCAGCGCCCGACCGTGTCGTTCGCATAGATGACGGGCACACCGGCACGTCGGGCCTTCGCGAGCAATGAACGGATCGCCGGCGCCTGTCGCGACAGTGCACGACGCACCCGCGGGCCATCGGGATACGCAAAATCCGTGATGACGTCGAGCAGCAACAACGCGGCCCGGCCGCGGGCCCTTGATCGGGGCGCGAGACCGCGCTGCATGTATCGGTCCTTACTTCTTCTTCGCGCTCGTGCGCTTGCGCGTGCCCGTCGAACGACGGCGGCCGCCGCTCGATCGTGACGGCACCTTGCCGCCGGCGCGCCGCGCCTCGGACAATCCGATCGCGACCGCCTGCTTGCGGCTCGTCACTTTCTTCCCCGAGCGTCCGCTGCGCAGGGTCCCGCGCTTCTTCTCGCGCATGACCTTCTCGACTTTCTGCTGCGCCTTCTTGCCATACCTCGCCATGATGCTCACCTCCTGGCGACACGATGCGCCGCGACTGGCTAGCCGGATGTAGGCTCACGCCGCCGTGTCGCGTCGGCGTTGCACGAACGGACCGAATGTCGCCTTACAATCGCAGGTGCTCGCGCACCTCGCGCGCGACTCCAGGATGGACGCACATGCAGGAACGCATCGCACGGCAACGCGCCTCGGTCTTCTACTCCTTCCTGTTCGCACTGCTTTCCGCCGCGTGCCTCGCACGCCCGCCCTCCCCTCCTGATCCGCGCGACGCCGCGTTGCTCGCGAAGATGACACTGGAGGAGAAGATCAACCAGCTCATGCTGCTCAGCAAGGGCACGATGACCGGCCCGGATTCCGCCGGTCGGCCTAACAAACCCGCCGAAGAGCTCGCGCGCGAAGGCATCGGCTTCCAGATGTCCGCGTTCGAATGGTCCGCCGCGGACATCAACCGGATCCAGCGCATCGCGCTGAAGGAGTCGCGGCTCGGCATCCCGGTCGTGTTCG
>JAEZCN010000128.1 GCA_023433515.1 Pseudomonadota bacterium
CGCGCGCTGCGGGACATCACGATCGCGCTCGGCGGCACGGCGAATGGATTCCCGCGGCAGGACGGCTTCGACATCGTCGTCGCCTCCGAGGTGATGGCGATCTTCTGCCTCGCGACCAGCATCGCGGACCTCAAGGAGCGGCTCGGCAAGATCGTCGTGGGGTATACCCGCGAGAACACGCCGATCCTCGCGCGCGACATCCAGGCGCACGGCGCGATGACGGCCCTGCTGCGGGACGCGCTCGCGCCGAACCTGGTGCAGACGCTCGAGAACAATCCCGCGTTCATCCATGGCGGACCGTTCGCGAACATCGCGCATGGCTGCAACTCGGTGATGGCGACCGCGGCCGCGCTCAAGCTCGCGGACTATGTCGTGACCGAGGCCGGCTTCGGCGCGGACCTCGGCGCGGAGAAGTTCGTCGACATCAAGTGCCGCAAGGCGGGCTTGAAGCCCTCGTGCGCGGTGATCGTCGCGACGATCCGCGCGCTGAAGTATCACGGCGGCGTCGAGGTCGCGGACGTCGGCAAGGAAAACCTGGCCGCGCTCGAAAAGGGACTGGTGAACCTCGAGCGGCACATCCACAACGTGCGCAACCAGTACGGGCTCGAGAGCGTGGTCGCGATCAACCATCGCGCCGAGGACACCGACGCGGAGATCAAACTACTGCAGGAGCGGCTCTCGCATCTCGACGTGAAGATCATCGTCGCGAAGCACTTCGCCGAGGGCGGCAAGGGCGCGGTCGAGCTCGCGAAGGAAGTCGTGCGGCTGTGCGAACTGCCCAACAACTTCCGTTTCGTGTACGAGGCCGAGCAGTCGCTGTGGGACAAGATGAAGACCATCGCGACGCAGGTATACGGCGCGCTCGACATCGTCGCGGACAGCAAGATCCGCGCGCAGATCCGTTCGCTGCAGGAGGCGGGGTACGGTCATTACCCGGTATGCGTGGCGAAGACGCAGTACTCGTTCTCGACGGACCCCAAGCTGCGCGGCGCGCCCACCGGCCACGTCGTGAACATCCGCGAAGTGCGCCTCGCCGCCGGCGCGGAGTTCGTCGTGATGATCTGCGGTGACATCATGACGATGCCCGGCCTGCCGAAAGTCCCCGCCGCGAACAGCATCGACGTCGACGCCAGCGGGAAAATCGTCGGGCTGTTTTAATGGGGTCAGGGTGCGCCCCAGCGAACTGGCGGCGCTCGCGAGAGTAATCTCCGTTTCCTGGTAAACGGGGACAGACCTGGCATACAGTCGGCGGCCATGCGGCTGCTCGAGGACATCCTGACGGCGCTCGCGCTGCTCGTACGCGTGTCGTACTTCGTCACCTGCGCGTTCGCGCTGGCTGGCGGGCTGTGGCTAGGCTGGCAGGTCGTCCGGAGCCTTCCCGACATGGCGGGTGCGGGATTCAGCATCGAGGGGGCGATCGCCCTCGCGATCATCGTCATCGCAGTCCTCGGAGGCCGCGCGCTGATTCGGCTTCCGCGCGGCATCGGTCTCATCCCTCGACCACGGCTCGAGGAGCGGTGGGATGTGGCCGTGCTCGTGGCGGCTGCGAGCATCCTGGGCAACCTGCTGGCGGCGAACCTCTTGGTAGCCATGTACCAGATCATCGCCCACGGAGGGGACGGCGACGGGATGGCGGCACTCCTGTTCTTCATCACGATCCTGTACGCCATCACGCTGCTGTGTGGCGAGATGGTCCTGATCGGCCGCCACCGCACCATTCCTCGAACTGTTTAGACTCGGGCCATGCCAGCCGCCGACATCGCGCGCGTCCGCGCGGAGATCGATTCCCTTTATCGCCGCGAATCGCGCCGGGTGCTCGCGACGCTGATCCGTCTGCTCGGTGACTTCGAGCGCGCCGAGGAGGCGCTGCACGATGCTTTCCGCGCGGCGATGGAGAAATGGCCGAGCGAAGGCCTGCCGCAGAACCCGACCTCCTGGCTGGTCTCCGCGGGCCGCTTCAAATCCATCGACAAGCAACGCCGCGAGAAACGCTTCGACCATCTCGAAGACCGCCCGGACGTGAGTGAATCGCTCGCCGACGACTCCGCGGCGCCCGACGATCTGCCCGAGTTGCTCGAGGACGACCAACTGCGGCTCATCTTCACGTGTTGCCACCCGGCGCTCGCGCCGGATGCGCAGGTGGCCCTTACCCTGCGCGAGGTCTGCGGCCTCACCACCGAGGAAATCGCCGCGGCCTTCCTCACGCCCGCGCCGACCATCGCGCAACGCATCGTGCGCGCTAAGGCCAAGATCCGCGACGCGAACATTCCTTACCAGGTTCCCGCGCGCGACGAACTACCCGCGCGGCTCGACAATGTGCTGCGCGTCATCTACCTGGTCTTCAACGAAGGTTATTCGGCGAGCAGCGGCGAGTCGGCGACGCGGCCGGACGTGTCGGGTGAAGCCATCCGCCTCGGCCGCCTGATCTTCGAACTGCTGCCCGACACCGAGGTGCGCGGACTGCTGGCCTTGATGCTGCTGCACGAGTCGCGCCGCGAAGCGCGTGCGACGCCGGAAGGCGAGCTGATCCTGCTCGACGAACAGGACCGCACGCGATGGAACCATGCGCTCATCGAGGAAGGTATCGCGCACGTGCGCGCCGCGTTCGCCGCACCCGAGATAGGGCCGTATGCGCTGCAGGCGGCGATCGCGGCAGTGCACGCCGAGGCGCCGAGCGCCGACGCCACCGATTGGAACGAGATCGTCGGGTTGTACGACTTGCTGCAGCGGGCAACGCCTTCGCCCATCGTTGCGCTCAACCGCACGGTCGCCCTCGCGATGCGCGACGGCCCGGAGGCCGGACTGACCGCGCTCGACACCCTGCTCGCGGGCGGCGAACTCGACAAGTACCAGCTCGCGCACGCGGCCCGCGCGGATTTCTGCCGCCGCCTCGGCCGCGATGCCGAGGCCCGCAAGGCCTACGAACGCGCGATCTCGCTCACCTCCCAAGGCCCCGCCCGCCGCTTCCTCGAACGCCGCCTCGCCGCGCTGGGTGGGGATTAGGCGCCGGTGTAAAAAGTGGGGACATTCCCCGTTTGCCAGAAAGCGAGGAATGTCCCCACTTTTTACAC
>JAEZCN010000203.1 GCA_023433515.1 Pseudomonadota bacterium
CGCCTGCTCAAACTGGTTCCCCCGCCCAACCCGGTATGGGGGGGGGGGCCGCCCCCGAGGACGGCCTGATCTCGGACTTCGACGACGGCAAGGCCGATGCGAAGTACGGCATAGGCTTCGTCGCGTCGGGCGACGAGTACCAGGGTGGCAATTCGAAGGCGGCGATCAAGCTGGTCAATGGCGGCGCGGGGCAGTCGGCCGCGGCGCTCGAGATTTCGGGCGCCATCCGAGCGGGCGCGGCGTATCCCGTGGCCGGAACGATGTTCTTCCCGGAGGGCCCGCCCATGACCGGCGAGATGGATTATTCCGGCCGTACCGAACTCACCTTCCAGACCCGGGGTGACGGACAGAAGTATCTCGTCATGTTCTTCTCGGGCGACGTCCAGATCCCGTCCACCTACCCGTTCGAGGCCGGCCCGGAGTGGCGCGAGGTGCGCGTGCCGCTGGCCGACTACGTGCCCGACATAAGGCGGATCCGCGCGATCGGCTTCATGTCGATGGGCCCGGAAGGCGAGTTCCGGCTGCAGATCGACGACGTCAACATGCGCTAGGATTCCGGCCGTCATGACCCCCGCGCAGCTCATCAGGAGCATCAAGGATCCGCCGCCGACGTCGATGGTCGGATACATGACCCGGGCCGACGGCCGGATGATGCGCGCGCTGCCGTTCGTGATCCTGGTCAACCTGGTGTGGTTGTTCGTCTGGGCGGTACTCGCCCGGCAGTCGTTCAGCGGCGTCATACTGCCGACGCTGATCAGCGTACCGTTCTTCGTCTATCTGCACCTGTGCGCATATTTCTACGGCGGCTCCAACGCGGTGCGCCTGAGCTACATCGCCGGGATCTTCGCGCTCGGGTTCATACTGGCGCCGTTCAATTTCTCATCGCTCGGCTACCTGATCTTCGGTTTCTTTCTCCTGGCCTACGCCGCGACGACGCGACAGGCGATCGTGCTCATCATCCTGTCGATCGTCGTGTTCATGATCGAAATGGCGTTGCTCGGCGCGCCCACGAACAGCATGCTCTCGGCGCTGATCCCGTCGGTCACCCTCGCGATCATCGCCATCTTCACGGCCTACGCACACCGGCACCAGATGCAGCTCCGCCGCAGCAACGAGGAGATCCTGCGGCTCGCCACGCTCGCCGAACGCGAGCGCATCGGGCGCGACCTGCACGACTTGTTGGGCCACACGCTTTCGGTCGTGGCGCTGAAATCGGAACTCGCGCGCAAGCTCATCGACCGCGACGTGAACGCCGCGCGCCGCGAGATGGAGGAAGTCGAGCGGGTGGCGCGCGATTCGCTGTCGCAGGTGCGTAATGCCGTCTCCGGCATCCGCAGCACCGCGCTCTCCGCGGAACTGCTCGCGGCGACCGCGCTGCTCGAGGCGCAGGGCATGAAGGTCAAGTGCGAGACCGAGAACGTGAAGCTGCCGCACGACCGCGAGACCGCGCTCGCGCTGTCGCTGCGCGAGGCGGCGACGAACATCCGCCGGCACGCCGGCGCGAAGGGCGTGACGATCCGCGTGCGCAAGGAGCCGAGCGCGGTGGTGGTCGAGGTGGCCGACGACGGGCGTGGCGGACGAATCGTTCCCGGCAACGGTCTGAATGGCATGCGTGAGCGCCTCGACAGCGTCGGCGGAGCGCTCGCGCTGATCCCCAACGAGGACGGCGGTACGTTGCTGCGCGCGACCGTTCCGGTCGCCGGATGAGCCGCGCATGATCCGCATCCTGCTTGCCGAAGACCAGGCCATGGTGCGCGGCGCGCTCGGCGCGCTGCTCAGACTCGAACGCGACATCGAAGTGCTCGGCGCGGCGGCCGACGGCGCGCAGGCGCTCGTCGAGTGCCGCCGGCTGCGGCCCGACATCGTGGTCACCGACATCGAGATGCCCGGTCTCACGGGGATCGAGCTCGCGCAGAAGATCCAGGAAGAGGCCCTGCCCTGCAAGGTGGTGATCGTCACCACGTTCGCTCGCCAGGGATACCTGCGCCGCGCGCTCGACGCGGGCGTCAAGGGCTATCTACTCAAGGATTCGCCCGCGGAAAAACTGGCCGAGGCGCTGCGCAGCGTGAGCCGCGGCGGCCGGGCGATCGATCCCGCGCTCGCGGTCGAAGCCTGGAACGAATCGGATCCCTTGAATGATCGCGAACGCCAGACCCTGCGCCTTTCGGGCGAGGGACTGTCCGCGCCGCAGATCGCCGAGCAGTTAGGCCTCTCCCCCGGCACCGTGCGCAACTACCTCTCCGAGGCCATCGGCAAACTCGGCGCCAACAACCGCATCGACGCCTACCGCCTCGCCCGCCAGAAAGGCTGGCTGTAGGTGGGGACAGCGGTGCCGGTGTAAAAGTGGGGATAACGCACCCCGGCCGCGCGGACAACCCAGCGCGCGGATACCCAGAATCGATGACAGGAAGCTCATGAAGATCGACGCAGCACAGGCCGACATGCGCCATGCCTACCTGGGCGGTTCCGCGGGAATATTCGCGTCTTCGCTGGCATGGCTTTCCGCCGCGCTGGTCGCGCATTTCGTCAGCCCCCGTGCCGGCATCACCACGCTGTTCGTCGGCGGCATGCTGATCCACCCCGCCGCGATCCTGCTATCGAAGCTGCTGGGCCGCCCTGGGAGTCACGCGAAGGACAATCCGCTGGCCCGTCTCGCCATCGAGACGACGATCTGGCTGCTGCTTGCGATTCCGCTCGCCTTCCTGCTTTCGTTCCAGCGCGTCGAGTGGTTCTTCATCGCCATGCTGGCGACCATCGGCGGCCGCTACTTCACTTTCTCGACGCTGTACGGCATGCGCATCTACTGGGCCATCGGCACGGCGCTTGCGTTGGCGGCGTTCGGCCTGGCGGCGACCAATGCCGGCGCAGTGACCGTCGCCGTCGCGGGCGGAATCATCGAAATGGTGTTCGCGGGAACCGTATTCGCGAGCGCGCGCCGATCACCGGCGACCGCCCCCGCATAATCCCCACCTTTTACACCGGCACCACTATCCCCACCCCTACCCGCGGCCGATGTAGGGCATTTTCGGGGGGAGGATGGTCATGAACTGGATGTTCGCAGTCAGGGGTAGTTTGGCCATGTGCAACACCGCGTCGGCGACGTGCTGCACGTCCATCATCGGCTCCTGCTGAGGCAATGCCGCCGCGAGCTCAGTGAGCGCGTTGCCGATGTCGATCTGACCGACCGCGATGTCGTACTTGCGCCCGTCGAGCGAACTCGATTTCGTGAGGCCCGTGATGCCGTGCTTGGAAGCCGTATACGGCGCCGAATTCGCGCGCGGCACGTGCGCCGAGATGGAGCCGTTGTTGATGATGCGCCCGCCGCGCGGCGTCTGCGCCTTCATGATCCGGAACGCGTGCTGCGTGCAGAGAAACGCGCCCGTCAGGTTGGTGTCGATCACGCGGCGCCACTGCTCGAAGCTCAGGTCCTCGAAATTCACGCTCAACGGCGTGCCGACGCCCGCGTTGTTGAACAACACGTCGAGCCGGCCGAACTTCGCGATCGTCGCGTCGAACATGCGGGCAACGTCGTCGGGCTGCGTGACGTCCGCCTCGACCACGAGCGAAACGCCTCCCCCGGCCGCCGCCACCGCCTCGAGCTTGTCCTTCTCCCGGCCGGCCAGCACCACGCGAAACCCGTCGCGCAGGAACGTGAGCGCAGTCGATTTGCCAATGCCGCTCCCGGCGCCCGTGATCAGCGCCACCTTCTGCCCGGTCATCGTCCCTCCCCTCCCTGACTAGCTACTATCGCCGCGTCGCGCGGTGAACTCCTCGATGGCTCCGTCGTCGCCGACGCGCAGCGTCATCTCGATGGGCTGGCAGCACACCTGGCAATCTTCCACGTAGCTGCACGAGCCCGAGCCCGGATCCGCGCGCGTTTCGAATGCTTCGCCGCAATACGGGCAGTGCACCATGACGAATTCGGCCCCGATGGCGCGGTCCATTCCGGCGGTGTCTACTTCGATCACGGGCTCGAGGCCGTAGAGGGCATCGATGTCCGCATCCGACGGAGGCACTTCCGTCGGATGGCGATCCGTCCGTGGTTTCTCAGGAGCGCTCATGGTTTCTCGAGCGACGATCATGGCACGACTCGCGCTGCTCGGCGGCATCTGTTTCCTGATGGCCGCGACGAAGTGGGCCTGCGTGTCCAACACGATGGATCCCATAAACGATCCTGATGGCTCAGAGGCCACATTCGTCACCCGGCTCGTTCTCGTCAATGCCGCCGGGACGAGGACTTCGGATTTCGTGTTCGGCGAGCCGATCCGCTTCGATCTCGAGGTCACCAATGTTTCCACCCGCACGGTCCACGTGCAGTTCGACGATGCGCAGCTCTACGATTTCGTGGTCGTCGACTCCGGCGCGGGCCGGGTGCGCTGGCAGTGGTCCGACGACCAGGTCTTTGCCCAGGCGGCCCAGGAGCTGACGTTCGAGCCGGGCGCGAGCCGGACGTACTCGGTGATGTGGTCCGGCCAGCTCGCCGACGGGTCGCAGCTGGTCGTCGGCAATTACCAGGCCCGCGGGGTCATGGTTTTCGACGATTACTTCGGGGACCCGCTGGCCCGTGGCGAAATGGGCTCTCCGCTGGTGCCGTTCACGGTCCGCTGATTTCCGGGCGCATTTTTCGCGGCGCCTGCACCCGACACCCATGTACGGCCCGTATTGGAGGCAGGCACACACGAAGAGGACCCGCCCCGTGAGAACAGCCCCCGCCCTGGCCCTGATCGCCGCCGCCGGCATCCTCGCGATTCCATCCCTGGCCGCCGATACCGGCGCAGCACTCCGGATACCCGATTTCAGCCACCTGCGGGCGAAGGCCGTCGATTCGGTCGACATATCGGTAAATGGCTTCATGTTGCGCACGCTGTCGAAGATCGCCCGCTCGGTCGATGAGTCCGACGATGCCGAGGCAGCCGCCGCGCTCAGCTTGCTGGGCGACATCAAGTCCATCCAGGTCCGCTCCTTCGAGTTCGATCACGACGGCGCCTACGACAAGGCCGACATCGATGCCGTGCGCAACCAGTTGTCGGGGGGCGGATGGAGCCCGCTCGTGCAATCGCGCAAGCGCCATTCGCGCGAGGACGTGGACGTGTACGTCCGCATGGTCGGCGACAGGATCGAGGGACTCGCCGTGGTCGCGAGCGAGCCGCGAGAATTCACCATCGTGAACATCGCCGGGCACATCGACATCGACAAGGTCGCGATGCTCGAAGGACAATTCGGCATCCCGAAAGTGAACCGGATCGACTGAGAATGCGGATTCGCCATGAATCCCTGTGCCGCGCGAAACATGACTGACACGTTGCTGGCCCGGGCGCGCGCGGGCGACGCCGAGGCGTTCGCGAGTTTCGTGCGGCAGCACCAGTCCTCCGTGTACAGCATCGGCCTGCGCATGTTCAACCGGCGGGACGCGGCGGAGGACCTGGCGCAGGACGTGTTCCTGCAGCTTTATCGCAAGCTCGATTCGATCGAGTCGGCCGAGCACCTGGGATTCTGGCTGCGCCGCGTCGCCGCGAACCTCGCGATCGACCGGCTGCGCAGCCCGACCCATGCGCAGACACAACCACTCGCCGACGACGAGGACATCGCCGCGCAGGATCCCGAAGCGGATCCGCTGCGCGATCGCGCGCTGCTGAAACTGGTCGGCGAGCTCGCGCCGCACGCGCGCGCCGTGATGCTGCTCCGGTACCAGGAGGATTACGACGTGGCCGAGGTCGCCCAGGCGCTCGACATGCCCGTGAACACGGTGAAGAGTCACATCAAGAGATCGCTCACGGCATTGCGGCGTCGACTGATCGGCGCGCACGTCGTGGATTGCGAGGAACCATGAGCGAGAATTTCGAGAACGAACTGCGCAATGCGCTGTGCCCGGTGGACGCCCCGGAGGGGCTCGCGGATCGCATCTTGCGTTCGCTGCCGCCACGCGAGGCCGCCGCGCCGAGCGTCGCACCCGCCTTCGTGCGCGCTCCGGAAGCGCCGGTGCGCGCACCGCGACGCTACTGGATGCCCGGCGCGCTCGCGGCCTCACTACTCGTCGCGGTGCTGACCGGCACGCACATGGCGCAACTGCGCGACGAACGCATCGCGCGCGAGGAAGGACTCGCCGCGCGCCGCGAGCTGCTGCAGGCCTTGCGACTGACTAGTGAAAAACTGGATCTCGCCTACCAGGCGGTGCAGACGCCCGCCAAGGGCGCGATCGACGAGGAGAACCGCTCATGAACGCGCGTGCGATTTTCTTGACCGCCATCCTGGGCTTGTCGGGTCTGGCATTTGCGGGAGCCGCGCAAGCCCAGACAGCGAACATCAAGGGCCAGCTGCGCATTCCCGAGTTCGCGGGTCTCGCCGAGAAGGCAAGTGAATCCGTGAACGTCACGCTCGACTCGAAGCTGCTCGGCATCGGCTGCCGCTTCCTCGACGCCACGGATCCCGAAGAGGCCGAGGCAAAGAAGGTGTGCACCGGCCTTTCGGGCGTCTTCGTGCGCAGCTTCACGTTCGACGAGGATTTCGCCTATCCCAAGGGCGACGTCGAGGCCGTGCGCAAGCAGCTTTCAGCGCCTGGCTGGTCGCGCATCGTCGAGGCGCGCAGCCGCAAGGATCAGACCGACGTCGACGTGTTCGTGCTGATCGAGGGCGACCGCGCGCAGGGACTCGCGATCATCGCGAGCGAGCCGCGGCAGTTCACGATCGTGAACATCGTGGGCTCGATCGATCTCGCGCAGCTGCACAGTCTCGAAGGCAAGTTCGGCGTTCCGGAGCTCGAGATCGAGGCCAAACCACCGGCGTCGAAGAAGAAGACCTGAGACGTCATATATCCATCGGCCGCGCGATGGAGTCGAACACACCGATCGCGAACAGCAGGATCGTGACGCCGTCGGCGATGAGTTCGAGGACGTAAGTCGCCCGCGGCACCAACGCTTCGGGCGCGTAGCGCCGCATCAGCAGCAGACCACCCTGCAGCGCCGCGGCGATCAGCAAGCCCTCGATGAATCCGGCCCCGGGTTGCTGGACCAGGAACCCATAGACGAACAGCAGGACGCCGATGAAGATGCCGCGCACCCTGGAGCCGAGGCGGAGTTGTCGTTGAGATTCGCTCATATGTGCAGCGCCTTGCAGGTCCCCATCAGAATTTCTTGCCGGCCGCGCACATTGCGATCACCCGCTCGAGCCGCGACCTGCGGGTCTCGGGCTTCGCGGCCGACGTGACCCGATGGAGCGCCTTGTGCCGGTACGACGGCGCCAGCTTCTCGAAGTGCGCGAGCGCGGTCGGGCTCGCCTTGAATAGTTTGATCTCGTCTATCCACCCGTAACACAGCGCCTCGTCCACCGACTGCGGCCAGGGCTCTCTTGTGGAAGCCCCCGGGCACTTCCGACTTCGTCTCGTGATTCTTCGCGAGCCAGGCGCGAAAGTCCTCCGGCGTCGCGAAGAACCGCGGCTTCATGCCGGGCAGCCATCCTTGAACGGAACCGGCGCGGGTTCCATCGCGGCATCCGGCGCCGGGAACGGCTCGCCGAACGTGAAGGCTTCGGCCGTGGGACCGTGTTCGCGCAGGCGGGCGAGCCGCGCCGCCGCCTCTTCGACGGTCGGCTCGTGCCCTGCCGGCACCCACCACAGGACCATGTACACATCCGCCATGCGCAGGAACCATTCGCGGCGGCGCTTCATGATCGCCGTATGCGCCGAGGCGTAGACGAACGCACGCAGCGCGTCCATATCCGTCCACACCGACATGTTCACGATCACGTCGTCGCCGAACGGGCGTAGCGATGTCGCATCGTTGCCCTCGCCCACGAGGCGCCAGGCGAAGCCCGGAGAACCTTCAGCAAGCGCGTTGATCCGGTCGAGATTGTCCACGAAGTCCTCGAGCTCGGGACTGTCGATGGGCGCCTTGAGCTTCGCGATGTTGAGTTGGGCGAGACGGTAGTTGGACACGAGCTTTCCTCCCTAGGGAGCACCGGAATGTGCGTACACGATGATGAACAGGTAGATCAGCAGGATCGTCGACAGCTGCGCGAGCGCGGCGGCCACCGCCGAGCGAATCACCGTCCAGAGCAGGTTGCCGCGATAGAACTGCACGGCGGCCACGCTGAAGTAGATCATCCAGAGGCCGTAGTACAGCGGCGCGACCGTGAGATTACCCGGACGCAGGTTCGCGAAATCCATGATGGGCGTGGTGACGAGCCCCAGGAACAACATGCGGAAACCCGACGTGTACGCCGCGAGCACCAGGTGCTCGGCGTAATTCAGCCGTGACGTCCAGAACAGCAGCGCGCACCAGCCGGCAAGGAACGGCATCTGCAGCACGATCACGACGTTCACGTGCCGCTGCAGGAATCCCGCCGCGCCACTCTCGGTGATCGGCGAGAAGAAATGCACGCCCGTCAGGTAGATCATGAAACTCGCGAGACCGACCGAGATCACCACGAACGGAAACGGCCCGAAGTATTTCTTGCGCCTTCCATCCACGTATTCGCGCGCCACGCGCCCGGGACGGTAAGCGAGCTGGCCAACCAACGAGAAGATGCTGTGATCGGCGTGGGTCAGCGCGTGCAGGACGTCGTGGCCGATCTGGCGCATCGTGAGGCGACCGGTATGCGCGCGCTGGCCGCAGTGGCCGCAGAACCGCTGTCCGGACCGGAGCGGCGTCTCGCAGTTCGCACAGGCAACGCGGGTCTCGACAATCTGGCGCACGCCGTCGCTCATGAGCCGCGTTTCTTCCTTTTCGCACTGCCGCGGCGCGCCGAATCCTGTTTGACCTGAAATCGCACGATGCGCGTGATGAGCGGCAGCGGCAAGGGCTCGGCATGCGGGAATCTCAGATTCCCCTTCGGCCCCGCGTATTTCTTCGCGGCCTTCGCGATAGCCGCATCGCGCACGGGCGGAAACAGCCCGATGTGATGACGGAATCCCGCGAAGTAGACCAGGATGCCGTTCTGCCGATACGCCGGGATGCGGTAGCTGATGCCTTCGATCGCCTTTGGTGCCGCCGCCCGGATCGCGCGGCGCACCCGCGAAAGCCGCGCCGCTATCTCCCTTGGATACGCTGCGATGTACGCATCGACCTCGGCGCTCATCTTCATGACTAGAGCCCTCGCGCGATGACCTCTTTCATGATCTCGTTCGTGCCGCCGTAGATGCGCTGCACGCGCGAATCGGCGAACAGGCGGCACACGAGGTATTCGTTCATGTAGCCGTAACCGCCGTGCAGCTGGACGCACTCGTCGAGCACCTGCTGCTGCTTGTCCGTGATCCACCACTTGGCCATGGACGCGGTTTCGGTGTCGAGCTTGCCGGCGACGAGATCGACGACACAGCGATCGGAGAACACGCGCGCGATGCGCGCGATGCTCGCGAGCTCGGCCAGCTTGAAGCGCGTGTTCTGGTATTCCCACACCGGCTTGCCGAAGGTCTTGCGCTCGCGCACGTACCTCAGTGTCTCGTCGATGCCGCCTTCCATCGCACCCACCGCGCCCACCGCGATGACCGTGCGCTCATACGGCAAGTCATGCATGAGCTGATGCATGCCCTCGCCTTCGACGCCGCCGAGCAGGCAATCCGCGGACACCTCGACCCCCTCGAAGAACAGCTCGGAGGTGTCCTGTCCGTGCAGTCCCATCTTGTCGAGCACGCGGCCGACGCGATAACCGTCGAGATCCTTCGTCTCGACCATCAGGATGGACAGGCCCTTGTTGCGGTCCGGGTCGGTGCGCACCACGAGCATGAGCAGCCCGGCGAGGAAGCCGTTCGTGATGAATGTCTTCCCGCCGTCGACGATGTAATGATCGCCCTGCCTGGTCGCACGAGTTCGGATGCCCTTGAGATCCGAGCCGGTCCCGGGTTCGGTCATGCAGATGGCGCCGATGAGCTCGCCCGCGGCCATGCGCGGCAGCCAGCGCTGCCTCTGCTCCTCCGTGCCGTGATTGAGCACGTAATGCGCGCACATGCTGTGCACGCCCTGGCCGAAGGCCCCGAGACCACGGCGCGCAAGCTCGGTGTACATCACCGCTTCGTGACGGAAATCGCCACCGCCACCACCGTATTCACCAGGCACGTCGAGCAGCAGCAGCCCGGTCTCGCCGGCCTTGCGCCAGGTCTCGCGGTCGACGTGGTGCTGCTCGCGCCAGCGTGCGTCGTTCGGAACCATCTCGGATTCGATGAAACGCACGACCGTGTCGCGAAACACCTCGAGGTCGTCGTCCATCCACGGAATGACGTAGGGATTCATGGGCGCAAGATTAGCCTGCGCCTCCTCACCCCGGCCAGTGAAGTCGACTCAACCGCGCTGCACGCGAATCGAATACTTTCCGGTCCCGGTCGGACGATAGTGCCGAACCTGCGCGAAATAAGTCCCGGGCACGAGGCTCGCCTGGATGCGCGCGTTGAAGCCCGCTCCACTGTCGTCGTCCTCGGAGATGAGCCGGGTCTGATCGTCAGGGCCGAACAGCTTCAACACGACGTCGGTGTTGCCGCCCGTGGAAATGACGTGTTTGCCGGCCTTCTTCGCCTCGAACTCGAACACGTCCTCCTCGCCGCCCTTGCCGATGGCGGCGCGCGTGGCCGACTTCGCATTGACCGATATCTCGGTGACGGGTTTGGCGATCTTCGGATAGGCCTTCGCGCTCGCGATGAACGCCTTGTCGAGATCCGACAGGACAGAATTCGCCTTGGTGCCCTCGCCGTTCTTCACCCAGCTATCCGGGAAGTAGTACAACATGATCGAATCGGGATCGAACTGCGTGCCGCGGATCTGATCGACCGAATACTTCTCGAGCACGTTGTGACGAATCGTGGCCTCGTCCCAGAAGTTGGGCGACCCCTTGAGGTCTTCGATCACGACTTCTTCGTTCCACTCGATGCCGCCGGAAGGATTCTGGTGCTCGTGACCGAGACCGATGGCGTGTCCGAATTCGTGGGCGGCGGTGCCGCCGTCGAGGAACCCGAGATTCATCGTGGGCGAAGAGATCGGGATCTGCCGGCAATCCGTGCCGATGTACGACCACGCACCGTCATCGGGATCGAAGGTTATGCGGATCTCGGCGTCCGGGTCGTCGTTGAACACGAACTTCAGGTTGGCGTGTTGCGCCCACCAGCCGGCTTCCTGGCGCGCGGTGTTCTGTTCCCGCGGCGTCCCGCCCATGAAGCGAACCCGCAGCGTCGAACCGTTGATCCACATCTTGCGCGCGACGATGATGGCACGCGTCGCACCACCACGGCGCACGGTCGCCTGGGCGCGCATCTGTTCCGTCGGCAGCGGACGTTCGTGGCAGACCTTTACGGGCGGACCTATGCGAAACTCCCGGGCGCCGCGTTAGTTAGATTTCGACGAACAGCGCTCTATCTATTCTGTCGCGAGCCCGCCGATTCTCCCACCCTTAGTGCATTTTTCCCGGGACACCGCGCCATTGCGCGATGCATCACGACGCCGGCGCTGCGTCGCAGCCCGCGCCGGCCGCCGCGCCTCGCTGAAAAACATACACGCCGCCCCGCCTGGCGATGAAACCGCGGCGCTCGCCCTCGCCCGTCATCCGGCCCGCCTTCGAAGATTCCCTGGCAACGACGAAATCCCCGGCGAACATCGGCGAGCGGACGATGATCGGGCCGTCGCGGCCGGTCACGAGCTGGATCTCGCGCGGACCGCACTCGTCCCAGGCGATGTCCACCGTGACGTCGCCGCGCGCACGCAGCCCGAACACCTCGCCTTTTTCCCACGCCGCCGGGCGCGCGGGCAGGATCGTAATCCCGTCGTTGTGGCTCTGCAGCAGCATCTCGACCATGCCGGCCGTCGCGCCGAAGTTACCGTCGATCTGGAACGGCGGGTGCGTGTCCCAGAGGTTCGGCAGCGTGCTGTCGCGCAGCAGTCCCTCGAGTAGTTTGTGCGCGCGATCGCCGTCGAGCAGGCGCGCCCAGAAATTGATCTTCCACGCGCGGCTCCAACCCGTGCTCGCGTCGCCACGCGCATCGAGCGTGATCCGCGCCGCCTGCGCGAGATCCGGCGCGTGGGCACCGATCGCGTTACCCGGATGCAGCGCGAACAGGTGCGATACATGTCGGTGATCGCTCTTCGGATCGTCGAGGTCGATCTTCCATTCCTGGAGCTGCCCCCACTTGCCGACGCGTAATCCACGGTCGAGTTTCGCGAGCGCATCCGCGACGCGTTTGCCGAACACCTTGTCGCCGACCAGCTCCGCCGCGGCGACCGTGTTCGTGAACAGGTCGGCGACGATCTGCTGTGACATCGCGGCGCCGGCCGTGAACGGGCCGTGCTCGGGGGAGTAGCTGGGCGAGACGACGAGTGTGCCGTCGCGCGGATCCGTGACCAGCGCGTCGAGCCAGAACTCCGCCGCGCCTTTCATGACCGGCCAGGCGCGTTTCTTCAGGAAATCGCCGTCGCGGCTGAACCGGTAGTGTTCGTAGAAGTGCTGCGCGAGCCAGGCGGAGGCTTCCGGTTGCCAGAACGCGGTCGGCCAGTCGATGGGTCCGACGTAACCCCAGGCATTCGTGTTGAGGAACAGCGTCCAGCCTTTCGCGCCGAAGTAGCGCTCGGCGGACAGCCGCCCGGGCGGCACGAGGTGCTCGACGAATTCGAACAGCGGCGTGGCGGTCTCCGCGAGATTCGCGGACTCGGCGGGCCAGTAGTTCATCTGCAGGTTGATGTTGACGTGGTAGTCGGCGTTCCAGGGGGGTGAGGACTTGTCGTTCCACACGCCCTGCAGGTTCGCCGGTAGCGAACCCGCGCGTGACGCCGCGATCAGCAGGTAGCGGCCGTAGTTGAAATAGAGTTCCTCGAGCGCGCGATCGGCCACGGCGTTTCCGCTCGGATACCGGGCGCGCAGCCGGTCGGTCGGAATGCGCTGCGTCTTCGCGCCGAGCGAGAATCGAAGGCGCCGGAATAGTGCCTGGTGATCGCGCGTGTGTTCGGAGGCGATGCTGCCGAATTGCTCCTTCCCGATCGCCTTGAGATCTTTTTCGGCCAGCACGACCGGATCGACGGCGTCGCGGTAATCCGGATACCGCATGCGGTAGTTGGTTCGCGCCGCGACGACGATCGTCACCGGGCAGTCGGTGACGATGTGCAGCGAATCTCCATCCGGCGTCTGCGTGCCGCAGTTGGTGATCACGCGCACCAGCGCCGCGTAGCGCAACCCGTTCGATTCGAGGGCGCCCGACACCGCGATGAGCCCGGGAGCCACCTCGCGAGTGACACTGCGATTGCCGGGAACCCTGTAACGCACGCGCATCTTCTGCCCGCTCGTGCTGTACCAGCGGCCGACGAACACCTGATCCGGGTAGGACGCGGCGTAATCGCGGCGATAACCGATCTCGCCCTGGCGGTATTTCACGCGCGCGACGCCGGCGTCGAGATCGAGCTCTCGCCGGTACCCGGTCACCGGTTCGGCACTCGGCTCGATGTCGACGACGAGATCGCCGAAACTCTGGTAATCGCCGTAGTTGTGCATCTTGCGGCCAAGCTCGCCGACGACGAGCTTGGGATCGAGCTGCGAGCCGTCGAGCAATCGTTCGCCGACCGCTCGCACCGCCGCCGCCCTGGATTCCTGCGGCAGGCCGAAGTCGTAACCACCCTGCGCGCCCGGACCTCCGGTCCAAAGGGATTTCTCCGAGAACTGGATGCGGTCGGATTCGATTCCACCGAACACCATCGCGCCGATGCGCCCGTTGCCGATGGGCAGTGCATCCTTTTCCCAGTCGGTGGCGGGATGGTCGAACCAGATCAGCGTGTTGGCGGCTCGCCCGATCGATGCGAAACTGCAGACGCAGGCAGTGATCGAGATCAGCAGTCCGGTTCGGCGCATGTTTTTCTCCCTCGCGCGGGATCATATAGTCCGACCACGCGCGACGCTCACCAAGCTGCTCCCCCGGGTCGCGCGACTCAACGAGGAAGCGCCGCTCGGACAGGGACCTGCATTACCTGTGTTCGCCGACGTTCGCGGGCACGTCACTCCACCGGCATCGCAAGACCGGATACGAACTCATCCCCGAGTTTCGTCAGAAACGTCACCGGATGGTGCTGGAGCAGAAGCCCCGGTTCTAGCTAGTTCAGGCGTTTACCGCTTTGAGAACGCGCTGCGGCTGCGCGATGCCGTAACCCTGCGCGTAGTCCACGCCCAGCGAAGTGAGCATCTGGATGATTTCGGCGTTCTCGGCGAACTCGGCGATGGTCTTCTTGCCGGTGAGATGCCCGATTTCGTTGATCGACCGCACCATCTCGCGATCGATGGGGTCGTGCAGAATTTCTCTGACAAACGAGCCGTCGATCTTGAGGAAGTCGACCGGGAAGTGCTTGAGGTAACCGAACGACGAGAGACCCGTGCCGAAGTCGTCGAGCGCGAAGCGGCAGCCGAGCTCCTTCAGCGCCTGGATGAAGCGGTTGGCCTGGCTGAAGCTCGCCACCGCCGCGGTTTCGGTGATCTCGAAGCAGATCTTCGAAGCGTCGATGCCGCTCTTCTGGAACTGTTCGATCACGAACGGCAGGAACTTGTCGTCGCCGAGGCTCTGGCCCGACAGGTTGATCGAGCACATCGCGAGCTTCTCGCGTTCGTCGGCCTCGCTGACCAGCCAGCGCAATGCGTTCTCGATGACCCAGCGGTCGATCGCGGGCGTCAGGCCGTAGCGCTCCGCCGCGGCGATGAAATTGTCCGGCGACACCATGCGCCCGGATTCGTCGCGCATGCGCAGCAGGAGCTCGTAGTGCTGGCCGGGCTCGGCGCGCTGCAGCGGCTGGATCTGCATGCGATACAGCTCGAAGCGCCCCTCTTCCAGCGCGGCGTTGATGCGCGCGGCCCACTGCATCTCGCGCCGGCGGCGCATGAGCTCGATGTCGTTCTCGGCGAAGCTGTGCACGCGGTTGCGGCCGGATTCCTTCGCGGCGGCGCACGCCGAATCGGCGGCCGAGATGATCGACGCGACGTCTTCGTTGTCGGCCGCGATCGGCACGACACCGACGGACGCGCCGAGACGGAACACGCGGTCTTCCCAGGTGAACCTGAAATTACGCACGGCCTCGCGCAGCACCTCGGCGGTGCGCAGCGCCTCATCGAGCGAACAGGCCTCGAGCAGGATGCCGAACTCGTCGCCACCCAGGCGCGCGAGCGTATCGCGCCAGCGCACCTTGCTCTTGAGCAGCGCGCCAACCTGGCCCAGCAACACGTCGCCGGCCGAGTGGCCACAGGTGTCGTTGATGATCTTGAACTGATCGATGTCCAGGTAACACAGCGCGTAGCTCGACTCCCTCGCCTTCGCGCTCTTCAACGCGCGCTCGACGCGGCTTTCGAATTCGCGGCGATTGACGAGGCCGGTGAGCAAATCGTGCGAGGCGTGATACGAGAGACGGCGATTGAGCTCGCGGCTCTCGGTCACGTCGTGGAACACGAGCACGCCGCCCGACACCTGTCCGGCGCCATCGCGGATGGGCGCCGCGGTGCTCTCGACGTAGAGCTCATTCCCGTCGCGCCGGATCAGCAGCATCGGGCGTACGCTCTTGATCGGCCGCGTGCGGCGGATCGAAACGCTCAGGGGATTCTCGAGCGGCTCGCAGGTTTCCTCGTGGAACGCGCGGTAGATCTCCTCGATCGGCCGGCCCATCGCATCCTCGAGCCGCCAGCCCGTGAGCTGCTCGGCGACGGGATTGATGTAGTCCACCGTGGAGTTCGCATCGGTCGTGATGACACCGTCACCGATCGACTGCAACGTGATCTGCGCGCTTTCCTTCTCGCGGAACAGCGCTTCCTCGTAGAGCTTGCGTTCGGTGATGTCGAGCTCGACACCGACCAGGCGCAGCAGGCGCCCGTGTTCGTCGACGCGCGCCTTCGCGCGGCTCACCACCCAGCGCCAGTCGCCGTTGCGGTGTTTCATGCGATGCACGGATTCGAAAATCGGCGACTTGCCCGCGACGTGGTCGCGGATCGCGCTCTGCACGCGCGACATGTCTTCCGGGTGCACGAGGCTGCGCCAGTCGGGCGAATCGAGCTCGGCGTCCACCGGGTAGCCCAGCATCTGTTTCCAGCGCGGCGAGAAGTGGACTTCGTTGCTCTCGATGTCGAAATCCCAGAGGCCGTCGTTCGCGGCGCCCT
>JAEZCN010000037.1 GCA_023433515.1 Pseudomonadota bacterium
TTGCCATCGACCCCCTGACGCTAATCCCCACCTTTTACACCGGCACCACTATCCCCACCCCTTCAATGCGCCCTGGGGCGCTTGAGGAAGTACTCGACCTTGTCGCGGTAAGTACGCGACAGCTTCAGTTCCTGGCCGCCTTCGAGGCGCAGGAAATACTCGCCGTTCATGTGCGCTCGCAGCGACTTCACGCGCGTGAGATTCACGATGGTGGAGCGGTGCACGCGCTGGAACAGCCGTGGGTCGAGCAGCGACTCCATCTCGCGCATGGTCGCGCGCAGGATGTGCGTGTTGCCCTGCGCGTGGATGCATAGATAGTCGCCGGCGGCGTCCACCCACTCGATGTCGCGCACCTGCACGCGCACGGTTTCGCGGCCGTTGCGGATCGGCAGCCAGTTGGGCGGCGACTCGGGTGCCTTCGCGGGCTGTCCCGGTTCGATCTCGCCGCTGCCGCGCAGCTCCGCGAGCAGGTTCACGAGCTGATTGCGTTCCGCGATCGCGGTGCGCTGCTCGAGCAACTCCCGCACGTGCTGCAGCGTCGCAGCGAGCCGCGCGTCGTCCACGGGCTTGAGCACGTAATCGATCGCGCGTGCCTCGAAGGCCTGCACCGCGTAACGGTCGTACGCCGTCACGAACACGATCATCGGCAATTCGTGCGGCTGCAGCTCCGCGAGCACGTCGAAGCCCGAGAGACCCGGCATCTGGATGTCGAGGAACACGAGATCTGGCCGCTGCTCGCGAATGGCGGTCAAGGCTTCGCGCCCGTTGCTGCACTGGCCGATCACTTCGATGTCCGCCGCCACGCGCAGTCGCAGCTCGAGTCCCCGCCGCGACAACGCCTCGTCGTCGACCAGCAGCGTACGCAGTTTTCGTTGCGCCTGGACGTTCATGCCGGAGTCACCTGCAGCGGCAAGCCGAGCTCGATCCGCAGTCCCGGCTTGTTGTCGATGGTGGCGAAGCGATGACCATCGTCGTAGAGCACGGCGAGGCGTTCCCGCGTGTTGCGCAATCCGACACCGCGGCCGCCACTCGGCACCGGGTTGCCGTTCAATCCCGGTCCGTCATCCGACACCGCGAGCTCGAGCATCGAACCGCGCGTGCGGCCTTCGACCCGGATCGTGCCGCCCCGCTCGGACGGCGATACCGCGTATTTCACCGCGTTTTCGATCAGCGGTTGCAGCAGCAGGCTGGGCACCAGTGCCTCCATGGCGGGTTCTTCCACCGCGTACTCGAGCTTCAGGCGATCACCGAAGCGCAGCTTCTCGGTGGTCAGATAGAGATTGAGCGCCTCTATCTCCTGCCGCAGCGTCACTTTCTTCATCGGGTCCTGGTCGAGCGTGTAGCGCAGGAACTCCGACAGGCGCAGCACCGTCTGGTTCGCCGTGCGATTCTGGTTGTCGAGGATGAGCGTCGAAATGGCGTTCAGCGTGTTGAACAGGAAATGCGGATTGAGCTGGTAACGCAGCATCTTGAGTTGCGCCTCCTGCGCGAGCGCACTCGCGCGCAAGGTCTTCTCCCGCTCGCGCAGCATCGACTCGTAGTACTTGATCCCGAAATACGCGAGCGCCCAGGACAGGTAGATATACGTCGACGTCACGGCGCCGCCGAAGACTTCGAACAGCGTCTTCATCTCCCATTCCGGCTCGACGAACTGCTTGTACGCGAGATTGATCAGGACGCGCCAGCACAAGGCCAGGACGTAACAGGACACCACGACGCCGGCGATCATCGCGACCGGCGGCCGGTTCCACAGCCAGCGGCAGATGTAGCGCAGGCCCAGGCTCAACAGGAATCCGGACACCGCGCCGACCACGATGACCCTGGGATACCCGCCCATCTTTTCGTAGACGAGCGCGCCGAGGAGCTGCGAGATGACCCAGCCCGTCCAAGCGCCCGTATGCAGCACCCAGAAGAGCGCTTCGCGGTTGTGTCTCAGGGGGTCCAGTTGGGCCATCCCGCAAAGGTACGGGAGCCACGGAAGGCGGACAAACGGCCTGGCGCGGTGCGCCGTCGCCTCGTCGTGATTTCGGGGCGGTTTACTTGCCCGCTTTGGCGAGCGTTATCAGCGGCCGGGGCTGATCCAGCAGGAAGCCCTGCGCGTAGTCGAGGCCCACGGCCGAGAGCCAGTCGCGCACCGCCGGCGTGTCCACGCGCTTGGCGACGCACGAAAGACCCAGCACCTTCGAGGCCTGGCAGATGGCCACGACCAGCGCCTGCGGAACCCGCTCCTTGATCGCCACACTGGTGATCTTCGGATCGAGCTTCAGGAATTTGAGCGCGGGCGAACCTATCCAGCGCAGCGTGTTGTGGTGGAACGTGTAGTCGTCGAGCACCACGTGGCAGCCGAGCTTTTCGCAGGCCTGGACGAACATGTCCACGTCGCGCATCTGCTCGATGCAGGACTTCTCGCTGATCTCGAAGCCGAGGACCTTCGGGGAAACCTTGTGCGTCTTGAGCGCGGTGGCGACGAAGCTCGGAAACTTCGGATCCGCGATCGTGCCCATTCCGACGTTCACCGAGAAGCTCGCCGGCTCGGCTTCCCACACGTCGCGATTCGCGCCCAGCCAGCTCACGAGCTGATCGACCACGATGCGGTCGAGATCGGAATTCGCGCTCGGGTCGTGCACGTCCTGCACGACGCGCTCGGGCGCGGTGCCGAATTCATTGTCCGCGTACGCATCGCGCACCAGCACTTCGAATCGTTTCGTGCCGCCCGTGCCCTTTAGCTTCACGAGCTGCTGCACGTGCAGTTCATAGATCTGGCTGTAGAACTCGAACTGCCCCGGCCCGGCGGCAAGCGGCGCAGCCTCGTCGAGGAACTCCGGCTCGACGTTCATGTTGCTGTCGACGTCGATCAGCGCTTCCACTTCCGTGGTGACTTCTTCCGCGGGGACGTCCGGCTCCTGGTCGGCGATCGGGTCGTCCTGGATCAGTTCCGGAATTTCGGGTTCCGGCGGGGGCGGCGGAGTCTTGAAGTTCGGCTTCGGCAGGCGATCGGTCTGAATCACCCGCAGGTCCGGACGCTTCGGCTCCGGAATCGCGGCTTGCCGGGGTGACGGCTTGAGCAGCGCCTTCGGGTCGATGTCGGAGATCTCGAATGCGATCGAATCGGATTCGACACTGCCGCTGACGCGCTGCGGACCGGCGGCGGCCGAGGTCGTCGGCGCAGGCGTCCGGGCCGCCGGGGCGGTCGGCCGGACAGGCTGAGTCCTGGTCGCGGGAGCCGCGGTCCTGGCGGGCGCGGCACGCGTGGCGGTTGGGGCCGCGGGCTTCGCAGCCGGGGCCTGCGGCGGGCGCGCCGCGGGAGCAC
>JAEZCN010000088.1 GCA_023433515.1 Pseudomonadota bacterium
TTCTGGCCGCGATCGTCCGAGGTGATGATCGTGATGCGTTCCTTGGGGATGCCGATGTGGCGCAGCACGAGCGGCAAGGTGCCCTGGCCGATGCTGCCGAATCCGATGAAGATGATCCGTCCCGGGAACTCAACGTGGATCTTGTCGTTTGCCATGATCTCTCCAGCCTGAAACAGGCCGAGAGGGTAACAACCATGGTCCGGTGTTGCCACCGGCCAACGTCCTCAGGGTGTCGCGTTGCGCCAGTGCGGCGGATACGTGCGCTCGTAGCCCGGCAGACTCTCGACGCGCTCGAGCCAGCGCGCGAGCCCGGGATAGTTCGCCTCCACGGGAAGAAATCTCGACGAGAGGTCGCGCGCCTCGGGGCGCGCCAGCGCGCGCAGCAGCAACTTGATGCCGGGATAGATCACGTAGTCGGCGGCGCCGGGTTTGTCGCCGACGATCCAGTCGCCCTTGCCCAGCCGCATCTCGATGGTGCGCGCCTCGCCGGCGGCCCTCTGCATCGACCAGACGACTTCGTCCGACTTCGGATCGCCGCGCTTCATCAGCACCGCGCGCACGATGCGCATCACGTGTTCTTCGATGTAGGCCTGGAACTCGCAGCAGACGCGCATGATCACCGCGCCTTCCTCGGGAGAATCGCCGAACAGCGGCTTTTCCGGGTACTTGCGGTCCAGGTAGTAGAGGATCGCGAGCGATTCGAACACGACGTAGTCGCCATCCTTGAGCGTCGGGACGCGGCCGCGCGGATTGAGCGCGAGCATGTGGGGCGACTTGTGCTCCTGCATGTCGAGCGACAGCACGTGGCTGTCGTAGGGCAGGCCCTTGTGCTCGAGCGCGAGCAGTACCCGCCACGAGTAAGGACTTCCCGACCCCCACCAGACATCTATTGCCATTCGCCCGGATTGTAAGATGCGGCATGGGCCCCTTCACAACCCTCATCGACGTGGCGTCGCTCGCCGAGCAACTCGCGCGCGACGACCTCGTACTGTTCGACTGCCGCGCGGAGCTCGGCAACGTGCTCTGGGGCGAGGCGCAATTCGCCGAAGCGCATCTTCCCGGCGCGCAGTTCCTGCATCTCGATCGCGACCTTTCGGGGCCGATCACGCCGACCAGCGGCCGCCACCCGCTACCGGATCCGCACGCGCTCGCGAAGCGGCTCGGCTCGCTCGGCGCCGGACCCGGTTGCCTGGTCGTCGCCTACGACCAGGGCCCCGGCGCCTATGCAGCGCGCCTGTGGTGGCTCATGCGCTGGATCGGATTTCGCGAAGTTGCTGTGCTCGATGGTGGCATCGCGGCGTGGCGCGCGGCGGGACTGCCGCTCGAAACCGAGGTTCGCGCGCCGCGCGCGCGCCAGCTCCCGGCTTCGCCCGACATGCGTGCAATCGTGACGAGCGAGGATCTGCTCGAGCTGCGCCAGCGCCCGGGCAACCTGCTCATCGATGCGCGTGGCGCCGAGCGATTCGCCGGTAAAAACGAGACGATCGATCCGGTGGCCGGCCATGTGCCCGGCGCCCGCAGCTATCCGTTCACGACCAACCTCGGCGAGGACGGACGCTTCCAGTCCGCGGACCGACTCCGTAAACGATTCGGCACCTTGCTCGGCGCGCTGCCCCCGACCGCGGTGATCGCGATGTGCGGTTCGGGCGTCACCGCCTGCCACAATCTGCTCGCGCTGGAACACGCGGGTCTCGGCGGCGGCCGACTCCATGCCGGATCGTGGAGCGAGTGGATTCGTGATCCCCGACGACCGATCGAGACCGGATCATTCTGACGTCGCGCGTTTTCCCACGTTTACTTGCAATCGCGTTTTGATATCGTGCGCCCCAACGTGGCAGCCGATCCCAACCAAGTCAGCCCCAATGGGCAGGAGTCGGCGCGACGCGCCGATCGTTCCATCCCCTGGTCCGTCGAAGATTCCGCAGAGCTCTACCAGGTCAACGCCTGGGGAAAGGGGTACTTCTGCGTGAACCCGAAGGGTCATCTCGTCGTGCGGCCGGACATGAATCCCGCGCGCGAGATCGACCTGTTCGACGTCGTACAGGGACTCAAGGAGCGCGAACTCACGACGCCGGTCGTCGTGCGGTTTTCCGACATCCTCGCGCACCGGCTCAAGCACCTGCACGACGCCTTCGCGCAGGCCATCGCCGAGAACGAATACCAGAACAGCTACACGGCCGTGTTCCCGATCAAGGTGAACCAGCAGCGCCTCGTCGTCGAAGAGGTGTACCGCTACGGCAAGCCGTTCAAGTTCGGCCTGGAGGTGGGCAGCAAGCCCGAGCTGCTGTCGGTGATGTCGATGACGGCGGACTCGCCCGAGCGGCTCATCGTCTGCAACGGCTTCAAGGACGACAGCTATCTCGAGGCGGTCATCATCGCGACCAAGCTCGGCCGCACGATCATTCCCGTCGTCGAGAATTTCACCGAGCTGCCCGCGATCCTGCGCATCGCCGAGAAGTACAACGTGCGTCCGCGGATCGGCGTGCGCGTGAAGCTCGCGAGCGAGGGCTCGGGCCGTTGGCGCGAATCGGCCGGTGACAAGTCGAAGTTCGGCCTCTTCACCACCGAGATCCTCGAAGCCGTACAGATCCTGCGCGAGCGCAACATGCTCGACTGCCTGCAACTCGTGCACTGCCACCCGGGCAGCCAGCTGCAGGACATCCGCCGCGTCAAGAACGCGATCAACGAGCTGGCGCACGTGTATGCCGAGCTCAAGCTGCTCGGCGCGGGCCTGCAGTACATCGACGTCGGCGGCGGGCTCGGCGTGGACTACGACGGCAGCGGCACCAACTTCTCCTCGTCGATGAACTACACGCTCAACGAGTACGCCAACGACGTGGTGTATCGCATCGCGAGCGTGTGCAACGCGCGCAAGATCCCGCATCCGCGCATCGTCAGCGAGTCCGGCCGCGCGATCGCGGCCCATCACAGCGTGCTCATCTTCAACACGCTCGGCAGCCAGGCGCTCGACCAGTTCCGCGTCAGCGGCAAGGAAGACCAGGAGAACGAGTCCCTGCCCCAGCCGGTGCAGGACCTGCTGGACGCCTATCGCTCGGTCACCGAGCGCCGCGTGGTCGAGTGTTACCACGACGCGCAGACGGCGCGCGACCAGATCCTGCAGATGTTCAACCTCGGACTGCTCTCGCTCGAGCACCGCGGTCTCGCGGAGCGCCTTTACTGGGCCACGTGCGCCAAGGTGCGCGATTACACCCGCAAGCTCGACGAGGTTCCCGAGGAGCTGGAAGAGCTCGAGTCGATCCTCTCGGACATCTACTTCTGCAACTTCTCGGTGTTCCAGTCGCTGCCGGACAGCTGGGCGATCGACCAGCTGTTCCCGATCATGCCGATCCACCGCCTGAACGAGCGCCCGACCCGCAAGGGCGTGCTCGCCGACATCACCTGCGACTCGGACGGGAAGATAGACCGCTTCGTGAGCCAGCGGGACGTCAAGAAGACGCTCGAGCTGCATTCCATCAAGGCGTCGGACGAGTACTACCTCGCGGCCTTCCTGGTTGGCGCATACCAGGAGACCCTCGGCGACCTGCACAACCTGTTCGGCGATACACACGTGGTGCACATCCGCTTCCACGACGACGGCGGCTGGTGGATCGAGGAGGTCGTCGAAGGCGACACCGCGAACAAGGTGCTCGAGTACATGGAATACGACGTCGCCGACCTGCACCCCGCCCTGGCGCGCGACTGCGAACGCGCCGTGCGCGAGGGACGCATGACCGTGGCCGAGTCCCAGGCCATCAAGCGCTTCTACCAGGGCGAGCTCGACGGGTACGCCTATCTAGAGTGAACCGGGCTTCGGCGCCGGTTATTGACTAGTTGGCCCGCAAGTGAGCGCTAACACGCGCACCGCACCAAGGGCAAAATTGGCTGAAAAAGCATGAATTTGCGGCTGACAACGCTGGTCACGCCCGCGCGCGCCGTCCCGTTGTTTACAGCTTCTCGAAGCGAGGAGTAGCATCGGTCGCGTTCGATGCTCCTAATGGTTTACACCGTGAAGCGCACGAACGCCGGTGCAGGCCGCGGTCCCAAGAGCTGCGAATTGATCCAACTAGCGTGTGTCTTGAAGCCTTGACCTGTTTTCAACTTCCCGCGGTACATGCAGGAGACCGCCTCCTGCCGCTGTCCGCTTTCTGA
>JAEZCN010000205.1 GCA_023433515.1 Pseudomonadota bacterium
TTCGATCGAAGTGAGCTGCCGGCTCGCGAAGTGCAGTTCCTGCGACTGGGTGAGGCCCTTCGGATAGAAGGTTCCGCGCCACGGCGCGAAATTCCAGCCCCCGACGCCCACGTAAATCCTGCCTGCCATGGCGCCAGCCTAAATGGGGTCAGGCCCCAATTCCCAGCAAATGGGGTCTGACCCCATTTTCGGCGCGAGCCTACACACCTGGCCGGTGCATCCGTCCATACTCTTGCGTACTCGTGAATACTTTTCAGCGCTGCGCGTTGCTGGCCGCAAGTCTCGTCCTCGTGGGCGGCTGCGCATCGACGCGCCCCTTGCCCAAACCACCCAGCCCCCAGCCCACCGACGCCATCGCGCCGCTCTCGATGATCGGCCCCAACGGACGCATCGATCCGAAAAGGCGTGCCCGCTTTTCCGCGAGACTGATGGAGCTCGGCGCGGACAACCTGCTCGCGCAAACACTGCTGGCGATGGAAGCGGCCGGCGGCGGCCCCGTGATCGCCGGCAATAGCGCACGACTGCTGATAGATGGCCCCAGCACGTACGAAGCGATGTTCTCCTCGATCGCGTCCGCGCGCGAAAGCGTCAACATCGAGATGTACATCTTCGACGAGGCGCAGCACCAGGGACGGAAGCTTTCGGATCTGCTTTCGGAGGTGGTCGCCAAGGGAGTGGCGGTCAACGTGCTCTATGACAGCCTCGGCTCATCGAATACGCCCGATGCAGTCTGGGGGAAGCTGCGCGACGCCGGCGTGCGGCTGTGCGAATTCAACCCCATCAATCCCGCGGACAACCGCACGTCGAAGTACGTGCAGCGCGATCACCGCAAGATCGTCGTGGTCGACGGCCACCACGGCTTCGCCGGCGGCATCAACTTCAGCTCCGCGTACACCAGCGGCTCGCGTGGCAGCGTGAAGCGCGATCCGGTCACGGATGGCTGGCGCGACACGCAGGTGGAAGTCAAAGGTCCCGTGTCGCTCGAGCTGCAGCGAATGTTCCTCGCGAGCTGGGACAAGCAGAAGTGCCCCGAGCGCCAGCCCGCGAACTATCTACCCCCGGCACGCCGGGCCGGCAGGACGCTGATGCGCGTCGACGCGACCTCCGTCGACTCGAAGCGAAACGAGACCTATGTCAGCGCGCTGTCCGCGCTCACGTTCGCGCAGAAGTCGATCGACCTGACGATGGCGTACTTCTCGCCGGACGACCAGGTGGAAGATGCGCTGCTCGACGCCGCGCGCCGCGACGTGCGCGTGCGCCTGTTACTGCCAGGCCTCACGGATTTCGACGGCATCATGCACGCCGGCCGCGCGCACTACACGAAACTGCTGAAGGGCGGTGTGCAGATCTTCGAGCAGAAGGACGTGCTGCTGCACGCGAAGACACTCGAAGTCGACGGCATCTGGAGCAGCATCGGCTCGGCCAACTGGGACTGGCGCAGCTTTTCCAACAACGACGAGCTCAATATCGTGATCATCGACGAGAGCTTCGCACGGGAGATGCAGGCGATGTTCGAGTCTGATCTGAGCGCAGCGACGCCCATCACTCTCGACGCGTGGAAGAAGCGCCCCTTCAAGGACAAGTTCCTCCAGACCTTCTGGGTGATGTGGGAGCGGTTGCTGTAATGGGGACAATGCGATCACGCCGTTGCGGTGTCCTTCGCCGCCGGCCTGATCGGTCCCCAGTGCTCCGACGGAGGCCCCGCCTCCTGCACGAGCCGCGGCGCCATCTTCTTCAAGAACTTGCGCAGCCGCAGTGAGTTCACGATCCCCATGCAGATGAGATACACGATCGGCGTGGCATACACCGGCACCCACGCGAGACTCGGCTCGATCGGCGCAACGAGCACGATCGACAACACCCACACCGGTATCAACAGCCACGGCCGCATCTTCACGAACTTGCGCAGCCGCGGAAAATCCGTGAAGTGGCGCAGATCGTGGTTGTAGAGGAACAGGCAGTACTTCCCGTCGCCTTCCCACACCGCCAGCACGCGGTGACCCGGCCGTACGTCAAAGTCGTGATTCACCAGCTTGATGGTGCTTTCGCGGCCATCGATGTCGCGGACGAACAATGTGGCGACGTGCGTGCGTGTGTGGGACACCTGGTCCGGCCCGGCCCGGTTTCCCTGTGCGTCTTTCGGGATGACAACGTGCCGCGTGACACGCTCCATCTCTTTCACGTCTTCCACGAGGACCTGTTCGAAGCGCATCGGCCGCACCTTGCGTCCGCGCTGCAGCTTCCACGGATCTTCCGGCAGCAGGCGGAATGGCACCGTCCGGAACGCGATCCCGAGCACGAGCCATACCACGAGCAGGGCAAGCCACACCGCGCCCGGAACCGCGAGGACCTTCTCCGCGGGCGTGCGCCACGGCTCCGGTAGTTCGGCCACGAACGCATCCACCGGATTCGTCGGCTCGTGACGCGAGTTGATGTGGATCTGCCGGTCGAGGTATCCAAGCGCGTACTTCCGCAGTTCGCCGTCGAGCGCCCGTTCGTACACGCCACGCATCGACTTCCATCCATCGCGGATGTCCGGAAAAAGCCGCTCCGCCACCTCATGCGCGTTGCGCCCATTCAGAGCCCGCTCCATCTCGGGAATTCCGGCGCGGACGGCGGCGGGGTACTGGTTCACCTTCTCCCTCAGCGCCGGGTCGCGCAGCCCCGGCGCGATGGACGCGGCCATCTCGGTGAACTGCTGCAGCACCATGATGCGTTCCACCACGGCTTCGGCGCGGTCCGGGCGCTTCGGCAATACCGCCTCGATCTTCGAGACCGGCGGAAGCGCCTGGATCAATCGAACCTGCTCGTCCGTGAGCTCAGCAGCCGCCGCGGCGGCCAGGGGGAGGGTGAAGGCCAGGATCATGGCCAACGGACGCAACAGTTGTCTGGGCATCGTCATTACCGTTGTTGTTGTTCGTTCGGGTTCTAACAGGACTCGTGCAATTTTGCCGGCGCTCGCTGAATGCAGGCTGACGCAGGCGCGGGCGCAAAGAAAAAGGGCGGGTGATTTCTCACCCGCCCTCCGTTTCAGGTTCCACCCAACATACCCTGTCGGGTTGCTGGACTCCAACTAGGAAACGAGGAATGTCTCCATTACGCAGCGACAGCCTTGCGACGCTTCTCGACTTCCGCAATGACCTCGTCGGCCTTGTTCTTCGGCACCGGATCATAGTGCGAGAACTCCATCGTGAAGCTCGCGCGACCCGAGGTCATCGAACGAAGCTGGCCGATGTAGCCGAACATTTCCGACAGCGGGATGTGCGCCACGACCGCGATGTTGGTGCCGCGCTCGACCTGCTCGAGAATCGTGCCGCGACGGCGGTTCATGTCGCCGATCACGTCGCCCAGGTAGTCCTGCGGCGTCACGGTCTCGACCTTCATCACCGGCTCCAGCAACTGCGGGGCCGCCTTGCGGATGCCTTCGCGGAAGCACGCCTTCGCCGCGATTTCGAACGTCAGCGCGTTCGAGTCGACGTCGTGGTACGAACCGTCATGCAGCGTCGCGCGGAAGTCCACGGTGGGGAAGTGCGCCAGCACGCCGTCTTCCTTCTGCAGCTTCAGGCCCTTTTCCACCGCCGGAATGAATTCCTTCGGCACCGAGCCGCCGACCGTCTCGTCGACGAACTCGAAGCCTGCGCCGCGCTCGAGCGGCTCGAACTTGATCCATACCTCGGCGAACTGGCCCGAGCCACCGGTCTGCTTCTTGTGCACGTAGTGCTCGTCGATCGACTTGGTGAACGACTCGCGGTACGCGACCTGCGGCTCGCCCATCGTGCCTTCGACGCCGAACTCCGTGCGCATGCGATCGAGCGTCACTTCGAGGTGCAGCTCGCCCATGCCGCGCAGGATCGTTTCGCCGGTTTCGCGGTCCGTCTCCAGGTGCAGCGAGGGATCGGCACGGACCATCTTGCCCAGCGCCGCACCGAACTTCTCGGCTTCCGCCTTCGTCTTCGCCTTGACCGAAACGCTGATGACCGGGTCCGGGAAGCGCATGCGCTCCAGCACCACCTGGTGCTCGGAGTCCGTCAGCGTGTCACCCGTGTCCGTTTCCGCCAGCGAGACGAGCGCGATGATGTCGCCCGCGCGCGCTTCTTCGATCGGGTTCTGCTTGTCGGCGAACATCTCGACCATGCGGCCGATCTTTTCGCGCTTGCCGCGCGTCGTGTTCGTCACCGACA
>JAEZCN010000076.1 GCA_023433515.1 Pseudomonadota bacterium
TCCTGTTCCTCGACGATTTCGTCGAGCGCCTGTTCCGCGAGTTCTCGCTGACGCTGGTCGCGGCGATGGCCGTGTCGCTGGTCATCTGCCTGAGTCTCACGCCCGCGTTGAGCGCGCGCGTGCTGCGCGCGCGCGAGGCGGAAGCGAAGGGCGGCGCGCTGAAACGTTTCGCATCCGGCTTCTTCGACGATCTCAAGGCGGCCTACGTGCACTCGCTCGATCGCGTGTTGCGCCGTCCGTGGATACCGGTGCTCGTGTTCGCGAGCGTGGTGGGAATCAACGTCTGGCTGTTCAACACCGTGCCCAAGGGCAACGTGCCGCGGCAGGACACGGGGCAGCTGCGCGGATTCGCGCGCGGAGACGACGGTCTGTCGTTCCAGGCGATGGCGCCCAAGATCCGCGAGTACCGCAAACTGCTCATGTCGGACCCGGCGATCGAGGACATCATCGGCTACAGCGGCGGCGGTACGGGTGTGAACAACGCCTGGATCATGATCAAGGTGAAACCGCTGTCCGAGCGGCGCGTGTCCAGCCAGCAGATCATCGACCGGCTGCGCACGAAGACGCCGGACATGCCCGGCGCGGCGCTGCGGCTGTTCGTCGACCAGGATATCCAGGTACGCGGTGGCGGCGGCGGCGAGGGCAGCTACGAGTTCCAGATGCTCTCCGACGATCTCGCCGAGCTGCGCCGCTGGGCGCCGCGCGCGCGCGATGCGCTCGCGGCGCTGCCCGAACTCACGGACGTGGAGACGACAGGCGATGAAGGCATGCGCCAGGTGGTCCTCGAAATCGACCGCGAGACAGCGGGCAGGCTCGGGATCGACATGCGCACCGTCGCGAGCGTGCTCAACAATTCATTCAGCCAGCGCCAGGTGGCGACCCTTTACGACAACCTGAACCAGTATCGCGTGGTCATGGAGCTGGACCCACGCTACACGCAGAGTCCTTCGACACTCGAGCAGGTGTACGCGATCGGCCGCGATGGCCAGCGCGTGCCGCTCTCGGCCATCACGAAATACGCCTACGGAATGGCGCCCGACCGGCTGCAGCATCACGAGCAGTTCGCTTCGGTGCGCATCGATTTCTCGCTGGCGCCGGGCGTGTCGCTCGAGCAGGCGACCGAGGCGATCGAGGGGGCGATGGCGCAGATCATGTTGCCTTCGTCGATCGTGGCAAAACCTTCCGGCGAAGCCGGTGCCTTCGCCGACATGAAGAAGAACCAGATCTGGCTGATCCTCGGAGCGGCGATCGCCGTCTACCTGGTGCTCGGCATGTTGTACGAGAGCTTCGTGCAGCCGCTGACCATCCTGTCCACGCTGCCTGCCGCCGGCGTCGGCGCGTTGCTCGCGCTGCTGCTCATGGACGACGAGCTGAACCTCATCTCGCTGCTCGGACTTTTCCTGCTCGTGGGCGTGGTGATGAAGAACACCATCCTGCTGGTGGACTTCGCGCTCGATGCCGAACGCACGCGCGGGTTGCGGCCGCGCGAGGCCATTCTCGAGGCCGCCCGACTGCGCTTCCGGCCCATCGTCATGACGTCCGTCGCGGCGTTGCTCGGCATGTTGCCGTTGATGCTGGCGCTCGGCGAAGGCTGGGAGATGCGCCGGCCGCTCGGCATCGCCATCGTTGGCGGCCTGCTCGTGAGCCAGCTGCTCACGTTGTTCACGACGCCCGCGGTTTACCTGGCGGTGTCGCGAGTGCGGCGGCGCGCGCTCGACCGGCGTGCCGCGGCAGCGCCCGAACCCGCCCCAGGGGCCGGCTGAAACTCGCGCGCCGCCCCGGGCGACGTGAGGGCAGAATTGGCCCATGGCCGAAACGCCCGCTCTCACGGATCTCATCCAGCGCGCCCAGGACGGCGACGAAGAGGCCCTGCGGCGCGTATTCGACACCACCTACCAGGACCTGCGGCGCATGGCGCGCAGCCGGCTCAACCATGCGGCGCGCGGCACGCTGCTCGACACCACTTCGCTCGTGCACGAATCCTTCCTGCGATTCGCGAACGCGGGCGAACTCCAATTGCGCGACCGCGTGCACTTCTTTCGTTACGCCGCGCACGTCATGCGTTCGGTGATCGTGGACCTGGCTCGCGCACGGCTCGCCGAGAGGCGCGGCGGCGGCGCCGAGCGGGCGACTTTGAACACATTCGTTGCCGATGCGGCGACTTCGGGCGAGGAAGAGGTCATCCGCGTCCACGAGGCGCTGGAAGAGCTGGGCGCGCTCGATGAGCGATTGTCGCGCGTGGTCGAGCTGCGCTACTTCGCCGGACTGACCGAAACCGAGATCGCGGGGATCCTCGGCGTCACCGACCGTACCGTGCGTAGGGATTGGGAGAAGGCGCGCCTGATTCTGGCGCAGTGCCTCGGCGCCTGAGGCTGTCCGGATTTCCATAGCCGCTGCGTATTGCTCCGGGAGGACCTTTCTTTCCGGAGCGCCCATGTACGTACGAAGCTTTCTGACCGGCCTGATCGCCGCGTTCACGCTGGCCGCCTGCGGAGGCGGCGGCGAGTCGGACCCCGCGCCGCCCCCGCCACCGCCGCCGGGCCCCCAAGCGCCGGTCGCGCTCGAATGGATCAAGCGCGACTGGAAGTTCCAGCTCATCACGTACAGCGCACCCGCCTTCACCGATCTGGGCGACCCCGGCTTCATGACCGGAACCGGCATCGTCGACGACGAACGCATCGTCGGCGGCCTGTCACCGCGGCCGGACGATGTGCCGGAGGGCGCGCGCCTGCACGTGTACAGCAGCAACGACGGTTCTACCTACTGGGTCGGCGCGCAGGTGCCGGACCAGGATCGCTTCGATCCGACGCGAGTCGCCTCGGTGCGCAGCGAGCTCAACCAATACCAGTACTTCATCAAGGAAACGCCCGACGCATCATTGAGTTTCACCGTGAGCGCGGCCCACATCGAGCTGATCGACACGGGCGAAGACCTCATTCCGACGCGGCCGCGCGGCGAGGAGTGTGGTCTCAACGTGGCCGAGGACAAGTACTGCGACACCGCGGTCTACGGACAGATCTCGCTGGCGGTCCGCGCGTACAACTACGACACCGACCGCGAAGTGTTCATGGCGGCGAGCGACGGCGTTTTTGCCGGCTACCATCGCCACTGGGGCGGCGCCTTCCAGGCCGAGAATGCGCCGCAGCCGATCTGGACGAACGAGGATTTCGAAATCGACGAGGACGTCGACGGCCGTGGGATCGACGATCACGCACGCGCGACGTTACGCGCGCCCATCACCGTGAACGTTCCGCTCGACGACATCCCCGTCGGCGACCTGTTCGTGTTGCACACGAAAGCGAGCGCGCTCGCCAACGACGAGCGGCATCGCCAGACCTATGCCGCGGCATTTCTGCGCGATCCGCAGGCGAGCGGCGGCCTCGGACTTGCGTATTCGGGACTCACGCCCGTGAACGCACCCGCGGGCGCGTTGCCCGAATATCGCGTGCCTGATGCTTCCGAATGCACGGGACCGACCCATCCCGCGGCCGGAATCCTGGAATTCGCGAACAGCGGCTTCGAAGTGAACGAATACGACGACTACGCGAGCATTCTCGTGACCCGAAGTGGCGGTACCAGTGGTTACGTGAGCGCGACGTTCACGACGGAAGACCACACGAGCACCGCCGGCACTCACTACGAGCCCGTGACCACCACCGTCGCGTTCGCCGACGGGCAGGGCGGCACGCGTCTGGTGCGCGTGCCCATCATTTCCGACGACGTCACCGAGGATGCGCGCATCGTCGTGCTGCGACTCGTCAACCCGCGCGGTTGCGCCGCGCTGGGCTTCAACGCCTCGACGTCGCTGACCATCGTCGACGACGATCCGCCGCCACCGCCGATCTACACGGTATACGTGAACGTCTCGGGACTCGAGGGCGCCGGGCTCGTGATCGAAGACGTCGTCACCGGCGCGAACATCCTGCCGACCGTGAATGGATCGCACGCGCTGGGTTATCCGTATTCCGACGGCGGCACGTACGACGTCCGCGTGGTCACGCAGCCGCGAACACCCGACCAGGTCTGCACGGTCAGCGAGGGCAGCGGCCAGATCGCCGCGGCGGACGTGCGTTCGATCGACGTGAGCTGCACGACGCCGCCACCCACCGGCTCGCTCGATCTTTCGTTCGGTTCGCAAGGCAAGGTGTCGCTGGCGGACCTTCCGCCGGCCCAGGCCGTGGTCGTGCAGAGCGACGGCCGCATCGTGGTGCTCGCGGACATGTGGCTCGCGCGCTTCATGCCGGATGGCGCGCCGGATCCGGGCTTCGGCACGGACGGACGCGTCGCGGTGGTGTTCACCGGCGCACTCGGCGAGGAGGCCAACTGGCTCGCGATCCAGCCCGACGACAAGCTGATCGTCGTGGGTCGCGCACGAACCGGCACGCGATACGACATGGCCGCCATACGTCACAACTCGGACGGCACATTGGATACCGGCTTCGGGGTGGCGGGACTGACCACGGTCAACCCCTATCTGAGCGTCAGGCCGGAAGACGGGACCGTTCTCAATCATGTGGCGAATCGCGCGATGATCGCGCCGGACGGGACCATCTACATCGCAGGTGTCGCGGGCTGGCGTGACCTGACCGGCGACAACCACGTGAATTTCGCCGTGGCGCGGCTGCTCGCGGACGGCAACATCGACGCCAGCTTCGGCGGCGACGGCAGCGCGGCGCCGATCACGAACGGCAGCGACGTCGCGTACGCCATGGGCCTGCAGTCCGACGGCAAGCTCGTGGTGGCCGGCGCGGCCGACAACAGCATGGGACTGGGGCTGGCGCGATTCCGCAGCAACGGCCAGCTCGATACGGACAATCCCCGCGTCGTCGGAAACTTCGGCCGCGATGGCGCCGGTGTCGTGTTCATGGACGAAGCTCCGCAGGGCGGGCTCGGTCGCGCAAGCGACCTGGTCGTCCTCGACGACGACCGCTTCATCACCGCGGGTGTGGTCAGCGTGCCGCACGCCACGCTCGGGTTCGTGGCGCAGATCGAGCTCGTGGAGTTCGACGTGGACGGCGTCGTCGGCGCGACGGACCAGTTCACGATGACGCCGGTCGGCCCCGACAACGACGTGGCTCACCAGCTGTTGCGCATGCCCGATGGACGCATGCTGCTGGCGGCCCAGGTTTCGTCGAGCGGCACGGTGGCCGATTTCGGCGTGTTGCGCTACAACCCCGACCGGACACTCGATTCGACTTTCGGCGGGAACGGGATCGTGACCGTGGACTTCCACGGCGCCAGCGACGGCGCGAGCGCACTGGCCGTCGCGCCGGACGGCGGCATCATCGTCGTCGGCGCGGCGCGCAATGGTTCCAGCGTTTCGTTCGCGATGGCCCGGATCCAGCCCTGAGACGCCGGAGGACTGCTTGGCACGACTGAACATCGACGCCGCGAGCTGGGTGGAGCTGAACCAGTTGCTCGACGAGGCCCTCGATCGCGAACCCGCGGCTCGCGCGGCGTGGCTCGAGTCGCTCGAGCCGCGGTTCGAAAGTCTCAAGCCGCGACTGCGCGAGCTGCTGTCGCGGGCCGCGTCGGTGGAAACCGGCGAATTCCTCGCGACGCTGCCGAAGTTCGCGGCGTCCGGGGAAGACGCCGAAACGCCGCGCGGCGCGGTGGGCGAAACCGTCGGCGCGTATCGACTGCTGCGCGAGCTCGGCGCGGGCGGCATGGGATCGGTGTGGTTGGCGGAACGCGCCGACGGACTCATCAGCCGTCCCGTGGCGCTCAAACTACCGCACGTGAGCGGCCGCCGCGCCGATCTCGCCGAACGCATGGCGCGCGAGCGCGAGATCCTCGCGACGCTCGACCATCGCAACATCGCGCGGCTGCTGGACGCGGGTATCACGGCCGAGGGCCAGCCGTTCCTCGCGCTCGAGTACGTCGAGGGCGCGCCGATCGACGAGTACTGCGCTGGAATTGCGGGATCGTCGCCGGCGGACCTCGCGACGCGGCTGAAACTCTTCCTGCAGGTGGCCGACGCGGTGGCGAGCGCGCACGGCAGACTCGTCGTGCATCGCGACCTCAAGCCGGACAACATCCTCGTGACGCCCGACGGCGGCGTCAAGCTGCTCGACTTCGGCATCGCCAAACTACTGGACGGCGGGGAGGCGCGCGCGACTCGTCTCACCGAGCTGTCGGGCCGCGCCCTCACGCCCGACTACGCCTCGCCCGAGCAGATTCTCGGCGAGCCCCTCACGGTGGCGAGCGACGTGTATTCGCTCGGCGTGATCCTGTTCGAGCTGCTGACCGGGGAGCGCCCATACCGGCTGGAACGTGACTCGCGCGGCGCACTCGAGGACGCAATCCTTTCGAGCGAGTTGCGGCGCCCGAGCGAGGTGGCTCGGGCCGGCGCCGCCGCGCTGCGCGGCGACCTCGACAACATCGTGCTCGAGTGCCTGAAGAAGGAACCCGGCGAGCGTTACGCGACCGTCAACGCGCTGGCGGACGACATCACGCGTCATCTCGAGCATCGCCCGGTGCAGGCCCGGCCTGACGGCGCCTGGTATCGCGTGCGCAAGTTCGTGCGCCGCAACCGCGTCGGCGTCGCCGCCGCGGCGGGCACCACGGTCGCGGTGATCGCCGCCGCGGGGATCGCGTTCGCGCAGATGATCGAAGCGCGCACGCAGCGCGATCATGCCGAGCGCATGCGCGCACGGGCGGTCGCGACCAACGAATTCCTCGACACGCTGCTCGACGAGATCGGCAGCGACGGAAAACCCCTCACGCTGGCCGAAAGCCTCGACCGCAGCACGGCGATCCTCGAACGCGCGTACGGCAGGCAGGAGATCACCGACGCGCAGATGTTGTACGAAGCGTCGCGCCGTTACGCCACGCTCGGCAAGACCGAGCGCGAGATGCAACTGCTCGAGCGCGTCATCGACAGTGCGCGCAGGCTCGGCGACCTGAGCCTGCTCGCGGCCGCGCAATGTTCCGCGGCCAATGCCCTGATCGAAACCGATCGCGCCGCCGCCAACGCGCGGCTCGCGGAGGTTTCCGCGCTGCTCGCCGGCAGCAGCCTCGAGCCCGCCGCGCAGTGGGCCTGCGCCCGCTCGCGCGCGGCAGTGCTGGAAGCCGACGGTGACACACCCGGCGCGATCGTGTTGCTCGCGCGCGAGCTCGACACGGCGGCGACGGAGTCGACGCACATGCCGTTGCAGATGCGGCTCGCGTTGCTCGGCGACCTCGCGCACCTGCGTTACAAGAACGACGACGTGGCGGGAACGCTCGCGGCGCTGGGCGAATCGATCGAGCTCATGGAGGCTTCGGGCCGCGACCAGTCCATGAACATGGTGATCATGCTCATGAACCACGCGGCCACGCTCTCGCGCGCGGGCGAAATCGGCACGGCCGTGAAACAGCAGCAACGGGCGATGGAGCTGGTTTCGCAGGTCGAGCCGGACGGCGGTCCGCCGGTGGGCTTCGCCAACCACCTTGCGACCAGCCAGATGCGCCTGGCGAACTACGCGGAGGCGGCCGTGCTCGCGAACGACGAGGCGGTGCGGGCACGCGCGGCCGGTAACGCGCGCGTCGCGGCGCTCGCCAATCTCATCGAGGCGCGTTCGATCGGCAAGCTCGGCCGCGTCGACGAGGCGCTGACGGTGCTGGTCGAAGTCGAGAAAGTGCTGAGCGCCAATCCGAAAGGAAACGAACGTCTGCTCAACGAAGTGAACCTGACGCGCGCCGACCTGATGCTCGCGCAGGGCGATCTCGCCGGCGCGCGCAGTCTCGTCGATTCGATGCTGGGGAAGCTCGACTACCCGGCCAGGAAGTCCGGTTCGGGGCTCGCGAGTCTGCTCTTCACCGGCGCGCAGGTGGCGTTGGCGCAGGGAGATGCGGCCACCGCGGAGCGCTGGGCCGCCGACGGACTCGCATTCGAAGAGAAGGCGTCACGCGACTGGCAGCGCAGCGGCAACTACGGTCAGGCGGCGCTCAATCATGCCGAGGCGCTCGCCGCGCTGGGCCGCATCCCGGAGGCCGCGGACGCCGCGCAACGTGCGGAACTGGCGCTCACCGGGGGATTCTCGGGCGAGCATCCCGATACCCTGCGTGCTCGCGCCCTGCGATCGCGCCTGGCGACGGCATCGGCCGGGACCTGACTAACTACCCCGGCAGACTTCCGCGAGCGCGCGCAGCCGCCGCCCGGACTTCGGTCCCGTGTACGGGTTCTCCGGATCCCACACGTAACCGGCGAGCACCGAACAGATCATCCGGCGGATGGCCGGCTGCTGGCGCGGGAAGAAGATCACGTCCTGCAGGCTGCCGTCGTACCAGCCGGAGACGAAACTGCGGAAGGTCTCGACGCCGTACATCAACGGCTCGGTGAACTCCTGATCCCAGTCGATGTTTTCGCCCTTGAACTGACGGTCGAGCGCGTTGGCAGCCAGGCTCGCGGACTTCATCGCGATGGTCACGCCCGAGGAGAACACCGGGTCGAGGAATTCCGCCGCGTTGCCGAGCAGCGCGAAGTGCCGGCCGTGGAGCTGCGACACGGTGGCGGAGTAACCGAAGATCTCGCCGACCGGACGCAGCGTGTTCGCATTCGCGAGCAGCGCGTGCAGGCGCGGCTCGGCGCGCAGCGCCTGCCAGAACTGCTCCTCGGGCGAGCCCGTGCGGGCGCGGTGATGTTCGATCGACGAGACGACACCCACGGAGGCCGTGCCGTTGGAGAACGGGATCAGCCAGGACCATATCTCCCGGTCCACCGGGTGGATGCCGATTCGGATTTTCTGCCGATCGAACGCTCCCGAGACGGCGCCGTCGCGCACGTGCGTGAAGATCGCCGCGCGCGGCGGAAAGGTCGACGGCCGATCGAGGCCGAGTAGTTTGGGCAGCGTGCGGCCGAAGCCGGACGCATCGAGCACGAAGCGCGGCTCGTGGACCTCGATGGCGCCGTCCGCGGCGCGACTCGTCACCTTCGGACGGTCGCCGCTGAAATCCACGGCCGTGATTTCGATTTCGTGGCGGATCTCGGCGCCCTGGCGCGCGGCCTCGTCGGCGAGCGTCGCATCGAAGTCGGCGCGCGGCACCTGGAACGTGAACGGGTAGCCGGGGCTCGATTTCTCGGCGAAGTTGAACACCGAGTGTTCGCCGTCGCGGTCGAATACCGCGCCATTCTTGAACTGGAAGCCGCGCGCCATCACGGCATCGACCATGCCGGCTTCGTGCAGCAGCTCCATGCTGCAGGCGAGCAGGCTCTCGCCGATCGAAAAACGCGGGAATTTCTGGCGCTCGAGCACGAGCACGCGGTAGCCGCGGCGCGCCAGCAAAGCGGCCGAGATGGAGCCGGCGGGGCCGGCTCCGATGACGAGTACGTCCATCAGCGCGTCACGGTGCGGGATCAGTCGACGTTCGCGCGCTTCACGGGGCGCGAAGCGGCACGAGGACCACCGCGTTGCCGCGGCGAACCTTCAGGACCAGCGCGCCGCCACGTTTGGCGATGTCCCGCAGCTCCTTGAGGTTCGCGACGTTCACGCGATTGGCCGCCTCGATCCGGTCGCCCGTGCGCAGCAGTTGCGACGCGGGGCTGCGCGGCTCGATCGCCTTGATCGACACGCCACCCTCGGGTGCATCCGCGAGCGTGGCGCCCTTGAGACCCGGGTGTACCGCGGTCGCGTCTTCGGGCGCGGCGGGAGTCGACCTGGCGCCGGTCGACGCGGTGGTCGCCGGCAGCTCGCTGATCTCCGCGACGACCTGCAGCGGCTTGCGGTCGCGGATCAGCGAAACGTTGAGTTTGTCGCCGACGCGCGCGAGGCCGATCGCATTGCGCAGCTCGCTGTTCGACTTGATGGTCTGGCCGTTGATGCTGGTGATCACGTCGCCGGGCTTGATGCCGGCCTTCTCGGCGGCCGAGCCCTCGGTGACCTGCGAAACCAGCACACCCTGCGTGTTCGGGATGTCGAGCGACTTGGCCGTATCGGGCGTGAGGGAGTAGATGCTGACACCCAGCAATCCGCGCTTGACCGAGCCGTACTTGAGCAGCTGGTCCATGATGCTGCGGGCCATGTTGACCGGGATCGCGAAACCGATGCCGATGTTGCCGCCCGAGCGCGAGAGGATGGCGCTGTTGATGCCGACCAGCTCGCCCTTGATGTTGACCAGCGCGCCGCCGGAATTGCCTGGGTTGATGGACGCGTCGGTCTGGATGAAGTCTTCGTACCCGTCCGGGTTGATGCCCGAGCGCCCGAGTCCCGAAACGATTCCCCAGGTCACCGTGTGCTGCAGGCCGAACGGATTGCCGATCGCGACCACGTAATCGCCGACTTCGATCTGGGTCGAGTCTCCCATCGCCACCTGGGTGAGCTTCTCGGGGTTCACCTTGAGCACCGCCACGTCCGAGGGCACGTCGCTGCCGACGATGGTCGCGGCCAGGTCGCGGCCATCCTGCAGGGTGACCGTGATCTCGGTGGCGTTATCGACGACGTGGGCGTTTGTAACGATGTACCCGTTCTTTGCATCGAAGATGACGCCTGAACCGGCGCTCTGGAACTGACGCTCCCGCGGGCCCATCTCCGGGATGTCGAAGAACCGGCGGAAGAAGGGGTCCTCGAGGAGGGGATTCTGGGGTGAGCGCTCGCGGATGGTGCCGCGCGTGGCGATGTTCACGACGGCGGGTGAGACGCGTTTGATCATGGGCGCCAGGCTCGGGACGGGCGTGCCGTCCGGGAACGGTGGCACCGCGGCATGGCTCGTAAGGGCGAAGAAGGCCGTGGCAATGATCACGGAGAGTCGCATGGGATTTCGACGATTGATTGACATGACGAAGAGGATACTCAAACGATGCTCAAGTTTCTCTTGTGGCTCCTGCTGCTGGTGCTCTGCTGGCCCATCGCATTGCTGGCCTTGTTCTTATGGCCAATTGTCTGGCTCTTGTCGCTGCCGTTCCGGCTGATCGGCATCGCGGTGGAAGGCGTATTCGGCTTCCTGCGGGCGCTGATCACTCTCCCGGCGCGGATCCTGGGCGGCGGGACTGCGCGTTGAGAGGCCGCTGGATTGCGAGGCGGCGCGCCGGATACTGCAGCGCGCCGAGCAGCTCGGCGTCCGCCACGACATAAACGACGTGATTGCGGACCTCGTGGGTGACCACGTCGCTCACCAGCACGAAATCATGTGCGTGCCCGCCGCGCGGTGGCACGAGTTCGAGTTCCACGCGGACATAGTCGTGATCGAGGTAAGTCGTGGAGCGCACGTTTTCGATCTCGACCTTCCACGACTGGCCACCCGGCGTCTCGGCGCCGAGGTGCCGCAGTAGATAGGCGGCGAGGGTACCAGGGGCGATCTCGCCGCCCGCGCCGGGCGCCTGCGCGATGGCGAGCTCGGAGACGGGGACGAGCAGCTCGGCGCCCACCGAGTTCGCGAGGGCGCCCGAGTAGCCGACGTACGTGCGCGCGAGCGCTTCCGGCGATTCGTAATCCTTCACCAGTGGCAACGAGATCGCCGCGCCCGGAAGCGACGCGTAACTCTCGATCGCGGCGCGCACGTGCCGCTGCTGTTCGGCGTCGAGCCTGGAATAGGGCACGCCGCGATCCAGCTCGCCGGTGGGATATTGGTGGGGAAACCCGGTGTCGATGCCGCCCCTGGGTCGCTGGTTCGGGTCACGGGATCGGACGCAAATGAAATCGCCGGCCCCTTCGAAAAGGGACCGGCGTCCGAGCACCAGGTCTGGCACCGTTTGCGGCATATGGGGGCCGGGCCCCGTTCATGCGGCCTGGACTTCGATGCGGCGTGGCTCGGGCTTCGCGATCTTCGGGATCGTGAGTTCGAGCACGCCATCCCTGAACTTCGCCGCGATCTGATCCGCCGCGACGGTTTCCGGCAGCGTGAAGGTGCGCACGAACTTTCCGCTCACGCGCTCGATGCGCGAGTAGAGGCCGTCATCGCTCTTCTGCTCGAAATTGCGTGAGCCACTCAGCTTGAGTACGCCCTTGTCGGCGGTGATCTCGATGTCTTTCGCGCTGACGCCTGGCAGATCGGCACGCACGACGAATTGCTTCGGTTCCTCGTGGATGTCCACGGCCGGTGCCCAGGTGGCTTCGTGGGCCGGGGTCTCGAAAGTCTGATCGAGCTCGCGGCGCAGGCGGTTCAGCAGGGTCCAGGGCTCGTAACGCACAACAGTCATGTCCAATCTCCTCGTTCGTGGTGACTAACTACCGGGGTAAGCCCGGCGTCCGATGGTCCCTTTCTGCGGACCGCCCCCGATCGTTCAAGAGCCTTGAAAATGTGCTGTTCGGGCCCACCCGCGGACTTTTTTGGCGCGGCGGGCGCCGGCGCCGGATGGGCCTGACCCCGGGGGCGTTTCCAACAACCTGTGGATGAGTTGTGCGTAGCCGGTGGGAATGAGGTGGACACAAAATATTGTGTCCGGCCCGATTCCTGCATCCCCCGCAAAAGTACCTTGTTGACAGGCGCCCAACACGGCCGGAAATGCTGTAAACCATTGACTTAACAGGTATTAAATGGCCTCTGATTATGTCAGCGATGTTTCTTGACGGGGTGTTTTTACGGGCCTAGGCTTTCGACCCCAACACAAGATGTTGTGTCGCACATCGTGTGCCAACAACTCGTGGTTGGGGAGCCGGGGAGACAAGGGATGGCGGCTGTCTGACAGCAGTCCGCTCACATTTGAAGACGCCCGACCTGCCAGAACGCAGGCGAAAGGCCGTTCTTTTCTCTCCGGTTCGGACATAGGTCAACAAGGCTCCTGGAGAGCGAGTCCGGAACAACGGGGGACAGGTACCCATCCATGAATAGCGTGGTCAAACTCGAGCACAAGGACGTCGATGCCATTCCTTTCCAGGAAGCGTCGCTCGACATCTGGGACAAGAAATACCGCTTGTCCGCCAAAGACGGTACGCCCATCGACAAGACGATGGACGACACCTACAAGCGCGTCGCGCGCGCGCTTGCAGATGTCGAGCACGAATCCGTCCGCGAACAGTGGTACGAGCGGTTCGTGTGGGCGCTGCGCCGGGGTGCGATTCCCGCGGGCCGCGTGACCAGCAACGCCGGCGCGCTCGAGCACAAGCCCGCGACCTCCACCATCAACTGCACGGTGTCGGGAACCATCGGCGATTCGATGGACGACATCCTCAACAAGGTCCACGAGGCGGGCCTCACGCTGAAGGCCGGTTGCGGCATCGGCTACGAATTCTCGACGCTGCGTCCGCGCGGCGCGTACGTCTCGGGCGCGGGCGCGTACACGTCCGGTCCGCTGTCGTTCATGGATATCTACGACAAGATGTGCTTCACCGTCTCGTCGGCCGGCGGCCGCCGCGGCGCGCAGATGGGCACGTTCGACGTCGGCCATCCCGATGCGATGGAATTCATCCGCGCCAAGCGCGAGAACGGCCGCCTGCGCCAGTTCAATCTCTCGCTGCTCGTCACCGACGAATTCATGCAGGCGGTGCGCGAGGACAAGGACTGGAATCTCGCCTTCCCGCTGCTCACCAAGGAATACGACCCGGCCGAGCACAACATCGAAGACCCGACGAAGTTCGTCTGGCGCGAGTGGCCGACCACCAGGAACTACGTCTCGCGCGAAGACGGCCTCGTCTGCTGCAAGATCTACAAGACGCTGCCGGCGCGGCGCATGTGGGACGTCATCATGACGTCCACCTACGACTTCGCGGAGCCGGGGTTCATCCTGATCGACCGCGTCAACGAAATGAACAACAACTGGTGGTGCGAGAACATCCGCGCGACCAACCCCTGCGTCACGGCGGACACGTGGGTGCACACGTCCGCTGGCCCGCGCCAGGTCTGCGAACTCATCGGCCGCCAGTTCACGGCCCGCGTCGACGGCAAGGATCACCTGAGCGCGCCAGAGGGCTTCTTCCGCACGGCGACCAAGCCGGTGCTGCGCGTGATGACCGACGCCGGCCATTCGCTGCGCCTCACCGCCGATCACCGCGTGCGCCGAATCTCGACGCTGACCCGCTGGCGCCTGGCCTCCGAGTGGTGCGCGGCCGGCGATCTCGCGCCTGGCGATCGCGTGCTGCTGCAGGATCATCGCGCCGCCGCGTCCTGGAAGGGTGAGACGTGGGTGGGCGAGTCCGAGGGATACCTCATGGGCCTGCTGGTCGGCGACGGCCGCATGACCGAGGAAGGCGCCGTGCTGTCCGTGTGGGCGCGCTCGGCGGTCGGCAACAGTGACGTCGACGTCAGCGGTCCGCACTCGGTGATGGCCGCCGCGCTGCATGCGGCCCGCGGCTTCAACCATCGCGCGGATTTCTCGGGCTGGCAGGCGGCGTCGCGCCGCGGCGAATTCCGCCTGAGCATGAGTGCGATCACCGACCTCGCGCGCGACGTCGGCATGCGCCCCGGCCACACCACCGTCACGCCGGAGATCGAGCGCTCGTCGAGCGAGTTCTACCGCGGCTTCCTGCGAGGCCTGTTCGACGCCGACGGCAGCGTGCAGGGCACGCAGCTCAAGGGGGTATCCGTCCGGCTCGCGCAACACGACCTCGCGCTGCTCGAAGGCGCGCAGCGCATGCTCATGCGTCTAGGCGTCGCGTCGTCCATCTACAAGAACCGCCGCGAGACGGACCACGAACTCGTGATCACCGGCGCCAACGTGGCGCGCTTCGCGGAGCTCGTGGATTTCGCCGACACCGTCAAGCGTGGCCGCCTGCACGGCTTGCTGGCCAACTACAAGCGCATGCTCAACCGCGAGCGTTTCGTTGCGACCGTGGAGAGCATCGAGGCCGCGGGTGTCGAGGATGTGTACGACGTGCAGATCCCCGGCATCAACGAGTTCGACGCGAACGGCTTCCACGCGCACAACTGCGGCGAGCAGCCGCTGCCGCCGTACGGCTCGTGCCTGCTGGGCTCGGTCAACCTCACGCGCTTCGTGAAGAACGCATTCACGGATTTCGCGGAGTTCGACTGGAACGAATACCGCGAGGTCGTGAAGGTCTTCACGCGCATGCTCGACAACGTGGTCGAGATCAACGGCCTGCCGCTCGAGCAGCAGCGCGACGAGATCATGCGCAAGCGTCGCCATGGCATGGGATTCCTCGGGCTGGGCAGCACCATCACCTGCCTCGGCCTGAAGTACGGATCCGAGGATTCGATCAAGTTCACCGAGGACGTCTCGCGCGAGATGGCGGTCGCCGGCTGGGAAGCGGCGCTCGAGCTCGCGAAGGAGAAGGGCCCCGCGCCCATCATGAAGGAAGAGTTCACGGTGACGGCCGAGATGCTGCGCAAGCGTCCCGAGATGGTGAAGGACGGCTGGAAGGTCGGCGACCTCATCCCGGGCCGCATCCTGCACGCGCGCTACAGCCGTTACATGCAGCGCATCGCCGAAACAGCGCCCTGGCTCGTGGATCAGCTCGCCAACGTCGGCGCGCGTTTCACACACCACAGTTCGATCGCGCCGACCGGCACGATCTCGCTCTCGCTCGCGAACAACGCCTCGAATGGCATCGAGCCTTCGTTCGCCCATCACTATTTCCGCAACGTCATCCGTCCCGGAAAAAAGACGAAGGAGAAAGTCGATGTCTTCTCATTCGAGCTTCTCGCCTATCGCGAGCTCATCAATCCGCGTGCGATGCCGAATGCAACGAACCCGGCCGAACAATTGCCTGGGTATTTCACGACTGCGGAAGACATTACGCCAAAGGAACATGTGGACATCCAGGCAGCCGCGCAGAGATGGGTGGACAGTTCCATTTCAAAGACTGCGAACGTGCCTACGGATTACAAGTATGAGAGCTTCAAGGACATCTACCTGTACGCCCACGAGAAGGATCTGAAGGGCTGCACGACCTTCCGCTTCAACCCCGAGGCTTTCCAGGGCGTGCTCGTGAAGGAAGACGACCTCAAGAACACCACCTACGTGTTCACGCTCGAGGACGGCTCCGAGATTTCGGTGAAGGGTGACGAGGAGATCGAATACGACGGTGAGAAACACACCGCGGCGAATCTCTACGACGCGCTCAAAGAAGGGTATTACGGCAAGTTCTGAGAGCAGCTGGCAGCTGCCCGGATAGTAAGGAATCGCAATGGCCGCCATAAAAATCGACAAGAAGATCGCGAAGTACCGCGTGCAGAAGCCGGTGGACCCGGCCGCCGCGGCGTCCGCGGACGTCGTGAAACTCGAGCCCCAGGTCGAGATGACGAAGGGCAAGGATGGCCGCTCGGCGAAAGTCGTGCGCATGACCGAAGAGGTGCAGCGCCCGGAGTTCCTGATCGGCGCCACCTACAAGATCAAGACGCCGGTGTCCGATCACGCGATGTACGTGACCATCAACGACATCGTGCTCAACGAGGGCACGCCGTACGAACAGCGCCGGCCGTTCGAGGTGTTCATCAACTCGAAGAACCTCGATCACTTCCAGTGGATCGTCGCACTGACGCGCATCATCTCGGCGGTGTTCCGCAAGGGCGGCGACGTGACGTTCCTGGTCGACGAGCTCAAGGCCGTGTTCGATCCGCGCGGCGGTTACTGGCAGGCGGGCGGCAAGTTCATGCCTTCGATCATCGCCGAGCTTGGCTACGTGATCGAGAAGCACCTGCAGATGATCGGGCTGCTCAAGAAGCACGAGCTCGACGAACATGCGCAGAAGCTGATCGCCGAGAAGAAGGCGGAATTCGAGGAACGCGCCAGGCAGACCGACGCGTTCGCCAAGTCCCACTTCCCGGAAGGCGCGCAGCTGTGCGCCAAGTGCAGCACCGCGGCCGTCGTCATGATGGACGGCTGCATGACCTGCCTGAACTGCGGCGATTCGAAGTGCGGTTGAGTAGTTAGAAGGAACGGAAATCCATTTGCGCGCGCCGCCGGCGGGTCAACCCGCCACCCACCCTGAAGGGAAGCGCGGCGCGCGACTTGCGCAAGGCAGCTGAAAGGCTGCCTTGTTTTTGCCCCCGTGTTTCGAGTGCGCAACCGCGGCGCTGACACTCGCGCCGAGCCCGCCCCACATCCGAAGTACGCAAGTCTGACGTCCTTCGCGCCCCCTTTCCGGCACCCGCGATTCGCCGGGCGGCGCAACATGCACGCAACTTACAGTCAACGAGGGCAGTGATGAAACACTCACGCGTGATTGGTTTTGGATTCCTTGCGTCGATGTTGCTGGCGGCCGCCGCGGTCGGTCAGTCGAATCTCGTCTACAACAAGTGGAACATCGAGCTCGAAGGACAGCCGGTGAAGGCCGGTGACATGGTCTTCCGCGTCACGCCGCGGCAGGGCGAGCCCACCGACATCACGGTGAACGTCATGCCCGGCCGCGATGAAGGCAAGGTCGTGAAAGACGTGCGCGATGCGCTCGCGGCGAAGCTGAGCCCTGACCGATACACGATCGAGGCGGGCGGCAACGACATCACGATCAAGAAGAAGGAGGGGCAACCCGACTTCTCGCTCGAGCTCGTGGACTCCACGGTGCAGAACGTGAGCGTGAAGATCGAAGGCGAATAGACCCGATGCAGGCGCGCCCCGGAATCCGCCGGGGCGCATCGGCCCGGAGACATCCGGAGGTCGAACATGGACATCCGTACGCTGGTCTGCGCATGTTTGTCAGGTCTGGTTGCGCCCTGGGTGCAAGCGCAGAACGATCCGCCGCTTGCCGAAGCCTGGAACATCCGTTCCAGCGGAATCGCATCGTCGAGCGGCGACATCGTGTTGCGCGTCATTCCGCCGGACGGCACTGACCCGGTCGAGGTAACCGTCCCGGTGCTCTCGGGGGCCACCGACCAGGAAGTGGCACGCTCGATCCGTCGCGCGATGGACTCTCAACTGCGGTCTGATCTCTTCGATGTGAGCATCGGCGAAGGCGCGAACGTGCTCGTCACGAGTCCGCGCGGCCGCGCGATTTTCGGCGTGGGTCTCGTCACCTCCGACGTCGACAACATGCGCGTGTTCGTGAACTCGACGCTGCCGGTGGCCCAGCCCGCGACGCCTGCGCAGCCGGGGCCCTCGAACGCGCCCCAACCCGTTCCGCGGCCTCCGGATATGCAGCCGCCGGGCGGCGTCACGGTGCCTGGACCGACATCGACTCCGCTGCCGCAAAAGTCGCTCCCGACTCCGCAGCCTTCCACGCGGATACCGGAACCGTCGATCCGTGTGCCTTCGGGCACCATCCGGCCGCCGAATACCGGTTCGGCGCCGGGAACGCGCAATCCGAAGGGCGCGCCGGATCCCCGGCGCGCCCTGGGCTTGCCCCAGCGGTGTTTCGGCTACTACATGCAGCGGGCGATCGGGCGAACCGCGTCGTTCGCCGAAGGTGCGTCGTAGTTGAACGTGCCGACGTTTTTCACGTCGAGATTGAGCAGCATGCCGTTGACCGGCGCCGGCAGTGTCGGTGGCGCATTTTCCGCCGAGTAGAATCGCGCGCGAGTCGATTCGTTGATCAGCAGCTCTCCCATGCCGAACTGGTTCCAGGCATTGAGATCGTGCTTCATCGGCGCGCGGGTCCTGAATGCGAACTTGCCGTTCACGCAGCCCTGTCCTGCCCAGCGGTTGTATACCCTGTCCACGCGCCCATCGATGGTCGTTTCGAGCGAGTAGTCGGGAAGCTGCAGACGCGTCAGTCGTAGTCCCTCGTATTCCTCCGACTCGGAGCTGATTCCGTAGAAGGGCCCCTCGTCGCGCTGAAAAGTGAGCTTGCCGAACAGGACGCGCAGCTCTTCGTACATGGTCGTCCAGTCGTCGCTGATCCGGTTCACGCCCGCGTACTCGAGGTTCTCCGCGGTGTAAAGGTAGTTATACCTCGCGGGCGGTTGTTCCTCGTTCGGATACGTGTATTCGACGGTCTCGTCGAGGAATCCCTTGATTCCGTATGCGAACGGCGTCTCCGTTCCCGGATAGTGGAACTCCGCGAGAGGTATCACACCGGAGATGCGCAGGTTGCGGCGGTAGGTTTCCCGAATCGAATACTCAGGGAAGTCCTCTCCGCCGGTCTGCACGAGATCGGAGTCCGAATTGCCGAATCGAATCGAACCCACTGTGGTCGGTTCGAGCGAATCGGCGAGCAGCAGCACTTCACCCGGACCATCGAGTGTCAGCGGCGTGCCGTGCAAGGGGAACTCGCAGTCGTCCCAGGTGAGGCGCAACAGCCGCGGTTGCTTCATGCTGGCGGTCAGCGTGCCCGAAATCTGACAGGGAAGCGTCACGCCGGAGGGCGATCCACTCAGGGCTTCGAACGAAGTGTTCGCGTTCAGGTTGGTGAGTACGAGCCGTGTGAAATCACGAGGGCGCTGCGTGAGGAAAAGGTGAAACGTCGGCGCGTGGTGTGCCACGGTCAGCGCGGTGGTGACTCCCATGACGGCCATGTGTTCGGAGTCGATTTCGACGACGGGCGCCGCGGCTGCGGCGGCGGAGCAGATCGCGACGGCGGTGCACGCGAATGCGCGCTTGGCGAGGTTCATGTTCACTCCCTTGAATGTGTGAGTAGTTGGAACGCGAGCGAATCTAATCGCTGCGGCCGGAGCGGCGCAACGCGCGGAAATCGCGTGTCACGAGACCGACTTTTGTGACAGCTTCCGCTGAGTATTTTTTTGTTCGAATCGTGCGCCGAACGGGCGAAACATGGTCGATGCCGCGGCGCTTCGGTGCGGGGATCAGAAAGTGGAATGCGATTCGTCCGCTCTCACATCGGCCATTGGTCTTACTACATGCCCGGCGCCGCCCGGGCTAGCCTCGCCCCGTGACCGTCTCGATACCCATCGTCGGATCGCGCGCGCGCGAACCGTTGCCCGGCACCGGCATCACGCTGCGCGCCGCGGGCTTCCGCGGCGAGATGTCGCGCAGCGCGGGAGATCCCGCGAACGACGACATGGATCCACTGCCGATCGCGTTGGCCGCGGCCGGCGCGGACGTCGTGCTGGGATCCCGACTCGAGCTGCAGATAGAGGCCGTCGCGCAGGACGACGCGAGGCTGCGTACGCGCAGCGCGGCGTTCGCTCATCCGCAGCTCATCGTGCCGCGCCGCCCGAGCATCGCGTACGCGCTGCTGCAGACGGACGCGCAGGGTCGTTCCGGATTCGTGCTGCCGCTGCCCGGGACGGCCGATGAGGCCATCTTTCCGCTCGCGATTCCTGGCGGCGGCACGGCGCATCGCGCGCTGCGCCTGTTGATGTGGCCTGGCAGCCCGGTGCTCGATGCCGGCGCGCTGGAGTCGACCGCGCGGTGGGAGCGATTCCGTCGCCCTAACTACGTGACCACCATCGGATCGGGCGGACGGCGCTCGATGCCGGCGTGGTCCGAGCTCGACGACGGGCCGCTGCTCTTGCTGCTGCACGGCACCTTCGGCACGCCGGAATCAGCGTTCGGCGCATGGTTCGAGGATCCGTCGTTCGGACGGATCGTAGAGCGTTATGAAGGCCGCGTGATCGCTTTCGCCCATCCGACGCTCGCGGCGAGTATCTCGGAAAATCTCGGGTGGCTGCTGGCCCAGCTGCCGGCCCGCACGCAACCGGTCGACATCGTGGGTCACGGTCGCGGGGGGCTGCTGGCGCGGGCGCTGGTTGCCGACGGCCGCCTGCCGGTGCGGCGCGTCTGCCAGGTCGGAACTCCGAACAACGGCACGCCGCTCGCACGCGAGCCGCTGTCGTGGCTCAACGCCCATGTCGCGCCGCTGACTTCGATACCCGCGCGGTATTCGTTCCTGACCCTGGAAGGTGCGCTGGCGATGATGCGCAGCGTCGCGCTCGGCGTGGAGCCGGGACTGCCGGGTATCGACGAGGTGCTGCCGGACGGTCCGCCGGTCTCCGACGTTGGCAAGCTCGAATCGGCGGTGCGCTGGTACACGATTGGCGCCGACTACCGTCCGGAGACGGAGACCGATTCGGAAGGCACCCACGAATCGGCCAACGACCTCGTGGTTTCGAGCGAGGACTGCCATCAGCCCGGTCCCGAAGTCGCGGACTCGCTGCGTCTCGCGGGTGAGAGCGTCCATCATCACAACTATTTTTCCGACCGCGCGGTGCGTGAACGTCTGTTCGACTGGCTTTGCGACGCACGTCGATCGAGAATGTAGGAGCCGTCTCACTTCGCAAGGCGAACCGGTTCGATGGTCGCCCTCGCGAGGCTGCGGCAACATTTCCCACGCATTCTCGAGGGATCGACATGAGCGCCAACAAAATCATCGCTATCGTCCTGATCGTCGCCGGCATCCTCGGCCTGGTTTACGGCAAGTTCACGTACACCAAGGAAACGCACGACGCGAAGATCGGACCCATCGAAATGTCGATCAAGGACAAGGAAACGGTGAACGTCCCCGTATGGGCGGGCATCGGCGCGATCGTGATCGGCGCCGGGCTGCTCGTCGTGGGCGGTCGCCGCGCCTGAAAGGTACCGGTAAGGGTTGGCGTGGCATAACTTAGTTAGCCGTCGACCCAGTTGAGCCAGAAACCGGCCCCGCCTTGTGGCGCGGGGCCGGTTTTTTTGTGCGCCCGTACCGCGCGCGGCCATCGCGGTCCTGCCATAAATGTCGCATGAGGAAACTCCTGTGGCTCGCGGCCCTGTTTTTCGCGTCGACTGCCCAATCCCAGGTGATCGCGCCGGTCGACCGGCAGGCCGTGCAGGTGGTCGGCGAGTCTCTCGCGCGGGCATTGAATGAGCGTGACAAGAGCGCGGTGGCCGACCTGATCGACCTGAAGTCGTTGGCGACTCGTGCGGCGCGAGTCCTGGAACTCAACAAGGCCGATCAGGATGCATATGTACGCGGCGTCGAATCAGTCGGCGGCGCGCGCCTGCTGGAGGGGTTGTTCAGGACGCTCGAAAGCAGCCAAGGGTCGGCCCGCTTCATGCGCCTGACCGATTCTCGACCGGCGCGCGCCCTGGTCCGGTTCGACCTCGGTGCCAACGGTTGCGACTATCTCGAATACGTGGTCGACGCGAGTTCAGGGCGCCCGCGGATCGTCGACTGGTTCCAGCTTTCGTCGGGCCAGCTCATATCCGTCACGCTGGGCGGCATTGGGCAGCTTCTCACCACCCGCGACGCGGGTCTTCTTGGCCGTCTCCTCGACATCAAGAGTGTCGACGAGGAGCACATGGTGAGGCTGCGGCGCATCGGCGAACTCAATCGCACGGGAAAATACGCCGAAGCAGTGGAGCAGTTCCACCAGCTTCCCGAGCAGATCGCCAATGCGCGCATCATGCTGACCCTGCGTTCCCAGGCCGCGTCGCTCGGCGGGATGCGCGAGGAGTACGACCGCACGCTCGCCACGATCGCGCGGAAGTATTCCGACGATCCCGCGACGGCTTTCATGCTGATCGATCACTATTTCAACGTGAAGGACTACCCGAAGGCGCTCGCGTCGATCGATATCATCGAAAAACGCGTCGGCAGGGATGGCGTCACGAGCGTTCTGCGTGCCGCGCTGCATTTCGCCTCGGGTGAGCTCGCGAATGCGCTCAAACACGCGGACGAATCGATCGCACTCGAGCCCGACCGACTGCAGGGATACGACACGCGTGCCACCGTGCTCGTAGGGCTGGAGCGTCATTCCGACGCCGTCGCGGCCTATCGCGACATGGAAAGCCGCTTCGACCTCGAGTTCACGCGCGAAATATTCACCGAAGACCCCGCCTTCGAAAAATTCGTGGCGTCGCAGGAATTCCGGAAGTGGCTGCCGCTCTGAACGCGTGCCAGCTAGTTCTTCAGCTTGTAGCCCGTCCTGAACATCCAGACGATGATGCCGAGGCAGATGGCCAGGAAGCCGACCGTGATGCCGAAGCTCAGCCACACATTCACGTCCGCCTGGCCGAAGAAGCTCCAGCGGAAGCCGTTCACCAGGTAGACGACGGGATTGAACAGCGTGACCTGCTGCCAGAACGGCGGCAGCATCGAGATCGAGTAGAAACTGCCGCCGAGGAACGTGAGCGGCGTGACGATCATCGTCGGCACGATGCTGGTCTTCTCCCAGCTATCCGCCCAGATGCCGATCGCGAAGCCGAGCAGGCTGAACGTCACCGACGTCAGGATCAGGAACCCCAGCATGATGAACGGATGCTGGATCTCGAACGGCACGAAGATGCGCGCGGTGGCCAGGATGATGGCGCCGATCATGACCGACTTCGTCGCCGCCGCGCCGACGTAGCCGGCCAGCACCTCGAGCACCGACACCGGTGCGGACAGCAGTTCGTAGATGGTCCCCGAGAACTTCGGCATGTAGATGCCGAAAGACGCGTTGTTGAGGCTCTCGGTGAGCACCGTGAGCATGATGAGGCCCGGCACGATGAAAGCGCCGTACGACACGCCGTCGATGCTCACCATGCGCGAGCCGATCGCCGAGCCGAAGACGACGAAGTACAGCGAAGTCGTGATGACGGGGGTCGCGATGCTCTGGAACACGGTCCGGAACGTGCGCGACATCTCGAAGTGGTAGATAGCCCGGATGGCGTGCGGATTCATTGCCGGGCCCTCACGAGACTCACGAAGATGTCCTCGAGCGAACTCTCCGCCGTGTGCAGGTCCTTGAACTCGATGCCGTGCTCGTTGAGCCTGCGCAGCAACGACGCGATGCCGGTCTCCGCGGCCTGCGTATCGAACGTGTAGAGCAGCTCGGTGCCGTCCTTGGCGAGTTCGAGCGGCAGTCCGGCGAGGGCGGGCGGGATCGCGGGCAGCGCGCCCTGCAGGTGCAGCGTGAGCTGTTTCTTGCCGAGCTTGCGCATCAAGGCATGTTTTTCCTCGACGACGACGAGCTCGCCCTTGTTGATGACGCCGATGCGGTCGGCCATCTCCTCGGCTTCCTCGATGTAGTGAGTGGTGAGGATGATCGTGACGCCGCGCTCGCGCAGGCCCCGCACCATCTGCCACATGTCGCGACGCAGCTCGACGTCGACGCCCGCCGTGGGTTCGTCGAGGAACAGGATCGTCGGTTCGTGCGACAGCGCCTTCGCGATCATCACGCGGCGTTTCATGCCGCCCGACAGCGTCATGATCTTCGAGTCCTTCTTGTCCCACAGGGACAGGTCTCGCAGGACCTTTTCGATGAACGCCGGATCGCGTGGCTTGCCGAACAGCCCGCGGCTGTACTGCGTGGTGTTCCACACGGTCTCGAACATGTCGGTCGCGAGCTCCTGCGGCACGAGCCCGATCTTCGTGCGCGCCGCACGGAAGTCCCGGACGGTGTCGTGGCCGTCCGCGGTGATCGTGCCCGCCGAAGGCGTCACGATGCCGCAGGTGATGTTGATGAGCGTCGTCTTGCCGGCGCCGTTGGGCCCCAGCAGCGCGAAGATCTCGCCGCGGCGGATCTCCAGATTGACGTTCTTGAGGGCGTTGAAACCCGTCGCATAGGTCTTGGAGAGACCTGAGATGGTCAGGACCGACATGGGGTCGGTACGTTAGCGATCCGCGCCGTCCGACTCAATCGCTCGGAAGGGCTAGATCCCTGATAGATTCTTGCGGTGGAGTTAGATTTGCTTCAACGCGCCGCCGTCAATATCGCCCGGATCTGCGTATTGCTGGCGGCCGGCAGCGCCTGGGCGAGCAGCCCCGACATCGCCGCGGCCGCGCGTGCCCAGGTCGGCCTGACGGTTCACTACGACCCGGCCTATCGCAAGCTTGCCTATCCGGGTGGAGACGTGCCGCCCGAGCGCGGCGTGTGCACCGACGTCGTCGTGCGCGCGCTGCGCAGTGCCCGCTCCATCGACCTGCAGCGCCGCGTGCACGAGGACCTGGCCGCGAACTGGGATGCGTACCCGCATCCGGCGGGCTGGCGCCTCTCGAAACCCGACCCCAACATCGATCATCGCCGCGTGCCGAACCTCATGACCTGGTTCGAACGCGGCGGATATTCGCGCCCTGCCACGCGTGCCGCCGAGGACTATCTACCGGGAGACGTGGTCGCGTGGGATCTCGGCCGCGGCATCATGCACATCGGAATCGTGAGCGACCTGAAGTCGGACGAGGTGCCCCTCGTCATTCACAACATCGGCGCCGGGACGCGCGAGGAGGACATCCTGTTCCGGTACACCATCATCGGGCACTACCGTCTGCCCTCCGGGAGTCCCGTGCCCTCCGTCGGGGCAGCTGTCCCACCGCCATCTGTCGCCGGACGCTGACTCACCCCGATCCCGGTTTCACGTTAGGCTAGGGCGCTGACATGAGTGCCAAGCCTCGCATCGCCAAAGCCCCCGACATACACGGGGAATCGCTGAACTCGCCGCGCCAGTTCTTCGGCGTCTTCAAATACAGCAAGCGCGCGCTCGAGCTGGTGTGGACCACCAGCCGCAAGCTCTCCTTCCTGCTCGCCCTGGTCACGCTGATGGCGGGTGTGCTGCCCTCGGGCGTCGCCTGGGTCGGCGCGCGCATCGTCGACAGCGTGCTGGCCGCGGCCGCCGCCCGCAACACGCCCGCGGGGGCGGACTACTCGACGGTGATCATGTGGGTCGTGATCGAGGCGTTCATCCTGGTCGCCATTACCGCGAGCCACCGGGGCATCACGCTGTGCCAGTCGCTGCTCAAGGCGAAGCTCTCGCATCGCGTGAACGTAATGATCCTCGAGAAGGCGTTGTCGCTCGAGCTCACGCACTTCGAGGACTCGGAGTTCTACGACAAGCTGACGCGCGCGCGGCGCGAGGCGTCGAGCCGGCCGCTGTCGCTCGTGATGCGCACGTCGGGCCTGCTGCAGAACGCGATCGCGATCGTGAGTTTCTCGGTGCTGCTGGCGCATTTCTCGCCGATCGCCGTGATCATGCTGCTGCTCGGCGGATTGCCCGCGTTCTTCGCGGAAACCAAGTTCTCCGGTGACGCGTTCCGGCTGTTCCGCTGGCGCGCGCCCGAGACGCGCATGCAGTCGTATCTCGAGACGGCGCTGGCGCGCGAAGATCACGCGAAGGAGGTCAAGCTCTTCGACCTCGGGCGCCTGTTCCTCGGGCGGTACAAGGCGATCTACGAAGGCCTGTACCAGAAAGACCGCAATCTCACGATCCGGCGCGAGAGCTGGGGATTCACGCTGAGTCTCGTCAGCATCTGCGCGCTGTACGGGGCATACGCCTGGGTCGCCATCGCCGCGGTGCAAGGCACGATCACGCTCGGCGAGATGACGATGTACCTCATGCTGTTCAGGCAGGGCCAGGCGGCGGTGACCGCGAGCCTGGGCGCGATCGGCGGCATGTACGAGGACAACCTCTATCTATCGACGCTGTACGAGTACCTCGAACAGCCGGTCGAGCCGTCAACCGGTACCGCGGTCAGCGGGCCGGATCCGGACGCGGGCGTGCAGTTCGAGAACGTCGAGTTCCGGTACCCCGGCTCGTCGCGCATCGCGGTGACCGGCGTCAACCTGCAGATAAAGCGCGGCCAGAGTCTCGCGCTCGTCGGCGAGAACGGCTCTGGCAAGACGACGCTCATCAAGCTACTCACGCGGTTGTACAGGCCGACGTCGGGGCGCGTGTTGCTCGATGGTCGAGACCTGCAGGAATGGGATGCGCAGGTGCTGCGCCGGCGGATCGGCGTCATCTTCCAGGATTTCGTGCGTTACCAGCTGCTCGTGGGCGAGAACGTCGGCGCCGGCGACGTGCGCGCGTTCGAGGATCGCGAGCGCTGGATGGATGCCGCCAAGCAGGGACGCGCGGCGTCGTTCATCGACGAAATGCCAAAGCAGTACGAAACGCAGCTCGGCAAGTGGTTCAAGGACGGCCGCGAGCTTTCGGGCGGGCAGTGGCAGAAGATCGCGCTGTCGCGCGCGTTCATGCGCCACGACGCCGACATCCTCGTGCTCGACGAGCCCACCGCGGCGATGGACGCCGCGGCCGAGGCCGAGGTGTTCGAGCACTTCCGCTCGCTCATGGGAAAGCGCATGGCGATCGTGATCTCGCATCGGTTCAGCACCGTGCGCATGGCCGACCAGATCGTGGTGCTCGACCAGGGCCACATCGTCGAGCGTGGCAATCACGAGTCGCTCATGAAGCAGGACGGCATCTACTCGAAGCTCTTCACCCTGCAGGCCCGCGGCTACCGATGAGAGGTGGTCTTGCCGGGGTCGGGTGACTGGCACCGATCCGGTAAAGCGGGGTTCGCCGAAAACGGACACATTGTGACGGGCACGCCTGCGCGGTTAAGGTTGAAGCCGCAGGTTCCAGGGGGGCATACATAATGTCGAAGTTCTTGCGCGCGACAATCGCCGCGTACTTGGTGCTGCTCGTCTCGTGCGGTGGTGGAGGAAGCGGCAGCAGTGGCGGAACGACGCCGCCGCCACCGCCACCGCCGCCCGTTCGTACGCTCGCCGTGGCCATCCAGCCGGCGGGTGCGGCCGCCGCGACCACGCTGGCCATGCAGCCGGTCATCCACGTCCGCAGCGATGGGGCGACCGCCACGACCGACAACACAACGGTCGTCACCGTGGCCATCGTTCCCGGCACCGGCGCCGCCGGCGCGGTGCTCACGGGCACGACGACGGCCACCGCGGTCGCCGGCATCACCACTTTCACGAACCTCGCGATCGACAGGGCCGGAACTAACTACCAGCTCCGGTTCACGGCCAATGGCGTCACGGAGGTCACGAGCAATACGTTCGACATCACCGCGCCGTCCGCGCGCGCGCTCTTCATCGCGACACAGCCGGTGTCCGCGTCGATCAACGAGCAGCTCCTGCCCTTGCCCGATGTTTACGTGCGCGTGAACGGCGCGCTCGACACGACCGACCGGTCGACAGTGGTTACCACGTCGCTCGTGCCGGGAAGCGGAGCCGCCGGGGCCACGCTCGGCGGAACCACCTCGGTCACCGTCGTCGCCGGACGCGCCATCTTCACCGATCTCACCGTGAGCGCGGCGGGCGCCGGATATCAGCTCAGGTTCACGGCGGCCGACGCAACCGAGGCCGTCAGCGACAGCTTCTGGATCACCACGGCAGGGGGCGTCATTCCGCCCTCGACTCCGCCCGCGAGCGCGGTGACGTTCGAGATCGACAGCACGCAGGATCCGCGGCCGATCTCGCGATTCATTTACGGCATGAACGGCTGGGACCCGACGCAACGACCCGCCAATCTCACGCTCTCGCGCTCCGGCGGCAACCGCATGACCGCGTACAACTGGGAAACCAACGCGAGCAACGCGGGCAGCGACTGGTTCAACCAGAACGACGACTTTCTGGGCGGCGGCAATACGCCGAACGGCGCAGTGGCTGAGGGCATCGTCGCGGCGCGCAACGCGGGCGCCGGCATCATCGTGACGATGCCGACGATCGGCTACGTCGCGGCCGACAAGGACGGCGGCGGCGACGTCAACCAGACGCCCAACTACCTGTCCGTCCGCTTCCACCAGAGCCTGCCGCGCAAACCAGGCGCCTTCTCGCTCACGCCCGACACCACGGATGCATTCGTCTACCAGGACGAGTACATCAATTTCCTCGACCAGACGTACCCGGATGCATTCAACGACTCGAACACACCGATCTTCATCAGTCTCGACAACGAGCCCGACCTCTGGCACACGACGCACGCGCGCCTGCGGGGCGACGCGATGAATCCTCCTGGCACGCAGGAAGGCACGAACGTCACCTACGCGGAAATCGTGCAGCGGAGCGTGGACTACGCGACCGCCGCGAAGGACGTGGACGGCAGCGTGAAGATCTTCGGCCCCGTGAATTACGGCTGGCAGGGCATGATCCGGCTCCAGGACGCGGCCGATCACGGGAATCGCGACTTTCTCGACTTCTACCTGGACGCGATGTCGCACGCCCACATCAACGCGGGCCGGCGCCTGCTCGATGTGCTCGACGTGCACTGGTATCCGGAAGCGCAGGGCGGCGGCGTGCGCATCACGGGCGAGGACACGTCCGCGGCCGTGGCGGCCGCGCGCAAGCAGGCGCCGCGCAGCCTCTGGGATCCGAACTACACCGAGACGAGCTGGATCACGCAATTCAGCACCAACGGTCCGATCCGCCTGCTGCCGAGGCTCAAGGAAAAGATCGGATTGCACTACGACGGAACGGCGCTCGCGATCACCGAGTACAACTACGGGGGCGCGAATCACATCTCGGGCGCGATCGCGCAGGCGGACGTGCTCGGCATCTTCGGGCGTGAAGGAGTGTTCGCCGCGAATCTCTGGCGGCTCGTCGATAACAACTCGTTCATCCACGGCGCGTTCGAGATGTTCCGCAATTACGACGGCGCGAACGGCAGCTTCGGCGACAAGGGCATTCGCGCGACGAACAGCGACGTCGCGGCGGCGTCGGTCTACGCCAGCGTCAACGGCATCGATCCCTACCGCATGGTGATCGTTGCCATCAACAAGAACGATACCGCGACGACCGCAGGTCTCGCGATCTCGCACAACCTGCCCTTCCGCACGGCGCAGGTTTACCAGCTCACGAGCGCCAGCTCCTCACCGCAACGTGGCGCCGACATCGAAATCACGCTGACCAACGCGTTCCAATACACGATGCCGGCGAACAGCGTCACCACGCTGGTGTTGAACTAAGACGGGTGGGGAAAGTGGTGCCGGTGTAAAAAGTGGGGATTAGCGGAGTCGTCGGCGCGAATTCGGCGCTTCAGCGCTAATCCCCACTTTTTACACCGGCACCACTTTCCCCACCCCAAAAAAAAGACGGCGCCCGAAGGCGCCGTCCAATTCGAACTACTTCGATGTGATCAGAAGCGGCGACCGCCGCCTCCGCCGAAGTTGCCACGCGGGGCGCCACGATCACGCTCCTGGGCTTCATTGACCTTCAGCGGACGACCGCCAAAGTCCTTGCCATCGAGCGCCTGCATGGCGCGGGTGGCATCGGCATTCGGCATTTCGACGAAACCGAAGCCGCGCGGGCGGCCGGTTTCGCGATCGTTCACGAGAGACACCTTGTCGACGGTGCCATGGGTAGCGAAAAGGGCGCGCACCTGGTCTTCAGTGGCGGAGAAAGGCAGATTTCCAACGTAAAGTTTCGTCACAGAACAACTCACAGAAAAAATAGACACGGTGACAGGTTAGAGCCCTGTCGAGCTGGTTCGCGGAATACTTTGAGGGTTCGGCGCCCGGGAATACGGGTCCGCATCAACGAAGAATCAGCAAGCCCGAGGGCACGGTACAGGAAACCCGGGTCCGAAGCGAATACTTAATGCGGAATCGAGGATCGGGGCCCCGGCCCGGCCCCCTCCTGGGGCACGGGCGGGGCCGTCTTCGGACCTCAATAGGTCAGCTGGCCGCGAATCTCGCCTCCCGGCCACTTGGTCGAGTGGACGTTCGCATACGCCACACCCTTCAGGATCGCCTGGGCGATCTCGTCGAACGCCCCCGGCTCGATGCCCTGTCCCGGCGCCGCGGGCGGCGCGGCTCCCGGTCCGACGACCAGGTCAGGCGTGATCACGCCCGAAAGCTCGGCCGAGCCCTGCGGGCAGGGCTGGGTTCCGGTCGGGCCGTTCCCGAGATTGCTGCACAGGAAGAAGCTGATGCCGCCATTCACGCTCGTCTGCCCGAAATGCACGTGCGCTTGCGTGACTTCGCCTTCCAGGCCGCTGTAGTCCAGCTTCCAGGTGATCGTCTTCGCTTCGGTGTCGATATCCGCCTTGAACCGGCCCTTCGCGACCGTCGAAAGCGCGGGCACTTCCTGGAAGCCCTCGAGCGCCGCGCGCACCGAGAACTTCGTCGGCCCACGTCCCCCTTCGCCCGCCGTCAAACTACTTGCGCCGAGCAGCGCGCACGCAGTCGCCACCAACCCGTATTGCAGATTCCTTCTCATGACCAATTCCCCTTGAACAATGTGATACCGATTGCTTTAGGGGTGCACCTATCATAGGCCTGCGGCGCGAACTTTCCCGAAATTCCTGGAGACGCTCATGTCCGAACCCAGTCTGGTCTATCCGATGTCCGCCATGGTCCTGCTCACCATGTTCGTCCTCGTGAGGATGTACCGGGCCCGGGTCGGCGCGGTAAAGGCGGGGCAGATCGACGCCAACTTCTACCGGCTGTTCCAGGGAGCGACCGAGCCCGCCGCAACGCAAAAGGTCTCGCGCAATTTCGCCAATCTGTTCGAGGCGCCGACACTCTTCTATGTGGTGTGCCTCGCCGCGATGGTCACGGATGTCACCGGCCTCGTCATGGTCGCCCTCGCGTGGGCGTATGTTGCGACGCGGATCGCACACACCGCGATCCATCTCGGCCCGAACAAGTTGCGGTGGCGCATCCGCGCCTATTTCCTCTCGTGGGTCACGCTGGCGGCGATGTGGGTGACGCTGGTGGCCAATATCGCCGGACGCGCGTCCACTTGAGCCCGGTACGCGGTCCGATCGAAAAAAGCATCGCGTTCACGGATTGCGAATGGCGCTGCGAGCGGCGCATCGCGGCCTTTCAACCCCGACTTATGTCGCGCCCGGATGAGGTGCGTGCTGCGTCACTGATTCGGGAATAACCAGGTTGCATCCGGCCCTGCGATTTCCGAGGCCGGGATAAGGTCACGCGCACAAGAACTTCGCCAAGAAGGCGAGAAGGGTTCACAGGGTGCGCGGGATTTGCAGCCAGTTGGTACTGGGTTTTGTCGGCATTGCCTGCGTGGCGGTGGCCGGCGCTCGGACCCCGTCAATTCAATATGTCGAACCCGTCAGGCTAGAGGTCGCGGCCGACCACGCAAGCTTCGAGGCCTACGGCCGCCGGTTCGCGCTGACGCTGAGCGACAACGGCCGGGTGCTGCAAAAGCTCGACTCCCAGCGCAAGCGCGATCTCTCGGGTTATCGACTGTTGGGCGGCGCCCTCGCCGGATCCCCGGGTTCCTGGGTGCGGCTGACCGAAACCCCCGCCGGCGTCGAAGGCGCGATCTGGGACGGACAGGAGCTTTTCGCGGTCACGACGTACAAACGCGTGGCCGGTTTGCTGTTGAACCCGCTCGACGCGGCGCCCGATCAACCCGTCGTCTATCGGCTGTCCGACCTGCGCGATGCGCTGCCGCGCGACTTCTGCGGCAACGGTGAAGTCACCGGCGCAACCGGCTCCACGAACGGGCTCGACCAGTACAAGGGCCTGGTCTCCGAGCTCAAGGCGTCGAAGGCGACCCTCGCGCGACAGATCGACATCTCGCTGATCGGCGATACGGCGTTCCAGGCCGCGGAGCCGGATGACCCGACGGCGGCGATGTTGGCGCGGCTCAACATCGTCGAAGGCATCTTCAGCGAACAACTGGATCTCCTGGTGCTGGCCACCGACGTGCGCCTGGTTCCAACCGCCGCCGATCCGTTCACGACCTCGAATGGCAAGAAACTGCTCGAGCAGCTCGGCGATTACCGCGCCGCGAATGCAGCCGTGCGCGCCCGCGGCGTCGCGCACCTGATCACGGGCCGGGATCTCGAAGGCTCGACGGCCGGCATCGCGTACGTGGGTTCGGTGTGCGAGACGAAGCGCGGCGTGTCGATCAGCGAGCAGGGTTTCGGCACGACGATCTCGGCGCTGATCATGGCGCACGAGCTCGGCCACAACTTCGGCGCGCCACACGACGGCGAAGTCGGCACGAGCTGCGCGGGCATTGGCGGCGGCTACATCATGGCGCCCTCGGTCAGCGGTTTCACGAAGTTCTCCCAGTGCAGCGTCGACGCGATGAATCTCGCGCTCGCGCGCGCGAGTTGCGTCACGCAGGCGGACTACGCGGACGCGGGCATCGTGGCCGCGGTGCCCAACGTCTCGAGCGAAGGTGGCCTCGTGTTCACGCTGCCGTTCGAGGTCAGCTCGAATGGAACGCGCGATGCAACGGATGTCGTCGCCACCGTGACGCTGCCCGCCATCGGAGTCCTTTCGATCGAAGCGGCGAACAGCACGGCCGGCAGCTGCTCGGTCGCGGGACTGACCGCGACCTGCGAGCTTGGCGTCGTCGCGGCGGGCGAACGCCCGCGCATCGAAGTCAACGCGCGCAGCACGTCCGCCGCGGAGTTCGGCGTGCAGGCGCGCGTGAGTGCGAGCGGCGATCCGGTCAGCTCCAATGACGCCGCGGCGCTTGCGGTCTCGGTGCGTTCCGGCATCGACGTTTCGCTCGCCCTGTCGGCGAGCTCGCCCGAGGTGATTCTCGGCGCGCCGCTCGCGGTCTACGCGGACATCGGCAGCCTGCGCGCGCAGTCGGCCAACAACGTCAACGTGTCGGTCAACCTGAACCAGGTCGTGACCGCGGCGTCGCTGCCGGGCGGCCTGTGTACGATCCAGACGTACTCGGTGAGCTGCTCGCTCGCGGTATTGCCGTCGGGCGCCACGCGGCGCCTCACGGTCGAGACCACCACGACGGCGCCGGGCGCGTTGTACGCCTCGGGCAGCGTGGGCGCCATCGGCGACGCCGACCTCACAAACAATGCCGCGAGCGCCGGCGGCTGGGTGCAGGCGGAGCGCGACGTCGAAATCGTCGCGGGCGCCTCGAACATCGACCTCGCGGTCGGCGCCGCGTACGAGTTGCCATTCACCGTGCGCTCGCGCGGCCCGCTGGCCACCGGCGACGTGACGGTGTGGATCTCGATTCCTTCGACCGATCTCGTCGTCGAATCCATCGGCGGTGCGTTGTGCGGGCAACACGACGAGTCGATGTACCGCTGCGATCTGGGTGCGATCGCGCCGGGCACCTCGCGCGTGGTCAAGCTCAAGGCGCACGCGGCGGTGCCGCTGTCCATCAACATCAGCGCGAGCGCGGAAGCGTCGGGCGACGGCTACGGCACCAACAATTACGCGACCGCGCAGCTGCGTGTCGACCACCTGGTCGACTTCGGCATCGTGATGGCATCGGGCGGTACGGGTGTCGAGGACGAGAAGTTTGGCGGCCAGATATCGCTGCGCTCCACGGGGCGCAACGACGCGACCGGCGCGACGCTCGACATCGAGCTGCACTCGGCGGGCGCGCTGCGTTCGGCGAGCATACTGCACGGCACGATCTGCCAGCTGATCTCCGCGCAACTCGCGCGCTGCGGCCTGCCCACGGTGTCGCGCAACACGACTCTGTACGTCGACTACGAGGCGGAGTTCGCGGAACCCGGCAACTACGACATACGCTTCACGCTGACGACGCCGGGTGATTCGGCGCCCGAGAACGATTCGCTCGAGCGCGCCATCCTCGTGCGGCCCTTCAACGACATCGCGGTCGCGGGTAACGCCGATCTGCGCGGGATGCTGGTCGGAGAGACCCGCGAGAAGACGTTCGGACTGACGGTCGACCGGCGCGATCTCGCGAGCGCGCGCTTCGTGGCGCCGCACTATCTACCCGGGCTTCGCGTGGATGCGATCCGCGCGAGCGCCGGGGACTGCTACGTGGACGAATTCATCGGCGGCGTGTGCGAATTCGAGCGCCTGCCTGCTTTCTGGAGCGGCGAGGTGTGGGTCACGTACCGCGCGCTCGAGGGCAACCAGGAGAGCGACGTCGCGGTGTCGGTGTCGGCCGCCGGTGATGTCGTCTCGGGCAATGACGTCGTGCGCGGCATCGCCCAGTTGCGCGGCGTGACCGACCTGGAACTGCGCGTCGGTGCGGAAATGCACGGCGCCATGGGCGAGATCGCGGCGTTTCCGGCGATCACGATCGTCAACGGCGCGGACGTCGCCCACGACGTGCGCCTCGAGGTGACGCTGCCGGCGCAGGTCTCGCTGGTCGACGTCGCCGCGGCCAACGCGTTGTGCAGCGGCACGACGGTCCTGCGCTGCGACTTCAGCGCGCTGCCCGCGAACACGATGACGACGGTGAATCTCAACGTGCGCGCGACCGCGTCGGGTCGGTTCACGGCGGGCTTGCGGATCGCGGCCAGCAATGACACGAACGTCGCGAACGATTCGCGCGATGTTGCCGTCGAAGTCTCCGCGGCCGCCACCGCGACGAATCCGCCGAGCGGAAAGAGCGGCGGCGGCGCCTTCGAGTGGCTGACCCTCGCGCTGCTCGCGCTCGCGGGTTGGGGGGGGGGGGGGGGGGCGGGTGGGGGGGTGGG
>JAEZCN010000111.1 GCA_023433515.1 Pseudomonadota bacterium
GTCCCGGGCTGCACCTGGCATCCCGGCTACCTCGAGTCCGACGCGCAGGCGGCGCTTCTTGGCATTCTGCGCGACCTCCTCCGCCGCGCGCCGCTGTTCCAGCCGGTCATGCCGCGCACCGGCACGCCCTTCTCCGTGCGCATGACCAATCTCGGGTCGCTCGGCTGGGTCTCGGACAAGGCCGGCTATCGCTACCAGCCGCACCATCCCGTCACCGGCGAGCCCTGGCCACCCATTCCTGAGACAATCCTCGCGATCTGGGAGGCGGTGTCGGGCTATCCGCATCCGCCGGAGGCCTGCCTCGTCAACTGGTACGGGCCCGGCGCCCGCATGGGCCTGCATCAGGACCGCGACGAGGAGGAGTTCGATGCGCCCGTCGTGTCGCTGTCGCTCGGCGAGACCGGCCTGTTCCGTATCGGCGGCACCACCCGTGGCGGAAGGACCGTGCCGGTGAAGCTCGCCTCGGGTGACGTGCTGGTCTTCGGCGGCGCCGCGCGCCTCGCCTATCACGGCGTCGACCGGCTCCTGCCCGGCACCAGCACGCTCCTCAAGGACGGCGGGCGGATCAATCTGACGCTCAGGCGTGTGACGAAGCCGGTGTGAGGGCGAAAGTCAGGGCCATGTGGCGACCGCACACGTCTGGCCCCGAGGCGCTATTCCCCTCCTCCCGCTTGCGGCGGGGAGGGGTCAGGGGGGGCCATGCTTCGCGGCAACGGTCCGCGGGGGGCCCCCCCCCCCCCCCCCCCCCCCCCCCCGCCCCCCCCCCCCCCCCCCACGCCGACTCTCGCGATCAACGGTTCGGCGGATGCCGTGCGGCTGCTGCGGTTGTTGGGTCGCGGAGAGGCGGCCGATCGCGTCAACGGTCAGCTCGCCTGGAGCGGCGTCGCGCAACGCGCCAGCCAGGGAGACGCCTGGCAGGTGACGCTCAACAGCAATCTGGCCGGGGTCGAAAGCCGGCTGCCTGAGCCCTTCGCCAAGCCGCGTGCGCGGCAGGTCCCGCTCAGCGCGGAGTTGCGCATCGAAGACTCCGCCATTCGCGAGTTCGAAGTCGTCAGCGGACGCTCGAAGGTCGACGGTGACGTGCGGCCGGATGGGCTGAACGCGCGCTTCGACTTCGCGGGTGTGAGCGGCGAACTGCGCCGCCCGAGCGCCGAGGGCGCGACGCCGACGGTGAAAATCCAACGCCTGGCATTCGAGGACGCGCCGGCGTTGCTCGCGCTGTCGGGCGCGGTCCTGCCCGCCTCCGGCAAACTCGACATCACCGTCGCGGACCTGCAGCACGCGGGCCAGGGATTCGGCGAGCTCGAAGCGCACGTCGCGCGCGTCGCCACGGGCGTGGAATTCTCGTTCGAGTCGCGCGCGCAGTCGCCGCACATGATTTCCGTGCAAGGCACGTGTCCGGAAACCCCGGCCGGACACTGCAATGCCGAGTTCACGGTGGCCACATCGCAGCTCGCGTCGCTGGTCCACGCGAAGCTGCCTCCCGAGTGGCCGACGGCATCGCTGCGCGCCAGCGGCCGGATTTCCTGGCCGGGTGAGTTACGCGGAGAACCGGCGCGCGCGCTCCACGGGCAATTCGAGCTCGAAACGCGCGGCGCGGATCCGAATCACCAGTTGTTCGCGAATGCGTCGTTCGACGATGGCCACATCCGGCTCACGAACGTGCAGGGCGCGGGCCCGGCCTCCGACCAGGTTTTCCACGGAGACGGGCGCATCGGACTCCTCGCGCGCGATTACGACGTGACGTTCGAATACGAGGAAGTTTCGCTGGCGAGCGCCGCGATGCCCACGCCGGCCCGTGCGCGCCTGTCGCGCGCCTGGAGCGTGTTGCGCGGCTCGGCCGCGCGCCAGGGGTGGGCTGAACCACCCGAGACGCGACGCGTGCAATGGCACGGTTACTGGGACTCCGAACCGGCCGCCGCGGCGCCCTAGGGAGCGTGCGCTGCGTGATAAATTGATCGCATGCGTGTCGCGGCGATCCAGATGACCTCGGGCCCGGATATCGAGGTCAACCTCGGGGTTGCCGGCCGCTTCATCGCCGAGGCCGCCCGACAGGGCGCCGTGCTCGCCGCATTGCCGGAGAACTTCGCGTTCATGGGGCTCGACAGCGGCGACAAGCGGGCCATCGCCGAGCCGGACGGCTCGGGAAAGATCCAGAACTTCCTTGCGGATGCCGCCCGGCGCCACAAGATCTGGGTCGTCGGCGGAACGGTGCCCTTGCGCCAGGACATCGACGGACGCGTGACCGCTTCGTCCCTCGTATACAAGTCCGACGGACAGCGGGCGGCGCGGTACGACAAGATTCACCTGTTCGACGTCGACGTGCCGAACAGCGTCGAGTCGCACCGCGAATCGGCGCACACCGTGCCGGGACGCGATGTACGCCTGGTGGATTCGCCGGTGGGCAAGCTCGGGCTCGCGGTGTGTTACGACATGCGCTTCCCGGAGCTGTTCCGGGTGCTGTCGCGCCAGGGCGCGGAAGTATTCGTCGTGCCGAGCGCGTTCACCGTGCCCACCGGGCGGGCGCATTGGGAATCGCTGTTGCGCGCGCGCGCCATCGAGAACCTGTGTGCGCTGATCGCGCCGGCGCAGTGGGGCGTGCATCCGAGCGGTCGGGAGACCTTCGGAGATTCGATGATCATCGATCACTGGGGGAAGGTGCTGGCGCGCATGCCTTCGGGCACGGGCTGCGTCGTCGCCGACCTCGATCCCGCGGCGCGCATGAATGCGCGCACGGCCTTTCCGGTGCTGGAGCACCGGACGATCTACAACACTTAGTAGTCAGGAGTACCCGATACCCATGGCATCCGTAATCGACGAACCGCTCGCCATCGCCCGCGACCTCATCCTGCGTCCAGGCGGGCTCGACGACGCGCGGCTCGACCGGGCGCTCGGCGAAGTCATGTCGAGCTCTGTCGACGCGGCGGACCTGTACTTCCAGCTCTCGCGCGAGGAGAGCTGGGCGCTCGAGGACGGCATCGTCAAGGAAGGCAGCGCGAGCATCGAGCAGGGCGTCGGCGTGCGCGCCGTGGCCGGCGAGAAGACGGGATTCGCCTATTCCGACGAAATCGTGCTGCCGGCGCTCGAAGAGGCTTCGCGTGCGGCGCGCGCGATCGCCTCGCGCGGCGACGAACGCAGCGTGCGCAGCGTGTTGCCGACGAATGGCCACAAGCTCTATCTGCCCATCGACCCGGTATCGAGCTTCACGTCCAGCGAGAAGGTCGCGTGGCTCGAACGTATCGATCGCGAGACCCGCAAGATGGATCCGCGCGTGGCCCAGGTCATGGCGAGCGTGGTCGCAGTGCACGAGGTTGTCCTGGTCGCGAACAGCGAAGGCCATCTCGCCGCGGACGTGCGGCCGCTGGTGCGCATCAATGTGTCCGTGATCGTCGAGCAGGACGGGCGCCGCGAGCAGGGCTACGCGGGAGCGGGCGGGCGCATCACGCTGCCCGAGCTCGTCGCGGGCGACAAGCCGCTCGCGCTGGCGCGTGAGGCCGTGCGCCAGGCGCTCGTGAACCTGGAAGCCGTGCCCGCGCCGGCGGGCCCGATGACGGTCGTGCTCGGCGCCGGCTGGCCTGGCATCCTGCTGCACGAGGCGATCGGACATGGACTCGAGGGCGACTTCAATCGCAAGGGCACTTCGGCGTTCGCCAATCGAATCGGCGAACGCGTCGCATCGGAACTCTGCACGATCGTCGATGACGGCACGCTGAGCCGCCGTCGCGGCTCGCTCAACATCGACGACGAGGGCACGCCCACACAGTGCACGACGCTCATCGAAAACGGCGTGCTCAAGGGATACCTGCAGGACAAGATGAACGCGCGTCTGACGGGCACCGCGTCGACCGGCAACGGGCGTCGCGAATCGTTCGCGCACATCACGCTGCCGCGCATGACGAACACCTACATGCGTCCGGGCAAGACGCCGCCCGAGGAAATCCTCGCGTCGGTCGAGAAGGGCATCTACGCGGTGAACTTCGGCGGCGGACAGGTCGACATCACCTCCGGCAAGTTCGTGTTCTCGGCGAGCGAGGCCTACCTCATCGAGAATGGAAAACTCGGCGCGCCGATCAAGGGCGCGACGCTGATCGGCAACGGTCCGGACGTGCTCACGCGCGTGTCGATGGTCGGCAACGATCTCAAGCTCGACGACGGTGTCGGCACCTGCGGCAAGGAAGGTCAGAGCGTGCCGGTGGGCGTCGGTCAACCGACGCTGCGCATCGACGGGCTCACCGTCGGTGGCACGGGCTGATCGCGCAAATTCCGCAACGCGATCCCGGAAATTGGACAGACGCACAGGGAATGCCCCCTGCGTAACGCGGGTCCGGGCGCGCACCATGACGACGCGCGGCCGACAGGGATGTCGGGGAAGTGCGTCAGACTTTGCAGCGGATTGATTCGCTCCGCGCCTACACCCCATAGGACACGAACATAATCGCGTTCGCATTTTGCGACATTGGAAACTGTGTGAACCGCAGCACATCATGCGTCGCATATGGCACAGCACACTGCACGCGCGTTTCCGAACGACGCAAACCAACAAGAACGGAGTCAAGAGAAAATGCGCAACGACACAGGTGCGAGTGGCGAGTTCCGTATCAATCTGCCGCCTGATGTGCTCGCGGAAATGCGGCGCCAGAAAAGCACTGCGCGCAATTCGATGCAGGTCGATGGCTTCCGTCCGGGTCTGTTCGGCCGTCTCATCGATCTCGTGACGGGTCGCCGCCGCTAGTTTTCAGGCACAGGTCAGAAGGGCGCGCAGCCGCGAGGCTCCGCGCCTTTTTTCATTTCCAGGGGATGGAATTCAGCGAGCGCCGGCGGCGTCTTCGTGGGGCTCGTCTTCTTCGGCTTCTTCGTTGGCGGCGTGCGGAGTCACGCGCGGCAGGTCGTCCTGCGTGTCGTCGAGATGCGCGGCCGCGTGCTGGTCGACGTACAGCAGGTCGTGTTGTCCCATCGAAATGACGTCACCGTCGCGCAGCGTATGCCGGCGCACGCGCTTGCCTCGCAACATGATGCCGTTCGTGCTGTTCAGATCCTCGATCACCGTGACGCCGTCGCTGCCCGTCACGAGCTGGCAGTGATGCCGGCTGATGTACTTGCTGTCGATCTGCAGATCGTTGTCCGGCGTGCGACCGACCACCTTGCGCCCCGGCACGAGGTGCAGCTCGGCGATGGACTGGCCGTCACTGGAAAGCACGATCTTCGAGGGGCTGCGATGCGGCCGGTCCGGCCCGGGCATGCCGCCATCGAGGGAAGCTTTCACCGGCTGCGCGCTCGCGCGTTCGCTGAACGCCGTCCACTGCAGCTCCTCGACCGCGGAGTGAATGTCCTTGAGCGTCACGTGATCGCGGTCTTCATTGAAGGCCGCCATCATCGCGGTGTCGCACAGCGTATTCACGAGACGCGGGATGCCGCCCGAATACTTCGCGATGTCGGGGAACGTGTCCTCGGCGAAGATCGGCCGGCCCGCGGCGCCCGCGACCTCGAGCCGGTGCAACACGTAGGCGCGCAGGTCGTCGCGCGACAGGGGACCGAGATGGAAACGGAGACGCACGCGTTGCGTGAGCTGCGCGAGTTCGGGCCGGTCGAGCTTCTCGTTGAGCTCGGGCTGACCGGCGAGAATGATGCGCAGCACCTTCTCCTTCGTCGCCTCGATGCCCGAGAGCAGGCGGATCTCTTCGAGTACTTTCAGCGAGAGGTTCTGCGCCTCGTCGATGATCAGCAGCACCTTGCGGCCGGCCGCGTACTGCTCGATCAGGAAACTGTTGAGCGTGGCGATCAACTCGGCCTTCTTCATCTTGAAGGGCGAAAAGCCGAACTGCACGAGCACCGACTGCAGGAACTCGGCCGCCGTCACCTGCGTCTGGCTGATCTGCGCGACCACAACGTCCGAATCGAGCTGGCGCAGGAAGCTCTCGATGAGCGTGGTCTTTCCGGACCCGATCTCGCCCGTGATGATGACGAAGCCATCCGTGAACCAGATGGTCGATTCCATGTACGCCTTCGCCCGCGCGTGCGCGCGCGACAGGAACAGGAACTGCGGATCCGGGCTGAGCCGGAACGGTAGTTCCCGTAGTTTGAAGGTATCCAGGTACATGCCTGCCGGGGATATTACGGTAAAGGCTGGCCGGAGGCCCGGGATACCCGGAATAGTCTTACCGAATTGCGAGCCAGGTCGCGCGGTCCACCCGGCTCAGCACCTTGAACGCCCGCTGGTCCCGTTTACGCGGGGTGGCCTCGTTGACCGTGAGGTGCCCCAGTTTGCGACCCGGGCGCGGGCCCTTGCCGTAGTCGTGCCAATGCAGGGCGGGTTCGCCGAGCAGTTTGTCGCGCGGCGGCATTTCGCCGATCAGGTTGATCATCGCGGAGTGTCCGCGGGGACGGGTGCTTCCGAGCGGCAGGCCGGCGATCGCGCGGACGTGATTCTCGAACTGGCTGGTCTCGGCGCCCTCGATGGTCCAGTGCCCGGAGTTGTGCACCCGGGGGGCCATCTCGTTTGCCACGAGCTGACCGCGCCGCACAAAGAACTCGATCGTGAGGACGCCGACGTAGTCGAAGTGCTCCGCCACGCGTTTCGCCGCGTTCTGGGCACGGCGGGTGAGCGCGGTGTTGCCGTAGGGCGCGCGCGTCAGCCGCAGGATGCCGTCGCGATGCACGTTGAGGTTCAGTGGATAGAACGCCGTTTCACCGTTCAGTCCGCGCACACAGATGACCGAGACCTCGTAATCGAACGGAACGAGGTTTTCATAAAGCAACGGCGCGGACCCGAGCGCTTCCCAGGCGCGCGCGATGTCCGCAGGCTTGCGCAGCACGAACTGCCCCTTGCCGTCGTAGCCGAGCTTGCGGGTCTTGAGCACGCCCGGCAGGCCGATGCGCTGCACGGCGGCTTCGAGGGCGGCGGGCGAATCGACCGCGGCGTATTTCGTCGTGGGAATGCCGAGCAGGTCGAACGTGCGTTTCTCGGCGAGGCGGTCCTGCGCGGCCGACAGCGCGCGCAGTGGCGGGGAAATCCGCGCCCTGCCTGGCAGGCCTTCCAGGGCCTCGACGGGAATGTTCTCCCAATCGAAGGTCAGCACCTCGCAGCGCCGCGAGAGCTCGCCTAACAACTTGCGGTCGGTGAGTTCGCCGCACAGGATCGGGCCCACCTGGCCGCCGGGTGTACGCGCCTCGCGATCGAGGAACAGGAAATCGAACCCGAGTGGATAGCCGGCGAGCGCCATCATGCGCCCGAGCTGGCCGGCGCCGACGATGCCTATGGTCACGAGCGGGCGGGATCCGGTTTGGCGAGCACCTTCGCCGTCTGGTCGGCGCGGAATTTCTTCAACGCGGCGTCGATCTCCGGACGCTTGTTTGCGAGGATCGCCGCGGCGGCGAGACCCGCGTTGGTCGCTCCCGCGACGCCGATCGCGAAGGTCGCGACCGGAATGCCGGCGGGCATCTGCACGATGGACAGCAATGAATCGAGGCCGTTGAGCGCCTTCGACTGCACCGGGACTCCGAGCACGGGCAGAGTGGTCTTCGACGCGACCATTCCCGGCAGGTGCGCCGCGCCGCCGGCGCCCGCGACGATCACCTCGATGCCGCGCGACTGAGCCGACGAGGCGTACTCGAACAGCAGGTCGGGAGTCCGGTGCGCGGAGACGACGCGCGTCTCGTAGGGAACCGCGAGTTTGTCGAGCGCCTCGGCCGCGGCGCGCATCGTCTCCCAGTCGGAAGACGAACCCATGATGATGCCGACCAGTGGTTTCATCGCGGAATACTAGCCGAAGTCGGTGCCGGGTGAGAAAAGGCGGAGATGGCGCTCGTGCGGGCGAGGGCGCGATTCACCTCGGCTAACACCGTCATTTCTCACCCGGCACCAACAAGGTTCGGAGTGCGCGGAACAGCTCGCGCGAGGCGCCTTCGCGGCTGCCCGAATCCACGCGTTCTCCCGTCGCCTTGCTTATGAGCGTCTGCAGGGCCTTGCGATCGGCGTCCGGCTGCCACCGGACAAGGTCGTCGAGCGCCGCCGGACCTTCGGTCAGCAGCCGTGCGCGCCAGGCTTCGATGCGCTTGTGTTTTTCGGCATCGATGGCCGCGCCGCGCGAGCTCGACTCGAGCGCCGCCTCTATGGGCTCCAGATCCAGGTCGCGCATCAGCTTGCCGATGTACTGGCGCTGGCGGGCGAGGCCGCCGCGCGCGGTGATGCGCTTGGCGAGCAGGATGGCGTCCTCGAGCCGTTCCGGCAGTCCGAGCGCCGCGATGTCGGATTCCTTGAGCGCAATCAGACGCTCGCCGAGATCCTGGGCGGCGGCGGCCGCGCGTTTGCGGGCGCTCTTGCTGGGGCGTTCGAATTCTGCGTCCGGGTCCTCGTGCATCGTACAATTCTGCCATGCAAGCACTCGTTGAGCCCCGCCAGGAAGTCGATGGCACCCGGATCCCCGAACTGAAGAGCATCGTGGCCGATTCGCTGCGCCGGGCGCGCGAGCTGGGCGCCACGCAGGCGGAGGCCGACGTCAGCCTGCAGAAGGGCCTGACTACCACCGTGCGCCTGGGGGAGGTCGAGACCGTCGAGTACCAGCGCGACCGCGGCATGGGTATCACGGTGTATTTCGGCCAGCGCAAGGGCTCGGCGAGCACCGCCGATCTGTCGCCGCGCGCCGTGGCCGAGACGGTCGAGAAGGCCTGCGACATCGCCCGTTACACGGCCGAGGACGACTGCGCCGGGCTCGCGGACCCCGAGGAGCTCGCCCGCGACATTCCGGATCTCGACCTCGATCATCCCTGGGAATTGGCACCGGAAGACGCCGTCGAGACCGCGCGCGCCTGTGAAGCCGCCGGGCGCGAGGTCGATCGGCGCATCACGAACTCCGAAGGAGCGAGCGTCGGCAGTCACCGGGGCGTGCGCGTGTACGGCAATTCACACGGTTTCCTCGCCGGGTATCCGTCGACCAGCCACAGCGTGAGCTGCGTGCTGCTCGCGCAGAATGGCGAGGACATGCAGCGCGACTACTGGTATTCGTCGGCGCGCGATGGTCGCGACCTCGAGTCCGCGATCGAGATCGGGCGCAAGGCCGGCATGCGCGCGGTTGCGCGCCTGGGCGCGCGCAAGCTCGCGACCCAGCGCGCGCGCGTGTTGTTCGCGCCTGAGGTGGCGCGCGGCCTGATCGGCCATTTTCTCGGCGCGGTGCGCGGCAGCAGCCAGTATCGCAAGAGTTCGTTCCTGCTCGGCGCGGCCGGTCAGCAGGTGTTCCCGTCGTTCCTCCAGTTGATCGAGCGCCCGCACATCCCCAAGGCGCTGGGCAGTGCGCCGTTCGACAACGAGGGCGTCGCGACGCGCAACCGCGATCTCGTGAAAGACGGTGTGCTGTCCGGTTACGTGCTGGGAAGTTATTCCGCGCGCAAGTTAGGACTGAAGACGACAGGCAACGCCGGCGGTACGCACAACCTGCTGGTGGAATCGGGCACGGGCGGTATCGAGATCGGCGCGTTGATGCGCGAGCTCGGCACGGGACTGCTGGTGACGGAGCTCATGGGCCAGGGCGTCAATGGCGTCACGGGGGATTACTCGCGCGGCGCCTCGGGATTCTGGGTCGAGAACGGCGCGATCACCTACCCGGTGCACGAGATCACGATCGCCGGAAACCTCAAGGACATGTACCGGAACATCGCCGCGATCGGCAGCGACGTGGACGTGCGCGGCGGCGTGCGCGTCGGCTCGATCCTCGTCAGCGAGATGACCATCGCCGGCGAGTAAGACGGTGCCTGGCACGGAAATCCCGGGAGAAGCCGCGATCACTCACCGCGCCGAATCGATGACTACTCGGCTTCTCCCGGGATTTCCGTGCCAGGCACCCTCTTCGTCAGTCGCCCTCTACAAGGTCGCGCAGCGTCAGCCCGGCGCAGCTCTGGCGCCAGGCCTCGTCCATCTTCGCGGACAGGCGGTCGATCGCGGGTAGTTTGAGGACGCTCGGGGCCACCTGGCCGGCCTTTTCGTTGCGCGCGATGTCGATCACTTCCTGCGCGGTGATGTTGCCGAGATCGCGCGCGGGCAGCAGGCACTCGTTCTCCGCGCAGAGGATGAGGCCGGCGGCCTCGAGCGAATTCACTATGCGCGAGATCGCGATGCCCGGCATGCCGAGCTCCTGCGCCAGCGAGTCGATGGTCCAGCGCTGACTGCCGTCGTGGTACGCGCGGGCGATCAGAAACATGACCTTGAGCGTGAGCTGCTCGCGCTGCACGGCGGAGAGCCTGAGCTCCGTGAGGCCCATTCTCAGGTAGTTGCGGTTCTGGACGTAGAACGAGAGCTGCGCGCCGATCAGCAGGATCAGCCAGCCGACGTAGGTCCAGAGCAGCGCGATCGCGATGACGACGAAGCCGGCGTACACGATCGTGAAACGCGTCGAGATCACGACGAACGTGGTGAATATCTTGCCCACCGCGGCCCACAGCACACCCGCGGTGACGCCGCCGATCAGTGCCGGTTTCCACTTGACCTTCGTGTTCGGCACGAACATGTAGACGAACGTGAAGATGGCCGCGACCACGAAGTACGGCGAGAGCTGGATGCCCCAGGCAAACGCGCGCTCCGCGAACGGCATGTAACGTTCGATGCCCGCACTCGCGGTGCTCACCGCCTTGTGAGACAGCCCGAGAAAGGTCACGACGACGATCGGGCCGACGATGAGCAGCGCCACGTACTCCGTCACGCGCCGCGCGAAGCTGCGTGCATGTTCGACGCGCCACAGGTAGTTGAAGCTGTCCTCGACGCGTTTGATCGTGCCTAACAAGGTCCAGAGCAGCAACGCGAGACCGACGGAACCCACGATGCCCGTGCTGACGCTGTCGGCGAACTCCATGACCTGGTTGGTGAGCTGGTGCGCGCTCGCCCCGACCGGCTTGAAGAATTCATAGATCAGCGGCTCGAGTTCGCGGTGCGCGCCGAATGCCTTGAGCACGGCGAACGCGAGGGCGACCAACGGTACCAGCGACAGCAACGTCGCGTATACGAGACCCATCGCGTGCAGGTTGATGGCGCCGCGCGACAGGTCACGCAGGATCGCATAGGGATAACGCAGTACGCGCAGCAGAATCGCGGTGGGTTTCGACCCGCTCGACCATTCGCCGAACAGGTATTGGTCGAGCCAGTTCCACAACGCGGGAATCATTGGGCCATGAGGATAAGTGGCTGACACCCCGGTGTCACTGGATTAGATTGACCGCATGCCGGGCAGCTATCCCACGCGCATCGTCTGTCTGACCGAGGAGACCACCGAGACTCTCTATCTGCTCGGTGAGGAAAAGCGCATCGTCGGGATCTCCGGATTCACCGTGCGTCCGCCGCGCGCGCGGCGCGAGAAGCCACGCGTGTCCGCGTTCACGAGCGCGAAGATCGACAGGATCGTCGACCTGGAGCCGGACCTGGTGCTCGGATTCTCCGACCTTCAGGCGGACATCGCGCGCGATCTGGTGAGTGCCGGCATCGAAGTGCATGTGTTCAATCATCGCAGCGTGGCCGGGATCCTGCAGATGATCGCGATGCTCGGCGGCATGGTGGGCTGCGAATCGAAGGCGCGCGGGCTCGTCGAGAAGCTCGAGTCCGGAGTCGAAGACGTGCGGCTCAGCGCGGCGCGCTTCGCGCGCCGCCCGCGCGTGTACTTCGAGGAGTGGGACGAGCCGCAGATTTCCGGAATCGCATGGGTGTCCGAGCTCATCGGCATCGCCGGCGGCGAGGACTGTTTCCCGGAGCTCGCGCGCGAGCCGCTCGGGAAGAACCGCATCATCGCGGACCCGCTCGAAGTGCCGCGCCGCGCGCCCGACGTGATCTTCGGTTCATGGTGCGGCAAGAAATTCCGGCCGGAACGCGTGGCCGCTCGCGAGGGTTGGGCCGGTGTACCGGCGGTGCGCTCGGGTGAGCTTCACGAGATCAAATCATCGATCATCCTGCAGCCCGGTCCGGCCGCGTTGACCGATGGGCTGAAGGAAATCCACGCGCACCTCGCGCGCCGGGCAGGCATTGCCGGTGCCGGGTGAGAAATCCCGGCGTCAGCTGAACCTGGATCGCCGACTGACTCCGCGATTTCTCACCCGGCACCAACCCATCAGTTCGTCAGGCGTTGCAGGGCCTCGACGTACTTGGCGCGCGTCTTCGCGATGATTTCCGGCGGCAGCTTCGGCCCCGGCGGCTGCTTGTTCCAGTCGAGCGTCTCGAGATAGTCGCGCACGAACTGCTTGTCGAAGGAGGGCGGACTCGTCCCTTCCTTGTACGTGTCTGCCGGCCAGAAGCGCGAGGAGTCGGGCGTCAGCACCTCGTCGATGAGCACGAGATTTCCGTCCGCGTCCTGCGCGAATTCGAACTTGGTGTCCGCGATGATGATGCCGCGCTGCGCGGCGTGTTTCGCCGCGAACTCGTACAGCGCGATCGCCGTGTCACGCACGCGCGCGGCGACCTCCGCGCCGACGAGCTTGACCGCGGCCTCGAAGCTGATGGTTTCGTCCTTGTCGCCGATCGCCGCCTTCGTCGAAGGCGTGAACAGCGTCTGCGGCAGCTTCGCGGCCTGCCTGAGGCCCGGCGGTAGTTTGATGCCGGAGATGGCGCCGGACTTCTGATAGTCCTTCCAGCCCGAGCCGATCAGGTAGCCGCGCACGACGGCTTCGAGCGGCACCGTCTCGAGCCGCTTCACGATCACGGCGCGATCGGCGAGCAGTGAGCGCTCATCCGGATCCTTCACGACCTCGTCGATCTTCCGGCCCGTCAGGTGGTTCGGCACGATGTGCGTCGTACGCGCGAACCAGAAGTTCGAGATCGAATTGAGCACGCGTCCCTTGTCGGGAATCGGGTCGGGCAGCACGACGTCGAACGCCGACAGGCGGTCCGTCGTGACGATCAGCATCGAATTGGCGTCGATCGCGTAGATGTCGCGCACCTTGCCCGTGTGGATCTTTTCGAGGCCACGCAGCTGCGTGGTGTGTACGGGCGCGGAAGTGGTGTCGGCTGGTAGCATAGTTGCCATGGATATTAACAAGACGCCGAGATGAGCTTCATCGGAAAGATCGTCGGCGCGATTCTGGGCCTGCTGATCCTGCGGGGACCCTGGGGACTCCTGATCGGGCTGATCCTCGGTCATTTCTACGATCAGAGCGTCGCGGCGGCGCGGCGCGCGGCCGCCTCCGGCCCGGGCTCGCCGAATGCCGGCGAGAAGTTCTTCACGACCACCTTCGAAGTGATGGGGCACGTTGCGAAATCCGACGGCCGGGTTTCGGAGTCCGAGATCGCCGCGGCGCGCCAGGTCATGAACGAACTGCGCCTCGATGGCGCGCAGATCCACGCGGCCATCCGGCATTTCACGCACGGCAAGAGCGCGGAGTTCGATCTCGAGAACGCGGTGGAGGAGTTCGCGGACGCATGCGCGCATCGCCCGGACCTGCTGCGCGTGTTCCTCGAAATCCAGGTTCGCGCGGCGCTCGAAGGCGTCGACATGCAGGGTCCCGCGCGCGTGGCGATCCAGAAGGTCGCCGATCTGCTCGAAGTTTCCCGGATCGAGCTGGCGCACATGGAGGCCGTGCTGCGTATCCGGCGCGAGCAGTTCCGGGCCTGGGCGCGCGGCAATGGCGGCGCCGGCCAGCAAGCCCCGCCGCCGAAGACCAGCCTGAAACTCTCGGCGGCGTACCAGATCCTCGAGGTCGACGAGAAAGCTTCCAACGACGAAGTCGCGAAGGCGTATCGTCGCCAGTTGAGCAAACACCATCCAGACAAGCTGAAGGCCAATGGGTTGCCCGATTCCATGCTCGAACACGCCAAACAGCGTACGCAGCAGATCATCGAGGCGTACGAGCTGGTCAAGTCCGCGCGCGGTGTGACCTGAGGCGAATCGTGTGAACCTGGGCGAAGCCGCGATCCTGCTGGGACTCATCCTGCTGAACGGGCTGTTCGCCGGATCGGAGCTCGCGCTCGTATCGGCACGCAGGGTGCGGCTCAAGTCGCGTGCCGAGAGTGGACATCGTGGCGCCAGGATGGCTCTGCAATTGCTCGAGAATCCGACCCAGCTGCTGTCGACCGTGCAGATCGGCATCACGCTGGTGGGCATCGTCGCCGGCGTGTACAGCGGTGCGGTGTTCGCCGCGGACCTGGCGCGTGTATTCGAGCGCATCGACTGGCTCGCACCGTACGCGTACGAGACCGCCTTCACGCTCGTGGTCATCGTCGTGACCTATCTATCGCTCATCCTTGGAGAGCTGGTGCCGAAGCGGATTGCGCTGGCCCACGCGGAACGGATCGCCGAGATCGTGTCGATTCCCATGCATTGGCTTTCGCGCGCGGCGTGGCCACTGGTGTGGCTGCTGCAGGTTTCGACCGAAGCCGTAACGAGGCTGCTGCCCATCAAGAGCGCGCCGCAGTCTTCCATCACGGAAGACGAATTGCGCACGATGATCGCCGAAGGCGCGAAGGAAGGCGTGTTCCTGCGACGCGAGAAGGAGCTCATCGAAGGCGTGCTCCAGCTCGCGGACTCTTCGATCGAATCGGTGATGGTCCAGCGCGGCGAGATCATCTGGCTCGACTCGAACATGACCCTCGAGCTCATCTGGCGCGAGGCGCGCGGCAGCGGACATTCCCGTTTCCCGCTGTGCGACGGCACGCTCGAGCAGATGCTCGGCGTGATCACGCTCGCCGACCTCGGTGAAGCGCTGCGTCTCGGAAAGCTCGAACCGCAGATCCACGTCAGGCAGCCGCTGCTGGTTCCGCCGACCGTTTCGCCGCTCAAGCTGCTCGATACGTTCCGCAGCGCGAACGTGCACCTGGCGATCGTCACCGGCGAATATGGAGAAATCCTCGGTCTGGTGACGCCGGTCGACATCCTGCGCGCGATCGCCGGCAGCGTCGGCGACGTCGCGGTACCCGAGCGCAGCGAGGCCGTGCGCCGCGACGATGGAAGCTGGCTGCTCGACGGCCAGATATCGATCCACGAAGTCGAGCGTCTGCTGGAACGCAAGGACCTCGCCGCGGGCGGCAAATTCCATACGATCGCCGGTTTCCTGCTCTGGCACCTCGGGCGACTCCCCGTCGTCGGCGAGACGCTCGTATGGCGGGACCTGCGGATCGAGGTGGTCGATCTCGACGGAACGCGCATCGACAAACTTCTGATCAGCACGCGGCCGCCACCGCCCGACGAGGCGGCTTCGCCAACCTGAACGCGGTCACGTAGACTTCACCCATGCTCACACCCTGGATCGCGCCCTCGATACTGTCCGCGGACTTCGCGCGGTTGGGCGACGAGGTCCGTTCGGTACTGACGGCGGGTGCTGACGTCATTCACTTCGACGTGATGGACAATCATTACGTCCCGAACCTGACCGTGGGTCCGCTGGTATGCGAGGCGCTGCGCAAGTTCGGCATCACCGCGCCGCTCGACGTGCACCTCATGGTGAAACCGGTCGATCGCATCGTGCCGGACTTCGCGAAGGCGGGTGCCACGTACATCTCGTTCCACCCGGAAGCGACCGAGCACGTCGACCGCACGATCGAGCTCATCCGCGAGCACGGTTGCAGGCCCGGGCTCGTGCTCAACCCCGCGACGCCGCTCGACTGGCTCGATCACACGCTGCGCAAACTCGACCTCGTCCTGCTGATGTCGGTGAACCCGGGCTTCGGCGGGCAGAAGTTCATCCCGGGCGCGCTCGACAAGGTGCGCGCGGTGCGCAAGCTCATCGATGCGTCGGGCCGCGAGATCCGGCTCGAGATCGACGGCGGCGTGAAGGTCGACAACATCGCGGAGATCGCGCGCGCGGGGGCCGACATGTTCGTGGCCGGCTCGGCGATCTTCGGCGCGAAGGATTACAAGTCGACGATCGACGCGATGCGCGCCGCGATCCGCGGCTAGCTAGCGCGCCTCGGCGTATCCCGCGCGGATCGCGCCCGCGAGCCGGTTCTTGTCCGGATACTGCGCGGCGAATTCCTGCGTGATGGCCTGGACAGCCTCGTCCTGCGACTTGCCCGCTTTCTTGAACTCGGCGGCGCGGTCGCGGATCAGCGTGAGATAGGTGCGATACCCCTCGATGATCTCCGCGCCACCGAAGGGCCCGTGCGACGGCACGACCTGCTTCGGCTTCATCGCATCGAAGCGGTCGAGGCTCTCCAGCCAGTGCGAGATCGTCGCCTTCGGATTCGCGAACGCGGGCTGCGGCTTCATCGCGACATCTCCCGAGAACAACACGCCGTCGACGAGCACCGCGGTATCGCCGGCCGTGTGATTGAGGCCCATCTCGTAGATCTTCGCTTCGAGACCGCCGAGATCGAGCGCGTATTCGCCGTCGAAGGTGATGTCCGCGTCGCGGTGCTTTGCGTCCTTCAGTAGTTCGGTGTTGAGCGTCGAGCGCCGAGAGAAGACCGGAATCAGGTTCGTGCCGGTGCCGGCCGTGATGTCGGCGAGCTGGTCCTTCGAGCGGATCAGCTTCGAGTCGGGCGGAAACGCATGCGCGCCCATGTCGTGTTCGGGATGGACGTGCGTGGTCACGATGTAGATAGGCTTGCCCGGCGCCACCTTCGCGACCTCGCGCAGCACCGTCTCCGCATTACGCGCACCCATGCCCGTGTCGATGACCAGCACGGCCTTCGAGCCCGCGACGATGCCGACGTTCGGGACCAGCGACGCGGAACCGTCCGGGATCGCCCAGACGTGCCCGGTGAGTTTCTCGGTGACGCCTTCGCGCACGAGCGAGGGTTGCGGCGCGGATTGCTGGGCGAGGGCGGTGCCTGCGATGAACGCGGCGAGGAAGGACGCGGCCTTGCGCATGATGGGCTCCTTTGGATCGTGAACCCGGGATTCAACGCCAGGTCAGGGGAGTTGTCAGCAGGAGTGGGGCGCCAAGAACGAAAACGCCGGCTCTTCTTTAGAAAGAAGGGCCGGCGTTTGTCTCAACTTCTACCGTTGGGTCGGAAGGGGTGCAGCCCCCGATTTTCCGGGGCAAAGAAAAACGCCGGGAATTGCCGGCGTTTGTCTCAACTTCTACCGTTGGGTCGGAAGGGGTGCAGCCCCCGATTTTCCGGGGCAAAGAAAAACGCCGGGCATTGCCGGCGTTTGTCTCAACTTCTACCGTTGGGTCGGAAGG
>JAEZCN010000196.1 GCA_023433515.1 Pseudomonadota bacterium
GGGCCGCGGGCGCCGCGCCGCTGCGTCGAAGTCGTGCTGCCCGACGGCGAGGTCCACAAGACCTTCGCGAACATCTCGCGGATGATGGATGTGCTGATCGCCAATCGCTTCGCGCGCGATGCCTGCGTGGTCGCCCTGGGTGGCGGAATCGTGGGCGACATGTCCGGCTTTGCCGCGGCCTGTTATCAGCGCGGCATCGCCTTCGTGCAGATGCCAACCACGCTGCTGGCCCAGGTGGATTCATCCGTGGGCGGCAAGACCGGGGTGAACCATCCGGGCGGCAAGAACATGATCGGCGCGTTTCACCAGCCCGCGGCCGTGTTCGCGGACACGAATGCGTTGTCGACGTTGCCGGATCGCGAACTCCGGGCCGGGCTCGCCGAGGTCATCAAGTACGGCCTCATCGTCGATCGCGATTTCTTCGACTGGCTCGATGCGAACGCGGAGAAACTGCTCGCGCGCGATACCGCGGCATTGACGTATGCCATCAGGCGTTCGTGCGAGATCAAGGCCGAGATCGTCGCGCGCGACGAGCACGAGCGCGGCGATCGCGCGCTGCTCAACCTCGGGCACACCTTCGGTCACGCCATCGAGAGCGCCACGAACTACAGCACCTGGCTCCACGGAGAAGCGGTCGGCGCCGGCATGCTGCTGGCCGCGGATGTTTCGCAGCGACTGGGCTGGGTCAGTCCCGCCGACGTGGCACGCGTGGAAAACATGCTGGCCAGGTTCGGACTGCGTACCGACGTGAGCTCGCTGTCGGCAGCCACGCTCGCCGAGAACATGAAGATCGACAAGAAGGTCGCGGCGGGACGCATCCGGCTGGTGCTGCTCAAGGGCATCGGCAAGTCCGTCGTCACCGGCGAGTATGAAGACGCTGCACTGCGCGAGACGTTGCGCACTCGCTGCGGGTGAGTCATGAACGCGGGGCTCGCGTCGTACGCTGCCATCGATGAGAAGAGCCGCGGCCGACGTTATCCCGAGCCGCCACCGCGATTTCGGAGCGAATTCCAGCGCGACCGTGACCGCATCATCCATTCGAACGCGTTCCGTCGCCTCGTCTACAAGACCCAGGTGTTCGTGAACCATGAAGGCGACCTGTACCGCACGCGGATCACCCACTCGCTCGAAGTCGCGCAGATTGGCCGCACCGTCGCGCGGGCACTGTGGCTGAACGAGACGCTGACCGAGGCCATCTGTCTCGCGCACGATCTCGGCCATACCCCGTTCGGCCACGCGGGCCAGGATGCGCTCAACGAGTGCATGCGCGATTACGGCGGCTTCGAGCACAACCTGCAGTCGTTGCGAGTCGTCGATGAGCTCGAAGAGCGCTATGCCGAGTTTCCCGGCCTGAACCTCACATTCGAGTGCCGAGAAGGCGTGCTGAAACACTGCTCCGTGCAGAACGCGCGGCAGCTAGGCGACGTGGGTGAACGGTTCTTGCAGCGGACCCAACCCGGCCTCGAGGCTCAGCTGGCGAATCTCGCCGACGCCATCGCCTATAACAATCATGATGTCGACGATGGAGTGCGCGCAGGATTGATAGACGTCGACGATCTGCGGGAGGTCCGCGTTTTCGAACGATTCCACGCGGAGGTTATCCAGCGTTACCCCGATGTTCCTTCCCGCCGACAGTTGTACGAAACCATCCGTCGCATGGTCGACTACCTGGTCAGCGATCTGATCGTTCAGGCCGAAAAGAACATAGCGGAAGCGAAGGTGGACAGTATCGATGCGGTACGCTCACAAGGACGACCGCTGATTTCGCTGAGTGACGAGGCGCTCGAAGAACATCAGGAACTCAAGCGCTTCCTGCGTACGAAGCTCTACAATCATCCAAAGGTGAAGACCGTCATGGATGAGGCCCGCTCGACGCTCAAGACCTTGTTTGAGACGTACCTGAAGGAACCGAATCGCCTGCCAGCCGAACATCAGTTGCTAGTTAGCCGCGCGGAAGCCGAAGGCGGTATTGCCGCAAGGGCGCGTGTTGTTGCGGATTATGTGGCGGGGATGACGGATAGGTTTGCTTTTGTCGAATACGCGCGTATCCGCGGCAGATGAGTGCGAGAACGATGAGGCGCAACTAATGAGCGATACGTACCGCGCACAGCTCGTGCACACCCTTCGCAAGGTGCTGAAGCCATTGGTGCGTATCCTGTTTAGAGCTGGAGTTCGGTTCGATGAGTTCATCGAACTGCTTCGCGGCATCTATGTTGAGATTGTAATCGCAGACGGACTTTCTTCAGCTAAACGGGTATCTACCTCGCGGATCTCAATTCTTAGCGGAGTGGCTAAGAAGGATGTGGAACGTCTTGTTAGCTCAGATGAGTGGCTCAAGATTCCACTGCAGACCGACGCTCAAGCCCTGGCAGCGGTACTTCATCGGTGGCATACGGACTCGGCTTTTCTTGGACCCTACGGTGTTCCGCTTGAGTTGCCTTACAGTGGGTCGGGGAGCCGAAACTTTCTTGAGCTTGTTGCGGGATCTCCAATCCCAATGGATCCACAGAGCGCGTTCGAGCAATTGCTAAACGCTGGCATGATCGCTCGTTCTGGTGATACGCATGTGAAAGTCCTATCACGTTCTTACGTGGTGCCTGAGCCCCTATCTGCAGAGATGTTGGAATACTTCGGTACGGCGATGACAAACCTTGCGTCAACGCTTCAATACAACATGGACGCAAAATCTTCTCCGAAGCGGATCGAGCGATCTGTTTTCCCAGACGGAGGGCTTCCAGAAGAATGCATGGGCGAATTCGAGGCTTACGTTCGTGACCGTACGTACGCAATGCTGTCGGACATCGACGACTGGCTTGCCGCTTTGGCCAGGCGGCCCATCAAACGCCCCGAGGTGCGGATTCCAACCGGTGTCAGTGTCTTTCAGTACGTTGCGCCAGGTGATGCAGCAATTGACTTGGAACAACACGTAATCCGAGTAGATTCGAAGACTTAGCCGCGATGTCGGCGCCTCCAGCCCGTGCTCGTTTTGACGCACATTCCCTTACGGGTTAACTTATCTTACGAATTGGGCAAAACGGTGTAATGTCTGTGACCTAAGTCTCAGATTCATGCATCGGGGCGGGATTAAGTGAAATACAGGTCTCCAAGTTTGCTATCGGGCGCGTGGCTCGGGGCACTCGCCGTGGTTGCTTCCGTAAACGTTACGTCGGCTGCGCCTAATAACCAATCAAAGTTTGGTTCTGTTGTCGCGCAAATCGAAGCGCTCGACTGCACTAACAAAACGATTCAGGTGCTCGGATTGCAGCTTCGAGCAACAGACGAATTTGTTCTCGCCACCCTCTGCGAGTCGCCATGGGATGACTCATTGCGCTACGCAGCAATCACTATTTCAAGCGACCCGGATGGGACTTTAATTGCGACCAATTTGTCTTCAATTGGAGCCTTGTACGTTCCTGGTGTTTCTCAAGTCTATCTATCCGGCGAAGTTACTGAAAGCAAGGCGGAAGTCGGTTCATTCGCGGTCCTTGGAAGCACAGCGATTCTCTTTGATCAGGCCACGCCAAGTATGCATGAGCGGATTGAGGTGGTTGGCACGCAACCACAAATTGGCGGCGCCATTGTTGCTGCATCCGTCTCTTCACTAACTTTCGACGCGGAATCGGGCAGCCAAGCTAATTCAATTATTGGTACCGGCATTCAAGCCGATTCGATTATAGGGACGGGAGTGTCTCGGTTATCAATAATCGGCACAGGCGCCTCAGTAGACTCGATCATTGGAACAGGCGCGTCTATCTCCTCCATCATTGGGACGGGCGTTCAAACTGACTCGATCATCGGCACGGGCGCTTCAGCGGACTCTATTATCGGTACAGGCGCGTCCACCTCTTCGATCATCGGAACTGGCGTTCAAGCTAGCTCGATCATTGGCACAGGCGCCTCGGTGCATTCGATCATCGGTACTGGAGCATCCACATCCTCCATTATCGGAACGGGCGTTCAAGCCAACTCGATTATCGGGACCGGCGTATCAGCACACTCAATTATTGGTACGGGAACGTCCACGTTCTCAATTATCGGCACGGGCGTTCAGGCCAATTCGATCATCGGGACGGGAACCCTGTGAATCTAAGCCTCGGCACCGGTATTAGCCCTCCATAGCAGCGACTGTTCCCTCACACGAACGATGCAACTTCAAGCGACTAGCTCTAGTCGCAATCAGGATCGCGTGGAAGGCGAAAAACGGCAAGCCGAATAATTGGTGCATTTGACCAGAAACTCACTCCGATCAAATTTTCAGCGGCATTGCGTCAAACTGCACGCTGAATGAATATCCTCGACCGATCCATGGTCGGCAGGCGCTCAAAAAATAAGCTGACCCATTCAAGGGCGCGCTATCCGAACAGGCGTAGCACTTCTTCGGAACTCGACAAAAACTTAGAACAAGTACTGGCAAGTTTGGCGCACTTGCTCGTGGCGTCCGGATACGGATTCCACCATGCGATGAGAATGGCCAAGCGAGCATTCATTGACGCCGCACGCAATGTCGAGGGAAATTCTAAGCGAATGTCTACGGCGAGAATCGCCGCAACTACTGGGCTTACCCGCACGGAAGTTTCTCGCATCCTGCGAACTAGCGATAAGACCGCCGATCGACGACCACAAAATCGTGTCGCACAAGTTGTGCACGGATGGCTAACTGATAGTCGCTACTCAAAGGGCTCCCGCATCAGTCACGCACTGCCATACGAAGGCAAGGCTCGCAGCTTCACCGCTCTCGTAAAGTCTTACAGCGGAGACATCCCTGCTAGGGCAATGCTTCGAGAGATGGTGCGCATGGGCATAGTTCGAGAAATTTCTGGTGGAACTATTCGACTAGTTCGTACGGACAGCAGGATCCCTCGAGCAGCCATTCATGCGATGCGAGCGATCTCGCCGTGGGTGAATCAAATTTCAATATTTGGTCAAGAAACTCAAGCAATTGAGTTGACCTCGAATACAAACCATATTCGATTGCGCTTTGACTCAATTCCCCAGCTGCTTGCAGCCGTTCGTCTTCTCGACGAAAAGAAGGCAGCCTTCCTCGAAGGCATTTCTGAACTTGGAGGCTTTCCGGTAAGCCGGGGGAAATATCCAATGGAAGTGACAGTCGCAATCGCTGCAGCGAAACCCGCAGAGGCGACTGCGAGCAAACTCAAACGCAAGAGGTAGAACCATGCGACCGAAAAGACAAATGGAGGTCGAGACTAACAAACATTTGCAGAATGCGATTATTCGAATGCTTGAATTGAAGCTAAAGAGTGGCGCTTCGGCGCAGGAGGTCCGCGCTTTCCTTGACGGCTGTCTATCGCGAGCATTAACGCTTTATTCAGCGAGCGGTCCGCTCCCGAATATTGATCTCTACGGATTGGGGGCGATCCTGCGCAGCTGGCACTCTGAGACCGAATATCTGGGTCCTGACGGGCATCCCCGGCCGCTTCAAGCAAGAGAGTTGCGAAAGCTGACGACGCTTCACTTCGGAAAGGGCGAGTTCCAATCCGTTTGCGCCAGATTAGTTGCAAGCGATTTAATCAAGCGACACGGAGCGCGAAGTTGGTTACCTGCAGCACGATATGCGCTTGTCCCCAAGCCCACGACCGAACTTCTTTCTCACATGGCGGAAGGAGTTGGGAGGCTCGCAGAAACTGTCATGCGAAACACAGAAACGCGCCGCAGAGAGGATCTCTTGTTTGAGCGTGGGTGCAAGGTCTATCGATTGCCTACTGGGCATGCTAGAGGCTTTCGAGAGTACCTGCAGAAGCAGGGGATGGCCTTCTTGACGGCAGTTGACGATTGGCTCGAGTCTCGAGTAGTTCGAGCCAATAACACAAGGGTGAAGACTTGCTCTGCTGGTGCCTTCGCGTTCGGCTATATCGACGATGGCAAAGTCGTGCGCCGACGATCGCTAACAAGAAAGAAGGCGGCGAGAAAGCGTGTTTAAAGCTACTTCGGCAACTCATCCCTCAACGCCCGCCGCAATATCTTCCCGACGTTCGTCTTCGGCAATTCCGTCCTGAAGTACACGTTCCTCGGCACTTTATATCCGGTGAGCTGATCCTTGCAGTGATCGATGACCGCCTGCTCGGTTACGTTCGGGTCCTTCTTCACCACGAACAGCGCAACGACTTCGCCTGACTTCTCGTCCGGCTGCGCGATCGCCGCGGCTTCGAGCACGCCGGGATGCGTGACGGCCACGCTCTCGACTTCGTTCGGATAAACGTTGAATCCGGATACGAGAATCATGTCCTTCTTGCGATCTTCGATGTACACGAGCCCGCGTTCGTCGATGCGGCCGATGTCGCCGGTGCGTAACCAATCCTTGCCGATCATCACCTGCGCGGTTTCATCGGGCCGATTCCAGTAGCCGGCCATCACCTGGGGACCCTTCACGCAGATCTCGCCGACCTGGTTGATGCCGAGCTCGTTGCCGTCGTCGTCGCGAATCGAAATTTCCGTGGACGGAATCGGAAACCCGATCGACCCGTTGAAGTCTTCGCCGGGTAGATTGATGCACGCCGCGGGAGAGGTCTCGGTCAGGCCCCACGCCTGCGTGAGCACGTTGCCGGTCACTTCCTTCCAGCGTTTCGCGACGGCTTCCTGCACTGCCATTCCGCCGCCAAGCGAGACTTGCAGCGAACTGAAATCCACCTTGTCGAATCCGGGCGTGTGGAGCAGCGCATTGAACAACGTATTCACGCCGCTCATGAAAACGAACTTGTACTTCTTCAGCTCCTTCACGAACGCCGGGAAGTCCCGCGGATTCGTGATGAGGATGTTCCGCCAGCCCAACCGCACGAACAGCAGGCAGTTAGCCGTCAACGCGAAGATGTGATACAGCGGCAGCGCGGTGATCAGCGTCGCGGGATCGCGCGGGAACGAGGGATTGATCCACTCGAGCGCCTGGAGCACGTTCGCGACCATGTTGCCGTGCGTGAGCATCGCGCCCTTTGCGACGCCGGTGGTTCCTCCGGTGTATTGCAGGAACGCGATGTCCGAATGATTGAGGCTCACCGGCTTCATCCGCGCGGTGCCGCCTTCCCCCAACGCCTGCTTGAAAGTCTTTGCGCCGGGCAGGTTGTACGGCTTCACCTGCTTGCGCTTCTTCCGCACCACCCAGTTGACGATGGCACCCTTCGGAAATCCGAGCATCTCGCCGACGCTCGTGACCACGACGTGCTTGATGTTCGTGTGCTTGATCACGTGCTCGAGCACGTGCGCGAAGTTTTCGAGGATGACGATCGTGGTCGCACCGGAATCCACGAGCTGGTGCTCGAGCTCGCGGGCGGTGTAGAGCGGATTCGTATTGACCACGGTCATGCCGGCCCGCAACGCGCCGTGCACGGCGATGGGGTACTGCAGGAGGTTCGGCATCATGATGGCGACGCGGTCGCCCTTCTGCATGCCGCAAGAGTGCTGCAGGAACGCGCCGAATTGAGCCGACTGGATGTCGAGGTCGCCGTAGGTGAGCGCCTGGCCCATCTGGACGTACGCATCGCGCACGGCATGAAGTGCCAGACCGCGCTCGATCAGTTCCTTGAGGGAGGGGTATTCATTGACGTCGATCTCGGGGCGAACCCCGGGTGGATACGACTTGAGCCAATGTTTTTCCACGATACCCCCGTTCGACAGCGAGGTATCGAGGCTAGCCTTTGGGTTTGCCGGGAGCAACTAGCAGCGGCTTGAGCTTGGGCCACAGGTTCTCGAGCATCTGCGGCTGACCCTTGGCGTTCGGATGAATGCCGTCCTCCTGCATGAGCCCGGGTTCGAGCGCGACCTTGTCCAGGAAGAACGGCACGAACGGCAGTGAATATGTCCCGGCGAGGTCGGCGAACATGTCGCGGAACTGCTGGCCGTAACGCGGCCCGTAGTTAGGCGGAATCACCATGCCGACGAGCACGACTCGCGCCTTGGCGTCGCGCGACAGTTCGATGATCTTGCGCAGGTTCTCGCGGCTCGTGGCGAGCGGCAGACCGCGCAGGCCGTCGTTGCCGCCGAGCTCCACGATGACGATGTCGGGTTTGTGAGTCTCCAGCGTGCGGGGCAGGCGGGCGAGACCCCCTTGGGTCGTTTCACCGCTGATGCTGGCATTGACCACGCGGTATCCGTACCCTTCCTTGGCGAGTCGCTGCTCCAGCAGTTTTACCCAGCCCTCCTGAAGCTTGATGCCATACCCGGCGCTCAGGCTGTCGCCAAGCACGACAACGGTGCGCGGGGAAGCATTGGCGGCGCCCGCCGTGGTTGCCCACGCCAGCGACACTGCCAGTAACAACGCGAACTGAAAGAGCCTGATGAGCGTACTCAAAGCCGAACACCTCACGAAAAAGGTTAGCAGTCCCGAAGGCGTGCTGACCATCGTCAACGATGTGTCCTTGGACATCGCCGCCGGCGAATCAGTTGCCATCGTGGGCGCCTCCGGGGCCGGCAAATCGACGCTGCTCGCGCTGCTGGCCGGTCTCGATGAACCGACTTCCGGACGCATAACCCTCGCCGATGCCGACTTGACGTCGCTCGACGAAGATGGCCGCGCCCGCCTGCGCGCGGAGCGCGTGGGATTCGTGTTCCAGTCGTTTCATCTGGTCCCGTCGCTGACGGCCGTGGAAAACGTCATGCTGCCGCTGGAACTCGCCGGCCGGCGCGACGCCCGCGAGGCGGCCATGGAAACCCTGAATCGAGTAGGCCTCGAGCACCGGACCGGCCATTACCCGCGGCAGCTCTCGGGCGGCGAGCAGCAGCGCGTGGCCATCGCACGCGCGTTCGTCACTCGCCCGGCGGTCCTGTTCGCGGATGAGCCGACGGGCAATCTCGATACACACACGGGCGAGCGCATCGTCGCGCTGCTGTTCGATCTCAACGCGCAATCGCGGACCACGCTCGTCCTGGTCACACACGACCGTGCGCTCGCGGAACGCTGTGGCCGCGTGCTTCACATGGATTCCGGCTCGTTCGCCCCGGCATGAACGCTCTCTACATCGCTCTTCGCACGCTCCTCCGCGAGTGGAAATCCGGGGAGCTCGGCGTGTTGCTGCTTGCGATCACAGTAGCCGTCGCGGCACTGACCGGCGTGGGGTTCCTCACCGACCGCATCGGCATCGCGGTCGACAACCAGGCGGGCGAAGTGCTCGCCGCGGACCTCGTGCTCGAATCCGCCCAGGCAATTGACGACTCGGCCACCGCCGAAGCGACGAAGCGCGGCATCCACTACACGCGCAAGACGGGAATGCTGAGCGTCGTGTTCAACGGTGACGCCAGCCAGCTCTCGGCGCTGCGCGCCATGTCGCCGGGTTATCCGCTGCGCGGCAAGGTGCTGATCTCGGACGAGCCCTTCGGTCCTCCACAACAGGCCGCGACCATCCCGGAACCGGGTGAAGCCTGGCCGGAATCGCGCCTCGCGATCGCACTCGGCGCCGACATCGGCAGTGAAATCACGATCGGCGCGAGCACGTTCCGTGTCTCGAGAATATTGATCTCGCGTCCCGACCAGGGCGCGACGTTCGTCGAGCTCGCGCCGTCGATCATCATCAACGACGTGGACCTCGAGGCGACGCAGCTCATCCAGCCGGGCAGCCGGATGCGCTTCTCGCGCCTGTTCGCGGGAAATCGCGAGGACATCAAGGAGTTCAGAAAATGGCTCGAGGCCAACAAGAAAAGCTCCGAGCGCCTGATCGACGTCGAAGAGACAGCCCCGCAGATCAAGAACGCGATCGACCGCGCCGGGCGATTCCTGAGCCTCGCGAGCCTCGTGGCCGTGCTGCTGTGCGCGATCGCGGTCGCGATGGCTGCGCGGCGCTACGTGCACCGCCACCTCGATTCGGTGGCGCTGATGAAGACCCTCGGCGCCACGCGCGGCTTCACGCTATCGGTGAGCCTCATCCAGCTCGCGATCGTCGGACTGATCGCCGCGATACTGGGGTCACTCGTGGGCTTCGGAGCGCAGGCCTGGCTCGTGATCGCCTTGCAGGGCCTGCTCAAGGGCGAGCTCCCGCCGCCGGGCGTGGCGCCGCTCGTCGTCGGATTCCTGACGGCCATCGCCGTCCTGGCCGGGTTCGCTCTGCCGCCGCTGCTGCAGCTCTCGCGCACGCCGGCCCTGCGCGTATTGCGCCGCGACGTGGGTCCGCCGCAACCTCTCGTGATCCTCGCCTTCGGACCGGCCGTGCTCGCCATCGCGTTCCTCATCTACTGGGTGGTGCGCGACGTCGCGTTGTTCCTCGGCTTCGTCGTGGGGCTCGCGGCCTTCGTCCTGGTCGTCGCGACCGCCGGCTGGGCGCTCGTCAAACTAACTACCCGGCTGCGCGGCGGCGTCGGCGTCTCGTGGCGTTACGGCATCGCGAATCTCGGTCGCCGGCGCACGGAAAGCGTGGTGCAGCTCACCGCCTTCGCGCACGGCATCATGATGCTGCTGTTGCTCGCCGTGGTGCGCAACGATCTGCTGGACGACTGGCGGCGCAGCCTGCCGGCCGACACGCCTAACTTCTTCTTCATCAACATCCCGCCGGACGAGCGCGATGCATTCGCGAAATTCCTGAACGAGCGAGGCGCGGAGCGCGCGCAGGTCATGCCGATGGTCCGTGCGCGCATGACCCACATCAACGGCAAGCCGATCGACGACATCCAGTTCGCGACGCCACGCGGCAAGGAATTCGCGACGCGCGACCAGAACATCACCTGGACCGAAACACTGCGCCGCGACAACGAGATCACCGCGGGCCAGTGGTTCACGGCCGCCGATGCGGGCAAACCACTCGTGTCGGTATCGACCGAATACATGGAAGAACTGAAACTGAGCCTCGGCGACGAGCTCGAGTTCGACATCGCCGGCGAGACCCAGACCGCGAAGATCTCGAGCGTGCGCAAGGTGAAGTGGGACAGTTTCCAGCCCAACTTCTTCCTGATGTTCGCGCCGGACCTGCTCGAAGGCTCCCAGGGCACGTGGATGACGGCCGCGCACATGCCTGCGAAGGATCCGCGCACCATCGCCGAGCTCGTGCGGCGCTTCCCGAGTGTGTCCGTGTTCAACGTCGACGAGCTGCTTGCTCAGGTGCGCAGCGTCATCGACAAGGCGCTCGCCGCCGTTCAAAGCGTTTTCCTGTTCACGCTCATCGCCGGGCTCGTCGTGTTGATCGCCGCCGTGCAGGCAAGTCGCGAGGAACGCCGCTACGAAAGCGCGATGCTGCGCACGCTGGGCGCGAGCCGCGGCACGGTGCTCAAGGGATTGTTATCCGAATTCGCCACGCTCGGCGTGCTGGCGGGCATTCTCGCGGCGGCCGGCGCGTCGATCGCCGGCTACCTGGTCGCCAAGCGCATGCTGCAGATCGAATACAACGGTGACCCCTGGGTGTGGATCTACGGCCTCGCGGGGGGTGGTCTGCTCGTGTGCTTCGCGGGTTGGCTGGCCACTCGTTCCGTCGTGAACCAGCCGCCGGTGCTCACGCTGCGAGGCGCGGGGTGAAGAAACAGCGCATGCCGCGGCGCCGTCCGATGGTCGGATGGTTCGATCCGCGCGTGCTGGCGCACTCGGCCTACCTGGTCGCGATCTCCAACGTCTTCGGCCGCCACTCGGATACGCGCCTCATCGAGGCGCTCGCCAGTCAGCCGCAGAACGAGTTCGACTATTCGCACTCGTCGGGTGACTTCTGGCTCGACTACGTCGCGGACATCGGCGACGGCTGGAATCCGACCTACGCGATCGCCGATGCGATCGCGCAGCCTGAACTCGAGGTCGCCGACGACGACGGCGTTCGCGTCAGGACCGAGCCGGGCCGGGTACTGATCTTCGGTGGCGATGAGGTCTATCCATATCCGACGCGCGCCGAATACGACATGCGCACGGAAACGCCCTATCGGCTGGCGTTCGCGGGGCGCACGCGGCCCGATTTGTTCGCGATCCCGGGTAACCACGACTGGTACGACAGCCTGATCGCCTTCTCACGTACGTTCTGCAGGCCCGAGCGCGGCTTCGCGACCTGCCGCACGCGACAGACGCGCAGCTATTTCGCGATCAAGCTACCCGCCAACTGGTGGCTGTTCGCATTCGACCTGCAGCTCGGCCAGGAACTCGACGAGCCGCAGGTGCAATACTTCAAGAAGGTCGGCGCGCTGCTCGACGACCAGACGAAGATCATCGCCTGCGTGCCGGAGCCGCGGTGGATACTCGAGGACGCCTATCCGCGCCACGAAAGTTACGAGGAGGAATCCACCCGGCAATTCCTCGAACGCCAGGTCCTGAATCGCAACGTGAGCGTGTACCTCACCGGCGATCTGCACTTCTACAAGCGCCACGAGAACGCGGAGGGAGTGCAGAAGATCACCTCCGGCGGCGGAGGCGCGTTCCTGCATCCGACGCACGCACCGGAGACCCACGTGCTGCGCGACGGCTTCGTGCAGAAGGCCGTTTATCCGGACGAGAAAACGTCGCGTGCGCTTTCCTGGCGCAACCTGCGCTTTCCCTTCCGCAACCCGAAGTTCTTGTGGCTGCCCGCCTTTCTATACGCGATGTCGGCGTGGCTCGCATCGGCGAGCCTCCAGGCCGCCGACGTCGTCGATCTACCGACCGCGCTGAGCCGGTCGATCAACGCGAGCGTTCGCGATCCGCTCAACGGGATGTGGCTCGTGGGGATCATCGCCTCGTTCATCTTCTTCACCGACACGCACGTGCGCTGGTGGCGCATCCTCGGTGGCGCAGGTCACGCGTTCGCGCACCTGGCCGCGGCCTTCCTGGTCGGCTGGCTGTCGCTGCTCGCGACCGTGAACCTGCTGCACTTGAGCTTCGGCAGCGTGGTTCAGCTGCTGACGTCCGGCCTCATCACGTTCGTGCTGGGCGGCCTCGCCGGCGGATTCATCATGGGACTCTATCTACTCGTGTCCGTGCGCTTCCTGGGAAGGCATTCGAACGAGGCGTTTTCCGCGCTGCGTGTCCAGGACTTCAAGCAGTGGCTGCGGCTGCGTGTCGCCCCGAATGGAACGTTGACCATCTACTCGATCGCGATCGACACCGTGCCGCGGCGCTGGCGCGCGACGACCCGCAACGGTGAGATGACGATGGAAGCGGCGGATCCGCGCGCCACGAAGCCGCGGATCATCGACAAGGTTACGATCAGGGCGTAAGCGTAATCAGTGGCTGACCGAGAACTTGTACCAGGCCATCGGAAGGCTCTCGCGGCGCATGTTCAAGCCTTCGATCGTCACCAGGTACTCACCAGGACCGAACGCGCCCGCATTCAGCGAAAGGCGCAGGTGTCCGTTCGAATCCTTGTGGAGCCCGTCGATCTCGGCCACGCGGCCCTGATCGACGCGAACGACCGAAACCTTGAACGTCGTGAACTTCGTCCACGACATGTCTGCCTTCATCTCGGCGAACTCGCCCCGGTTGAGCGATATCGTCGCTCGTGCGGGCGGGCCATTCCGGCCCGGTTCGACGATGATCCGTCGCTTGGAAGTCGAAGGAGCGATCGGACGGTCCTGGTTGTCCTTCTGCAGCTTCACGATCTGCGTGTCACGGTTCGACACCTGCATCGCGAGCACCATGCAACCGATCAGGGCGGCGGCGGCCAGACCCGCGGCGATGAAACCGAAGATCGGCTTCTCCCAGAATTTCTTTTCCTTCTCGGCCCAGGGCTCGGCGATACCCGCGGCATCGAGCAGGCGCAGGCCCGCGTTCACGCGATCGGGCAACCCTATCTCTTCGACGAGCTCGGGGCGCGCGCGAATCAGTCTTTCGAAATCGGTGACGCCCTTGGGCGGCAGACGGCCGGCGAGATAACGCTCGACGATCTGGTTCTTGATGATGAACTCACGATCCATGGCAGGCGCGGCCGAGCCCGTGCCGGGCGTCCGGTTTACGCCAGAGGAATCGATACGATTCGCAGCTTCCATCGTGGTCCAGGGTTCCGCACATTCATGGCCAAATCATCCTGCCTGGCCGTGGCGAGGCGCACGCGGCGAAGGAACGCCAGGCGCCATTCGGGCTGACATCTGCCGTTGGTCCTGCAGGATCGCACCCGGATATGCTGCGATTCTTATGTCCGGATGCCGCTGCGCCGGTTCACATTCCATTCATTGGCTCCCGGCCATCATGCGACGCAGTTCGCATTTTGCCGAGCGCCTGAGCGGATAGACCGCGCCGCGCTGCAACGACGTTAGAAAACCTGTCTGAATTTTCGAGGTTTCCGCAAACATGAAGTCCCCGAAGAATCCGCTCGCGACGGCCGTTGCGGCCGCCTGTCTCGGTGCCGGCGCGCAGTCCCTGGCGGCCGCCCCGCAAACCGCGATCACGATCTACAGCACCGCGCAGCCGGGCGGAATCTCAGCGGAGCTCTACCGGCCGATGCCCGGGCAAGGTGTGCCGAACGCGATGTCGGTGCCGGGATACGCGCTGGTGCGCGACGAGCGCGACATCAGACTCGAGCAGGGACGCTCCCAGCTTTCATTCACGGAAGTGGCCGCGCTGATCGACCCGACGACGGTGACGTTCACCTCGCTCACCGATCCGGCGACGCGCGTCCTCGAACAGAACTTCCAGTTCGATCTCGTGAGCACGCAGAAGCTGCTGCTCAAGTTCATCGACAAACCGATCACGGTCGACAAGACCGTGGGCAACAGCGTGACGCAGATCAGCGGCACGTTGCTTTCGGCGAGCGATGGCATCGTGCTGCGTGGCAACGACGGATCCATCTACACGCTGCCGGCGTATTCCAGCGTGCGCTTTCCCGAACTGCCGGGCGGCTTCAACACCAAGCCGACGCTGGTGTGGGACGTTGCGTCGCCCTCGGGTGGCACGCACAAGTCGCGTGTCACTTACCAGACGGGTGGCATCACCTGGTGGGCCGATTACAACCTCGTGTTCGACGAAGGCGCGGACGCGAACAGCGGGTTCCTCGACATGTCGGCGTGGGTGAGCATCATCAACATGTCGGGCGCGGCGTTCGACAACGCGAAGCTCAAGCTCGTCGCGGGCGACGTGCATCGCGTGGAGCCTCAAGTCGACTACAAGATGCGGCGCGAGGTTCTCATGCGGGCCGCGGCGGCGCCCGAGGCCGACACGGGCTTCACGGAAAAGGACTTCTTCGAATTCCATCTGTATACGCTCGGCCGTCCGACGACCCTGCCTAACAACTCCACCAAGCAGATCGAGCTGTTCGACCAGGCGAAGAAGATTCCGGCCAGGAAGATCCTGATGTACGCCGGCGCGCCGCAGGTCTACCTGTACCAGGACCCGTACGTCAGTCGCGACGCGGGTTCGCCGATGAACAAGAAGGTGGACGCCTACCTCGAGTTCAAGAACGACAAACAGTTCGGTCTCGGCGTGCCGCTGCCGGCGGGCCGGCTGCGCGTCTCGAAGCTCGACGATGCGGACGGCAGCCTCGAGTTCATCGGCGAGGACAAGATCGATCACACTCCGAAAAACGAAAATGTCCGCGTGAAGCTCGGCTCGGCATTCGACGTGGTCGGCGAGCGGCGGCAGGTCAGCTTCTCGGTCGACACGACCGCGAAGTGGATGGAGGAAGAAATCGAAGTGAAGCTGCGCAATCACAAGTCGCAGCCCGTCGAGGTCGTGGTGAAGGAGAACCTCTACCGCTGGAGCACCTGGAAGATCCTGACCAAGACACACGAGTTCCAGAAGGAAGATGCCCGCACGATCACCTTCCCGGTAAAGGTTGCGAAAGACGGCGAGGCCGTAGTCCGCTACCGCGTCCGCTACACCTGGTAGGGGTGGGGATAGTGGTGCCGGTGTAAAAAGTGGGGATT